>JBCCDM010000603.1:0-2503 GCA_039030795.1 Cyanobacteria bacterium P01_A01_bin.84
GGTGCAAGTTAGAAGTTAAAATCAATTACACAACCTCAACAAAGTAAAGCTTACCAGTAGACATCTCCAGAAAAGAACGTAGAGACGTTCCATGGAACATCTCTACAGGGGTTCTACGACGCACATATTTAATTATTGTTAATTATTGGAGATGTCTAGTATATCTAGAGTTTTTATTCAAAATCTTTATTCAGAATAGTGTCTTGTAAATTCTGTCTGAAAATCATCATAAATTCATCAATGGCATTAATCAATACTGTTTATGAACAATATTTTGTGCTTGGATAGACATATCTCACAGAGTTGATTATTTGGTGTATTTGCCTCTATTCGACAATCAGAAAATAATAGTAAAAATACATTATTTAAATTTTGAACAACTGATTGTGAATCACCATTTTTTTGTATATAACAGAGTAAATTTCATAATTTCAACTTATTTTTGCTGGTACAAAATGGCATAAATAAATCAAGTACTACACACTCACTATTAGATTGAAAATGAAATTTATTGGAATTTTTTTCACTTTCACATAATAAATGGTTAGTTTATTTCCGCCTACCTTGTATTAGTAATCCATCCTTCTTCTAAAAAAATCTCATCCACTCAAAAACTATGAGCGACTCTAATCCACGTGACGTTCAAATTCTTCCTATTGCTACTGATACCACTGCTCTGAGGTCGCGCAGTTGGACTCGTCTGCGATTTGAAATTGAATATGCTTTAGCTCGCGGTACTACACTTAATTGCTACATTATCGAAGGCGATCGCACTGCAATTATTGACCCACCTGCTGATACATTTACAGAAATTTATTTGCGAACGCTCAGTCAAAGCTTTGATTTGAGAAAAATAGATTATGTAATTTTGGGTCATTTTAGTCCTAACCGGGTCGCGACTCTCAAAGCTATCCTAGAAATAGCACCACAGATAACTTTCGTCTGTGCCCTTCCTACAGTTGCTAATTTAACCAATAGCTTTCCCGACCACGAACTAAATATCCTGACAATGCGGGGTAAAGAAACTTTAGATTTAGGTAAGGGTCATCTTCTGAAGTTTATTCCTACTCCTAGTCCAAGGTGGCCCGGTGGTTTATGCACTTACGACCAACAGACTCAAATTTTATACACAGATAAGCTATTTAGCTGTCACATTTGTAGCGAAGAGGCTTTTGATGAAGACTGGGATATTCTCAAGGATGACCAACGTTACTATTATGACTGTTTGATGGCTCCAAATGCGAATCATGTCAAGGCTGCTTTGGAGAAAATATCAGAGTTGCAAATCCGGATGTATGCAACTGGACATGGACCTTTAGTACGCTACGGTTTAATTGAATTAACTAAGGGTTATCAAGAGTGGAGTCAGTCTCAAACCGAGCGAGAAATTACCGTTGCTCTACTTTATGCTTCGGCTTACGGTAACACGGCAACTTTAGCACAAGCTATGGCATTAGGTTTAACTAAAGGTGGTGTTGCTGTCGAGTCTATCAATTGCGAATTTGCGAAACCAGAAGATATTCGCGAAGCTGTAGAAAAGAGTGATGGTTTTGTGATTGGTTCTCCTACTATTGGGGGTAATGCACCAACTCCAATTCATACGGCACTTGGTATTGTTTTATCTGTAGGAGATACTGGTAAAGTTGCAGGTGTGTTTGGTTCCTATGGCTGGAGTGGTGAAGCTTTTGATTTAATTGAAGGTAAACTGCGGGATGCTGGTTTTAAGTTCGGATTTGAAACCTTTAAAGCCAGATTTAAACCGAACGATGTCACTCTCAAGGAATGCGAGGAAACCGGAACAGATTTTGCCCAAGGTTTAAGAAAAGCTAGAAAATTACGCTTACCCCAACCCGCAGCAACACCAGTAGAACAAGCTGTAGGACGTATTATTGGTTCGGTATGCGTGATTACCGCTAAACAAGGAGAAGTTTCCACCGGAATGATGGGTGCATGGGTTTCCCAAGCGACCTTTAATCCACCTGGAATTACAATTGCGATCGCTAAAGATAGAGCGATTGAAACTTTGATGCATCCTGGTGGAAAATTAGTGTTAAATATCATTGCAGAAGGCAACCATCAGGAATACGTGAAGCACTTCCGTCAATCTTTTTCTCCTGGTGCTGACAGATTTGTCAACTTTACAACCACAGAGGCTGAAAATGGTTGTCTGATTCTGGCTGATGCTTTAGCTTATTTGGAATGTACTGTAGAAAAGCGCATGGAATGCAGCGACCATTGGGTAATTTATGCCATTATTAATACGGGTAAATTACTGAAGAAGGATTCTACGACTGCAATTCATCACCGCAAAGCTGGTAATCATTACTAATACTCGACCCAATTCTTAAATTTTGTAAAGACGTTGCAATGCAATGTCTTTACACAGTAATTATATTGTTGCCCTAGGTATCATTTATTTCATTTATTCTCATGAAAAGTTTGATTTTAATCTCTAATTTTCATGAAATATAGTATTATTTATAACTATAAGAAGATTAAAAAC
>JBCCDM010000604.1:0-2500 GCA_039030795.1 Cyanobacteria bacterium P01_A01_bin.84
AGTTAAGTGCTAATATATTGTTCAGTATATTATTGAGATTTCTTTTCAAGAACACCTTTTATGACTAATTTTTAGTGACATCAATGGACATTGTAAGTTCTTAACTATGGTTATTTTGTTGTACCTAGCTACTCCTTACTACTTTATATGTGAGCAGTAAATTTACTAAGTTTAATGAGTAGCATGAATACATTTATTTTCTAGTAGTTTTGCTAACAAAATCAACTATCAACTTCTGAGTCATATTTTGTAACATATGGCAATTAAATATCTCTGGGAAAGAATGTAGAAATGTTCAGTAGAGCTTCTCTACGTTAGTTTCATATTGTATCTATTTAATCTATAGAAGATGTTTGTCACTAAGAAGATAAATGTTTGTAAATTCAACCCCGGTATCTCTTGCATAAGAATTTCCGAAGTATAGCATAGTAGCTCTTTAAAGCAGTATCAGGTTATACATATTGAAAAATTCAGGAGATATCTAATAATTTGGCTATAGTAATTGATTATAGGTATAACTAGTTACTATTAAAAGCGATCGCAGCCAAAAAAAGATGCTCAAAAGGTCTGTAGTTGATTTATTGTCAATATTATAGGTTTTGCTTGTCGATAATACATTTAATTGATTTTTTAGATAAGCAAAATTCCTGTGAAGACTTAGCGGTGCTAAGTTATGAAGACAACAAACATCTGCGGGTAAAGAATACACAATCCTTATATAGCAAGGGTTTGATGTCTTATTTCTGAAGAGGTCTAAACTCTGATTAATTAATTGACTAGGGTAAGAGGGAAGCAATTTTATTCGGATTTAAATATTCAATAATAAAGGAGTAAAGCATTGACTAAATTCTCATTGATGAAAACATTGATGGAAATAGATTATTCTAATGTTTCTGAAAATAAAGATTTTCCCATGACAGATAAAATCTTGGTTGCTATTGATTCAAATCTTGATTATGTTCAAGACTTAATAGCAGACCTTCAATCTAGGGCAAGTGTACAGATAATTTTGCTAGATGAAAAGCTCAACGGTGTTGAGCAAATCAGTGAAGTTCTAAAAGAAAATACTAAAATATCTAGCTTACACATAGTTTCTCATGGCTCATCTGGTTGCTTATATTTAGGTAATACTAATCTGAGTTTTGAAACTCTTGATCATTATGAAGGTCAATTACAAAGCTGGTCAAAAGTCCTTCAAGGTGCTGATATTTTTCTCTATGGCTGTAAAGTCGCACAAGGGGCTATAGGTCATTTATTTCTACAACAGTTATATCAATTGACTGGAGCAAACATTGCTGCTTCTGAAAATCGCGTTGGTAGTAAAACCAAAGGTGGTACTTGGGAATTAGATAGTCAAATTGGTGAAGTTAATAGCCGTTTAATATTCTCTCCACATTTACAAGAAACCTACCAAGGATATTTTGAACCAGAAGTTAGTTTTAGTCTTAGTACTGATACTTTAGTGGAGAGTGAAGGTACACCTTTTAGTTTTAACTTTAGCCTTAACGAACCACCTCCAGCAGAAGGAACGGTTGTTAAATTAGAAGGTAGTATTGCTCAAGCAATTAACCAATGGGATTTATTCAGCTTGACCACAAGTGGACTAGCAGATTTTCCAGTAGACGTATCTCCAGGTCAAGATTTTTCTGCTTTTGAAGTAACCATTGTTGAGCAAAATGCTAGCATTAGCGCACCTATTTTTAATGATGGACAAGATGATAGTCCTCAAGAAATCACCTGGAATGTAACAGCAGTTTCCGGAGGTACTATTAATCCCAGTACAAGTAGCTCTACAGTAACTATTTACGATGAAGCAAGTGAGCTTCCAGGTCAAGTACCAGAACCACCAGCACCAGAACCAACCACTCCAGAAATTAGTTTAAGTGCTGATACAACTAATCTAGTAGAGGATGAAGGTAGTTCCGTTACCTTAACTTTCAATCTCAGTGAACCACCTCCAGAAGGCGGAGTTGTAATCACAGTAGGAACTGGTAAAGAATTTGCACTGGGAGATTTTGATATATTTCCCCCACCTCCCCAAGCTTCAACAACGGGAGGTCAGTTAGTTTCAGGAAATGCTGACAATAGTGGTTTTACTTTCAATATTACAGAGCAAACAGCGACTATTACCCTACCAATCTTTGACGATCCAGACCGTCCAGCAGATGACCCTGATGCAACCCGTAATGATGACATAGGAGAGGAGCAAACTACATTTTCTATCGCTGCAGGAGATGGGTATACAGTAGGTGGTAATGGTTCAGTAACTCTGAACTTAAAAGATACAAATGCTCCACCAGAACCTGAGCCAGAACCAGAACCAGAACCAGAACCAGAACCAGAACCAGAACCAGAACCAGAACCAGAACCAGAGCCAGAACCAGAACCAGAACCAGAACCAGAACCAGAGCCAGAACCTGAGCCAGAACCAGAACCAGAACCAGAACCTGAGCCAGAACCAGAACCAGAACCTGAGCCAGAACCAGAACCAGAACCAGAA
>JBCCDM010000605.1:0-2483 GCA_039030795.1 Cyanobacteria bacterium P01_A01_bin.84
ATAATTCGTAATTCGTAATTCGTAATATGGCGCATTCGCGCCACGCAAGCTACGTAATTAATGCCCCATAAATAAAATTTAGGGGCTTCAACGGAAGCCTAATTGACATCCACGGTCTATACCGGGGGCTTCCAACCATTAATGTTTCCTCGGTGAACAGATAGCAGTTAACAAAATATTATTTGTAGGGGAGGCTTACCTTGTTACCTCGAAACTGATACGACGGGAGCTGTTCGCTTTTATCAAAGACATGGTTTTGAAATTCTCAGAACCAGCAAACAACCAATCGAGTTCTTGACAATGAAACGAGAACCTCGAATTACGAATAGAACCGCTACTTAACCGACCCATAGCTTTGTAAATAGGTCAAAGTCAACCGCTTTGTTTCTTTCACCAGTCTTTGACGAAACTCAGGAGTTTGTCTCAAAGATAGCCACATTAAAAAAAGGCTGAAGGCAAAAGGCTGAAGGCTGAAGGCTGGAATTGGGAAGGGGCTGTTACCCCAACCCAATTCTTCCACCGTAGGTTGCCGGGGAATTAAACCCATATGTTTTGTTAAATTACCCATTGCTTTGATTAGAACAAAGGCGATCGCCTCATAAGCCGCGATGTACTAGATGCGTAAGTCCTATATCCTTTAAATACTGACTATAAATAAATAAAAAAAGCTGATTGTAAGAAAGTTAAAGTAAATTCAGATTAGAGACAAAAAACTGATACTTAAATCATAAATATTGCTTTCTAAGTTCTTTTAACAAGACTCGTAAAATCAAAGTGAAACCCAGCATCAAACTTTTAATAGATGCTGGGTTGATATGTGGTGTAAATACCTCAGAAAATCTAAAAACTAGCCAGCAGGAGCGGTATTCTCGTCAATGCAATAAGGTACAAGCTTATGACCAACAACAAATAACCCATCATAAATTGGCATTTTAAACATAACTAAATAGGTACCTTCCGGACATTCTTTAGCTTTTAATACCGTACCCATACTAGGATTTAATGATGGTGTAATTTCTCGTACATCTTGGTTTTTCTCAACCTTAATTGGTGCAAGCGATTCAGTTGCCGACTCAGCCATTCCTGGTGCAGTATACAAACCAATTGCAGCAATTGCTGAGGCTATAAATAAGGAAGATTTGGATAAAACTGAATTAATCATCTTGTTAATCCCCTAGCTTGATATTAGTTATTGTGTGATAGCTAAAAGAAAGTATCCAGGGGATAAAATCAGGTATTAGAAACGTATTCAATCAAATAAATAGGATAAAATCAGGTGCTAGTAGTTTTAATTTATTGATGCTTGTTGCTTGCTCTCCTAAAAAAGGAGAGCTTTACGTAAGTCCTAAAAACGATTAATTGCTTACTACTAACAAAAATTTAGGTGCTTTGTTTTGGTTTTTGATAATAATCCAAGACTTTTTTTACATAATCTGCACTAAAACCACTATCGCAGCCTTTATATTTACCAGTCATCCACCAACAAGCAGTACCACGGACGGCTTCTATTTCATTATTATTTGTGGCTTCTAATTGTCCTTTTAATTCTCGTTCTACGATACAACTAACGACTTGACGAGCTAATTGAGGATTCTTTTCAAACTCTGCTGGTGAAACTTCTTTTTCCAAACAAGATTTTGACCAACTTTTCAAAGTTTCTGGTTTAACTTGCCAATCGCTGTAATATCCATCATTTGCAGAACCCGTATTCGGTGCAGCCAATCGTAATGCTTCTACCATTCCCGCAACTTGAGTATTGAGCGATTGCTGTTGTGCTTGTGCTGCGAAAGGAAACAGTCCCAAAGTAAAAATTACACCACTGAGTAGAAATTTCATTGCATTCCTTCTAAACAAACACTCGTAAGGATATAGCATGATTCTAGAAAATCTCATCTACCGAGAATAGTAGATGATAGATGTAATAAAAAATGCAAAACTCTTTTAACCTGGCGATTTAAGAGTCCCAATACAATCCGAGCAGTATTGTCTCCTGTCGGACACGCTTCGGTGCAGTAGCGGTAATAAAGCGTCGGATACTTTTAAAACATCTTCTAAGAAAAATTGTTATCATAAAGAATTAAATCACCAAAGTTCTCGATTTCTGCAATTTTAATTCTGGCTCCAAGTGTAAAAATGCAAAACCCCTCTCTTGGTGTTAGAGAGGGGTTAAAATTCACTTCTTACTTTTTACCGGTAACATCACTTTTAATTTTTGAGTGGTTTTTCTAATTCCACATTTACGGAGTGAGAAATAATCAAAATATAAGTAAGTGAAATTACATACCATTTTAAGAAATTTGGAACAAGAAACTTACCAAATCTCCTTTACCCATACTGATTCTGTCTCCTGGTCGCAAGCGGTGACGATTTCCCGGTAGTAAGGACATTCCATTTACATAGGTACCGTTGGAACTTCCCACATCTTCTATATATTAAGCGTCACCTTCTACTCGAATATCGGCATGAATTCGCGATACAACTTC
>JBCCDM010000606.1:0-2481 GCA_039030795.1 Cyanobacteria bacterium P01_A01_bin.84
AGGCTATTTTCCTTAGCTTTTCCTTCATTGACTGACGAAACTTGACAAATTGAGCGGTTTAGTATCCACTTTTGCTCTTTGATTCTTCCTTAAAAGATAATACATTTGAACTAAGCTTAATTTGACTGCTATGTCAGCAGGAAAGGGGTAATTTTAATTTACCTGGGAAAAGACTCATTTTCGGAGTATATTAATGGTCTAATTTCTTTACCTTCAGCCGAATTTGACCGCACTTGGTTAACAGAGGTCTGTTAAGGCATGAGTATTTGAAAAGTGTTATACGTTTTGTTATACGTTTTTAGCAAGCGTAGATATAGCTTGAAAGTAGAAAATAAAAACTCTTTGAGTAAGATTACTAAGAGTTCCAAGTGTATTTATAAACTTTCTCGATTATGAGTATCTAGACTAAGCAAACTGGCAGAGCTAATGAGCATATTTGAAAAGTGTGACACAGAACGTGACACGCTTTCTAAAAATGCCCTTAATCAAAAGCATTCTGATTAATCTAGGTTTAGGTAATCTACATTATTTCGTAGATATTCAATCTGCTTTTTATCCTGTGGTGTAAATTTGCTTTCCCCATGCTTAATAAGCTTGTAAACATAGTTAAAAAATCTTTCCTTTCCTAATATATTAAAAGCCTTTGCTAAGGTCTTGGAGGCACACCTCTCTAACCAGCTAAAACTAGCTTGGTGACTACTCATATCAATATTTGGTTTTGGTTTTTTAATTTGGTGGGCTACCCCTATTTTATCTATAAAATCTTGCCAGAAATTTAATCTTTTCGTTTTACTTTTATCTGCTTTGCTTTTATTTTTCAGTTTACTTTTGTCTCGAAAGTCTATTGCACCTACGGCTATTTCACCGATAGTTTTCTGAATAATCTTTGACCATTCGTCATCTGATTTGTCTCCTCTTTTTAGAGTAGCTATAGTTTCAAAAGCTACTTGAGCGTATTTAGCTCTAAATTGCGTTTCTAAGCGTAAAGATTCGTCTTGGTGGTTATATACCCTAATTAACTTTTTCGAGCCTTCTGCGCCGAAATAATGAACGGTGCTAGGATTTTTTGGGTCTGCTTCATCAGTTTTAGAATGGTACTTGCGAAAATCAAAGGAATCGCCTCTCCTATAAGCTTCAATCATCTCATCTATCGGGATGTTGTTAAAGCTGTAGTCATCAATTGAAGTATCAATTCTGGAACAGGTAGCTAAATAAATAGAATATAAATATCTGCATAATTCCCATTGCTCTATTGTGCTTAGAGTAGTGAAATATTGCCCTGATAAAGAGATAGTTACATCGTACAAGGTAGTTGAGTTATTTTCTTTTTGGTAGCTGCTATAAGCACCTTTTAAACCGATTGGAGAACTTATCGTATTTTGATAGTTTTTAGCTTTTTCCCCACTAGACCAAGATTTATCTTTTTCTAGTACGATTAACCCCTTCCCTGTACGCTCAAGTAGCTCTTGAAATTCCTCTCCTGTTAGTCCTGAAAAGTTAAAAGTTAACCAGTCTAAATGGTTATGAAATACAGCTTGAGAATTATCTTTAGTCTCTTTTCTTTGAAACTTATTATTATCAGTAGTTTCAGATGATTTTTTACTTGTAGTAAGTGTAGTGTTTGGGGGGATTGGTCGGGTGTTACTAGCTAATCCCCCGAAAGGTGCTTTTAAATTATTGCTTTTTTCAGTATTTGGTTTTATCATTGCACTCAGGTGAAAAAGTTAGTTCTGCTTGGCAGGGCTTCTTTTTTTTTGCCCGTATCAGCTTAATTAGTATCTTTGTTCTGTTGTACTTTAGACTTCAGTAATGGTGCAATGAGAATCTACGCTGTTACAAAAAGGTTGCTTTAACTCTCATGGTTTTTGGTTAGTGAGAGTATTTGAAAAGTGTCCAACACTTTGTCCAACACTTTTGAGATATTGACTTACAGGCTTTCTTTTGAGCGCTAATGATGACATAGAAACCTATAGGCTTAGTCGTAGTCCGATGGTAATTGGTTTGGCTAATATGCATATTCTGAAAACGTATTACTCGACATATAACACTCTTGGAAAATTAACCAAGGAAGTAGCTTGTAGTGTTGAGAAGCTACTGAAGTATTAGTTAAATGGAAGTAACTATTATCATTGAAGCCTTATCAGCAGCTTTGAGATTATACGTCTTCGCCTCCGCCAGTAAAGGGTTTTACTGCGTAAAAAATCTTCGATTCAAGCCCTTGACAGTCTTCAGCTTCGACTCGGAGGTTAGTCAACGCTGATAAGGCAGGGGATATCTTCACGGAGTTGGTATTCGACCTATGTGGGCGCACATTGAGTAGAGAGGTGAATATTAGCCCTCGTTGTTGGGTGCAAATAGCGATAGCTAGAAGCTGATTTTAGATGGGTGTTTCTATGAGTTGGGAGTTATTATCACTATCTGCCTTTGATTAGCTAATATTAGAAATACGAGATAGTTGTTAGTTGGGACAATAAAAAACGC
>JBCCDM010000607.1:0-2479 GCA_039030795.1 Cyanobacteria bacterium P01_A01_bin.84
AAATTACAAGCTTTAGAATCACAAATTACTATTGCGCTAACAGAACAAGTTACTAATTTGATTGCAGAAGCGGAAATAGAAGCATCGGCTTCGAGAACTAATTCAACGAGGAGTCGATTTGCTTCAAGATTGTGTGAATATCTAGATTTAAGAGAAAAGTGAAAGTAAAAAATAATTAACAAAAATGACAAAATTATCAGCAGAAGTATTACCAATGAGCTTAGAATTTGAACAACTACCACCAGAAGCTATCTCTCTATCGCAGTCACAAATTAATAGAGCGGTAGAACTGAGCAGTCAAGTTAAAGATGAATCCTTACAATGGCAAACTTATTTGAATGTTTTGAGTTTATCTGCTTTTGAATCTTGGTTAGAATCACGAAGTAGTTCTTTTAATATAAATCTAGAAGAATGTACTGTGTTACAAACGCGATTTGCTAATTTAATTCCTACTGTCGCTAATTTAAAAGTAGATGAATATAAAGTATGTTTGATTACTACTGGGAGTTTTATCGACGAACAAGTTGATATATCTAGAATAATTGTAGATTTGCCGGAATATATTCCTCATTTTTACGTTTTAGTAGAAATTTTAGAAGAGGAGGAAAAAGCTATTATTAAAAGATTCATTTCTTATAAAGAATTATATGAAAGACAGCAAGACCTTAATTTAAAACCTAATTCAGATTGGAATTATGAAATACCTTTGACTTGGTTTTGTGACGAACCAGATAGATTATTATTGTATTTAAACTGTTTGGAACCAGTTGCCATTCCTTTACCCGCAATACCTACAAACAGGATTGAAAATTTAGAATTAATAAAAGAAGAACTTATAAACAAATTACCTCAATTACAAACAAAACAACTTTGGGAAGCTTTAACTTGGGAGCAAGCAAGCGCAGTTTTAACTAATTCAGAATTAATTGACTGGATATATAATTTACAAACTCAAACTTCAGAAGATAATTTATCTATCAAAAACTTACAGCAACATTTATCAGATATATTTAAATTAATTTCCCAACCAGCAATTAACGTCGGACGTTGGTTGTGGGATGAATTAGATGATTTAGCTCAAACTAATTGGAATTTACTACCAAATATTACACCACAACCAGTAATGCGAAGTCCGGTAGAAGAATTTACGGTAATTAACTCGCAACTGCAACAAAAAGGTTTAGAAATTCCCGTTCAAGCAAGAGGTGCTTATCAAGATTTATCATTAGCTGGTATTCCGTTGCGGTTATATGCTGTAACTTGGCATTTGCTATCGGAATCGGAACCTGATTCATGGACTTTATTATTGATATTAGGTACTCCAGCATTAGAAAGTTTACCATCAAATTTGAAATTAAGAGTTAGCGACCAAACAGGGATTTTGGTAGAGCAGAAAGTTAATCCTGAATTGGGGAATAGTTATTTATTTACTAGGGTTGTGGGGAATTTTGATGAGAAGTTTTTGGTAAGTGTAAGTTTGGGGGATGGGGTTGAGATGACGTTGCCGAGTTTTGCTTTTGATATGAGTCGGTAGTTGGTAATAACTATAGGTGGGCAGGGATGCTCCCCAGTCGCTACAACGGAGGGAACCTCCCTCCGGGTTCGTTAGTTGCTTTAAGTCGGGGAACCCGCCCAACGCACTAACTCACCGCAACGCGCTGCTCTCCACCCCACAAGATATAATATTAATTAATTGTAGGGGAGGCAAATTGCGGTGTAGATTTTCTTCCCGCAATATTGCCGTTGTGCTACGGCTGCGATATGTTAGCAGAATAAACAGATATGTTATCTTTTTGCCGTAACGCACCATCGACGATTTAACTATTCCCTATTCCCTGTTCCCTACTTCCCAACTTCTACTTTTCATATCTCAACATTACCTGCCTCAAATATTTGATTAGCGGTTAAATTTAATTCTGGAAAACTAGGAGAAACAATACGTTCGTCATCTCGGAACAGATTAACCTGGTATTCATTATCAATTAACTGGTAAATTGAAATAGTAGGTTGTTTTGGATTGCCTATAAATTTGCGTCCACCTAATCCTAAATAATCCACAATCCAATATTCGGGAATTCCAATTTCCTCGTATTCACCAACTTTTTTATAATAATCGTCTCGCCAATTTGTACTGACAACTTCTATAACCAAAGGTATTGATGCTCCAAATTCAACCGTAGAATATTTTTTCCAAAGAGGTTCCGAAACTAAATTAGGACGATTCAAAAGCAACACGTCGGGTGAGTAGGAAGATTCACTGCTACGACATCTGACTAAAGCTTGTTTGGGGATAAAATAAGGTAAATTTAATCGGTCGAATTCGATAGTCAATTTTCTTGCTGAAAATCCAATTACTTCTTCATGTCCCCCTATCGGTTGTGACATCTCAACAATTGCTCCGTTATGCAATTCGTAACGTGTGTCTTCTGGTTTCCACTCTAAGAATTCTTCAACTGTTAACAGTTTTTCTATAATTTGT
>JBCCDM010000608.1:0-2462 GCA_039030795.1 Cyanobacteria bacterium P01_A01_bin.84
AGCAATCACTGACAAAAGCTCAATATAAAACTTTAGAAATGTTAATTTGGTTGCTCACAGTTCAAAAAACTGTAAAAATAGAGAGGTTAGCGGCTTGTTTCCCCTTACCTATAAAATATGAAAGTCGCCGAAGACATATTCAAAGGTTTTTAATTTTATTTAATTTTAGTTTACCTCTGTTTTGGTTTCCGATAGTTGAAAAAATAATTCAACAAGAATTTAAACCAAAAACTCGCTTGATAATAACTTTGGATAGGACTCAATGGAAAGAAAATAATGTTTTAGTCATAGCTGTAATTTATAAAAAGAGGGCTATACCAATATATTGGAAACTTTTAGAGAAAGAAGGTAGTACGAATTTAAGAGAGCAACAAGCTATAATTAGACCAATTTTGCGTTTATTTAAAAACTACGAATTAGTATTTTTAGGAGATAGGGAGTTTCATGGCGTAGAACTATCTTACTGGTTAAAAATTCAAAAGTTACCTCAAAAAATATATTTTATCTTTCGTCAAAAACAGACTACACACCTTAAAAAGCATAAGGGAAAGTATCAAAAGCTTGCTGAATTAGGAGTCAGCCCAGGGACTAAATTGTTTTTTTCAAATATCTATATGACTAAAAATAAAGGGTTTGGTCGTTTTAACTTAGCAGCATATTGGAAGAGAAAATATAATCAAAAAACAGAAAAAGAACCTTGGTTCTTGCTAACAAATCTAGAAGACTTTGAAGAAGTTATAAAAACTTACCGCCATCGTATGGGTATAGAAGCGATGTTTAAGGATTGTAAAACTGGTGGTTATAATCTCGAAGAAACTAAAGCTAATACTCACCGTTTAACTAACTTAATTTTGCTAATTGCTATAGCTTATACAATGTCAGCTTTAAAAGGTAAGTCAATCAGAAATAATGGAATTCAAAAATATATTTCTAGATTGGATGAAGCCAAACGTTCATCACGGAGACATAGTAATTTTTGGCTTGGTCTTTACGGTAATTTATGGATAATTGCTTGGGAATTTTTAGTAGATATAGTTCAATATTTAATAAGTATTAATCGTTCTAAATTACCACTCTATCGAAGAGGATTAAGAGCAATGTCAATGCTACAAAATCTATGATTTCAAATTGTAAAAATCTGTTTTTCTTAATATAAGAAACTATGCCCGTATCAGTCATCAATTATTTCAACAAGCTTGCTTGTTGAAAAACAATTTGACCTGTCAACGAAATAGGTAGAGAAACCGCTTCGCGGTTTCTCTACCTCTGCTATGATTATCATTCTTATATTTATCATTTTTATCTCATTTTTTCGGCAATTTTTTCATATTGGTTGCTGCATAAATCTCTTGCTGTGACTATTTTTTAGCCGTCTTGTCACCCCTTGAAGTGGTAGGGATAATTATGGCAATCTTCAACTTGTTCATTTGTTCTGCCATCAGCAAATTCACTCTGGAACAGTGAGTAGTTTATGACTTGCTTGAGCCGGATGCGGTTTGCGTCGCAAGTCCGGTTCTGAGGGGGCGGGGTTATAGCGATATAACCTTGCTACCCGACCACAGTCTCGCCTTATTAGCCCCACCACCGTGACACATCTTGGATGGCAGTAGCCGTATCTTTTACTGCTTGTTGACCACCTAAAGAGAATATAACAGGATTTAATGCTTCTATATCACTAAGTAAATTTGGGCGATTGTGAACGGATAAGATGTGAAGAGTATCTCGCCAGTGAGAAAAAAGTTGATTTGTTTGTATTAGTGAAAGTTTATCAGCCAAACTATTTAGGGCATCGGCGCGATGTTCCGCAGACTGAATCTTACTAGCAGCGGCGAGAGCCTCCGGTAACAATTCAGGCATTTTCTCAGTTAAACTACTTATGGCTTTGGCGCGATGTTCCGCAGACTGAACCTCCCTAGCAGCAGCCAGAGCCTCTGGTAATAATTCAGGCATTTTCTCAGCCAAACTAATTAGGGCATCGGTGCGATGCTCCGCAGACTGAATATCCCTAGCAGCAGCCAGAGCCTCTGGTAATAATTCAGGCAGTTCCTTAGCCAAATTACTTAGGAATAAGACGCGATGTTCCGCAGACTGAACCTCCCTAGCAGCAGCCAGAACCTCTGGTAATAATTCAGGCAGTTTCTCAGCCAAACTAATTAGGGCATAGGCGCGATGTTCCGCAGACTGAATCTCCCTAGCAGCAGCCAAAGCCTCTGGTAACAATTCAGGTAGTTTATCAGATAAACTACTTAGGACATTAGTGCGATGTCTTTCATCCTGAATCTCCCTAGCAGCAGCTAGAGCCTCTGGTAACAATTCAGGTAGTTTATCAGCCAAAATACTTAGGGCATCGGCGCGATAATACTCATCCTGAATCTCCCTAGCAGCAGCTAGAGCCTCTGGTAACAATTGAGGAGGTATTTGAGGTGCCAAAATACTTAGGGCATCGGTGCGATGCTCCGCAG
>JBCCDM010000609.1:0-2450 GCA_039030795.1 Cyanobacteria bacterium P01_A01_bin.84
AGAAAGCCATGCGCCGCATGGACCTGCACACCGCCAAAGCCGAGCGCCTGCGCCCGGCGCGCGGTGTGCGCAAACTGATCGGGCAGGGCGGCGATCTCCCGGGTGGTCAACGCGTCACAGGTGAGGCCAGGCAGGTCCAGCGCGCTGGGTCAAAAATAATGAAAAAGTTAACTCATAAAATTCCTTTTGTAGATTTAAATTTTCAACACAGTGCCATCAAAAATGAATTAACAACAGCTATTAATGCAGTAATAGATCAAGGAGACTTTATTTTAGGAAAAGCATTAACAGATTTTGAATTTGCCTTCTCTGTTGCCTGTGGTGCAGAATATGGTATCGGAGTTGCTTCTGGAACCGATGCGATCGCGTTAGGTTTACAAGCTTGTGGTATCAGTGTAGGTGATGAGGTGCTAATACCAGCAAATACTTTTATTGCTACTTTAATTGGGGTTGTACGTGCAGGTGCAAAACCAGTTTTAGTAGACTGCGATCCTGACACTGCACTTATAGACTTAAAAGCAGCAAGCAAGTTAGTAAATTCTTCAACTAAAGCTATCCTTCCCGTTCATCTTTACGGTCAAATGGTATCCCCTCTCGATTTATTAGAGTTTGCTGATATCCATAAAGTAATAATTTTTGAAGACGCTGCTCAAGCACATTTAGCCAGTAGAGAAGGTTATAAAGCAGGTTCATTAGGTAAAGCAGCAGCTTTTAGCTTTTATCCTAGTAAAAATTTAGGTGCTATTGGTGATGGTGGGATAGTTGTTACTAAAGACCAAGAAGTTGCCCAAAAAATGATGCGACTGCGTAACTATGGTTCTTCTCAAAAGTATGTACATATTGAGTATGGAACCAACAGTCGCTTAGATACTCTACAAGCGGCTGTACTACAACAAAAACTTCCTCATCTACCCACTTGGAACAGCGATCGCTTATCTATTGCTCGTCAATATGATGCTCAGCTATTACCGTTAGCATCAAAAGGAATTATCCCCATACAGAACCATAGCGGTGAGGGACACGTATACCATCTCTATGTCATCAAAATAGAAGATAGTTGTCCCCTCGAACCTCAGGAAATTCAGCAAAAATTAGCAGAGCTAGGAATTCAAACAGGTATTCACTATCCCATACCCTGTCACCTCCAACCAGGTTTTACAGACTTAGGTTATCAAAGTGGAGATTTTCCTCATACCGAAGAGTTAGCCCAGCAAATATTATCTCTTCCTATGTATCCCGGACTTACCCTTAATCAAGTCCAAGAAGTTGTAGCTGCATTATCCTCGATTTTTAGTAGTGAAGAACAACAATTAGTACTCAATTAAAGAATACAGGAGTTAGAAAAGCCCTTAGCACAGGAGATTGGTGAATTTAAACGTCTCAAAAATTAAGCTTGTTATTTCTGTTAGTTAAGTACTAAAAGAATAATTGATAGCCTACACCAATTGTTTACTATCAAAGCCATCGAAGAAAACCTTAATTTCACCCCTCCCAGCCAATGGGGAATATACACCAATCACAAATTACCCATGTCACAACAGAATTTAATTAAAAATTTAATTAAAAGAAACCAAATCTCAGGGTGGCTTAATATTGCCATGTTAGGGACATTACTTTTACTTTATGCTCCTATCTTCATTTACTGGTTGGATGGTTGGCTGAAAAAAAGTATCAGTATAGAACATGAATATTTCAGCCATGGAATTATTGGTATCCCTTTTTCCATGTACTTAGTTTGGACGAATCGCCATAAATGGCAAAAAATTCCAGATAAAACCAACCCCATTGGTCTATTTTTGCTAGTAATTGGTAGTATCTTTTATCTAAGTGGAGTTGGTGAATGGGTTAACCTGAGTTTACCAACAATTTTAACGGGACTATGTTTGTCCTTAAAAGGAACTGCTGGTTTTAAATTACAGAGTTTTTCTTTACTACTAATATTATTAGCGACCCCAAATGACTTACCTTATTTAATTACACCTTTTACTTTACCCTTACAAAGTTTTATTGCTGGAGTGGCAGGATTTATTTTGAGCCAAGGAGGAATGCAGGTAACAGTTGATGGAATTAATATTTATGTAGGAGGTAGAATTGTTGAAGTCGCGCCATATTGTGCTGGATTAAAAATGTTATTTACTACTTTCTATGTCGGTCTAATATTACTGTATTGGATGCAAATTTTACCAGAACGTCGTAAAAGTATTTGGTTTCTGACTACCTCAATTATCATTAGCATAATTGCTAATATTATTCGTAATACAATATTGACTTATTTTCATGGAACCGGTCAAGAGGCAGCATTCAAATGGCTTCATGATGGTTGGGGTGGAGATTTTTATTCAGCGCTTATGTTATTAACTTTAATCCCAGTAATTAATTGGATTGATAGTTATTTTTCTTCACCACCTCTCTTACAGCAAAATAATGAAGCCTAAAAATAAAGAAAATTA
>JBCCDM010000610.1:0-2446 GCA_039030795.1 Cyanobacteria bacterium P01_A01_bin.84
ACTAAATAAACTGGATTTATATATTGATGTAAACTTCTAGCCCATACTCTAATTGTTTCAACTCCTATTAATTCGGAAATAACAACAGTACCACTCAATAACAGGACAATTTTCACAAGCCTTAAAATCCAAAAAGCCTGAATATTTAATATAGGAATAGGACATTCAGGATGGTAAGGTGCTACAAAATAATCGAATGAACATTGAGTTATAGAAGACATGACTTTCACTTAAAAATAAGTTGTAGCTACAATTCCAGCAATAATATTATTAGTTTAGCCACGTTATGGATACACTAAAGTTTATAAGACAGCACTGGCTGAGTATTACCTAAAGGTACTTGATTGTTGTAGTGGTAGTTACGGACAGTGCAGAGACTCATTTGTGCTTAGTTTCGGTTATATATTGTCTTTGAATTAGAAAGGTAAATTAATCCAATTCTTATTTTTTAAATAGTCAATTATACTTTTTGATATAAAAGTAGTAATAGCGCCACCAGGAATAATCCATAGCGATAATCTAAGCCAGTTTTCTATTAATGTTAAGCGAGGACTTACTTTTACTTTTATTACACGCTCAAAAGTGCTTAAGTTAAGTGGTTCTCTAGCTGTTCCAACTTGGAATATAGCGTATACATTTAAATATAATTTTTGTTTACCCAACTTATTAGGGATAATAGCCCATCTCCAAGTAACAATTTTATCTTCGAGAACTATTTGGTTTTCTTCTGTAAGTCGTTTTATTTCAAAACCTGTTCCTGTTATTTCGGCTTTCATGGAATGATAAATATCAATATTTTCAGTTACTATTTCTCCTTTTTCTTCTATTTTTATTTCTTCTGACGGATTATCAGTGATTTTCACTTCGATGACATCTGGTTTCCCTAAATACATTGTTTCTAAAGAATTAAAAGCAATTTTCCCAAGTCTTGGGTTAGATGCTATAGCATTAGATATATTAAAAATTCTTGTAGCTATAAAATAAGAGATAGAATCTATGGCTTTTTTCCAATCGCCACCTTTCTCTTTCTCATATTTTTGTTTGTGAAGAAACTTTTCGGGGAAAAGTTTTTCTTTCTTCCTTTGAGAGAACCCTAAAAGCCCTAATAATGTGGAGAACACTATAAGTGCCACTGACAGCACAATGAGTAACACCAGAAGAATCGAGAAGAATAAATTCATGATTATGTGGTGATAAAAACTGAGAAGAGTCTATCAACTTCTTTATAGAAAACTGAGTCTTGAGGATTACATTGCATTGACAAAATACACATTTCAGTATAGAGCTAGCGAAATACTTTTGTAGTATGTAATGTAACATAATTTAGGCACACGCCTTGCTCAGTTAAAAAAAAACTAAGCTAAACCACCACACGCGCAATTTTTACTTTATCGTGCTACAATCGTCACAATGCTAGCAATAGCAATACTTTCAGCAGTTAATTAAGAAAATCTCAGCAAGTAAGCTGCTCAGAAAAGGTTAGGTTAGAAAATCCTCTATATCCTGTGTACGCTACATTCTATGGATTTAATATTACACGGTGTGCCAGATGCTATTCTTACTTTTTACTTACTTTTAAGCGTACTACAATATTACATATTATAAGTGTCACAGGTTTAGTTGCAATTGTGCTGATTCTATGTATACAAAATCTTGATTAAAACATCAATAAAATTTGATTGGTAGTTGTCTTTATACATACTCTCTACCCTGCCATCTCTTCCCAATGACAGTAGAGATAAGCAGCAGTCGTGTTTTGGCAAATGTATATCTGCAATAATCTCCTAGAATACCTTCGTCACTACGTAAACTTGTATGTAAAAAGTATTGCTAGTATGATGAGGTTCTCACAGTGAGTGAGAATGTAAAGAAATAAGAAGAGAGTAAGACCTTAACCGGAAAGCCGACTTGTCCAGCAACACCGGCGGGAGATAATACTCCCCCTTCTATATTGAAGCGCTATCGCGGAACGATGACACAAGATATTCAGCAAAGGCACGAGCGGAAGGCTTGGCACTTCTTCCTCCAGCAAGTAATGCGTTAACTTCGACAGTTCCAATTTCCCAATCTGTAAGAAGTTGAATCAGTTCACCACTTTCGAGTTCTGCCCTACACACCAAATAAGCCGTGGAGATAATCCCCATTCCAGCCAAAGCAGCAGCCGTTGACGCTTCATTAACGGTCACCATGAGCTGCCCTTCAACTCTAACGGACAAAGTTTTGCCGTCTTTTTTAAAAGTCCAACCAGTAGAACCCATACCTGAAGGTCCAATAATCACTTGATGTCCTGCAAGGTCTGTAGGAATTTGTGGCGTTCCTGCCTTCGCCAAATATGCGGGAGAAGCAGCTATCAGCCGCGGTGTTACAGCTAGCCGCCGCGCGACCATAGTTGAATCGCTGAGCGGACCGAAACGTAGTGCAACATCAATAGCCTGCTCAATCAAAT
>JBCCDM010000611.1:0-2439 GCA_039030795.1 Cyanobacteria bacterium P01_A01_bin.84
AAGAATTTGGTTTAAAAGATTATTTTTTATATCCACAAATAAATTGGAATTCTAAAGCCAATTCTCTGAAAGAAATTTCTCAGTTATTAAATATTGGTCTAGATGCGATCGCATTCATTGACGATCAATTATTTGAACTAGAAGAAGTTAAGTTTTCCCTGCCAGAAATTCTTTGTTTAAATGCAGATGAAATAGGTAATATTTTAGATATGCCTGTCATGAATCCCCGGTTTATTACGGAAGATTCACGACTTAGAAGATTGATGTATATTAGCGATATAGAACGTAAAAGCGCAGAGAAAGAATTTGTTGGTACATCTGACGAATTCTTAGCTACTTTGAAGATGAATTTTACAATATCATCTGCAAAAGAAGAAGATTTGCAGCGTGCAGAAGAATTAACATTACGAACTAACCAATTGAACACAACTGGTTATACCTATTCTTATGACGAACTTAATCACTTTCGGCAATCGGAAAATCATAAATTGTTGATTGCAAGTCTAGAAGATAAGTATGGCAGCTACGGAAAAATTGGTTTAGCCCTAATTGAATGTCAATCTAAATCATGGATAATCAAGCTTTTACTGATGTCTTGTCGTGTTATGTCGAGGGGAGTTGGCACAATTATGATGAATCATATTATGAGTTTAGCTCAAATCAATAATGTCCGCCTTTTAGCAGAATTTGTACCAAATGACCGCAATCGGATGATGTATATATCTTATAAGTTTGCTGGTTTTAGAGAAATCGATAAAAGTGGTAATTCAGTTATTTTTGAAAATGATTTAACTAGAATTCAAGCTGCACCCTCATATGTAAATTTTCAAGTAATTGATTAAGCTTTTTATTCTGTTTAATTATGGTATTTAATTAAGATTAATACTGGGAGCATCCCAAATGTGGAAAAATATAATTTGTCATTACGAGCGCAATGAAATGAAGCGAAGTAATCGCAATAACTAGACTTTGCGATTGCTTCATTTCGCTTCGCTTCATTCGCAATGACAACCAAAATTTTGAGCAAATTGCAAAATTGGGATGCTCCCTTAATACTCGTCCACTATCAAGCTTAAACACAGAATTAACTTACCTGAAGCTATCGTAATAAAGCTAGTAAAGACCAAAAAGTAAAAGGTTAATTATTTATTCCTAGTATACAGATAATCGATATTAGTCAAAATTTTGAACTAAATAAAGTGAAAAAGGTTAAATAATATGAATACAAAAGATGATAGTGAAAAAGCTTATGAACAAATTGAAGGAATTGCTATTATTGGCATGGCTGGACGCTTTCCGGGAGCTATCAGCATAGAGTCTTTTTGGCAAAATTTACAAAATGGCGAGGAGTCATTATCCTTACTGACAAATGAAGAATTAATTGATGCTGGTGTATCTCCGGAGTTAGTAAATGATAGCAATTATGTGAAAGTTGGTGGCATTTTAGAAAATATTGATTTATTTGATGCTGCATTCTTTGACCTGAATCCCAAAGAAGTTGAAGTAACAGATCCTCAACATCGCTTATTTTTGGAATGTGCTTGGGAAGCTTTGGAAAATGCTGGTTATGATTCAACTAAGTGTGAAAGCAGAATTGGTGTTTATGCTGGTGCTAGCCTAAATAATTATTTATCTTTTGATTTGAATAACGACCAATTAGGGTCGGGCAAATCATATCAAAAAATGATTGGAAACGATAAAGGTTTTCTTTCTACGCGAGTTTCTTATAAATTAAATCTTACTGGACCAAGTATTACGGTTCAAACAGCTTGTTCTACATCATTAGTTGCTACTACCCTTGCCTATCAAAGTTTGCAGAATTACCAATGTGATATAGCATTGGCGGGAGGTGTTTCCATCCGAGTACCACAAAAAACTGGTTATTTTTATGAACCAGGAGGACCGCTATCACCTGATGGTTATTGTCATGCTTTTGATGCCAAAGCAGAGGGAACAACTATTGGTAACGGTGTGGGAGTTGTTGTTCTCAAACGAGTCCAAGATGCGATCGCAGATGGTGACTGTATTTATGCTGTAATTAAAGGTGCTGCAATTAACAACGATGGTTCCACGAAAGTTGGCTACACAGCACCTAGCGTCGATGGTCAAGCAGAGGCGATCGCCGAAGCGATGATGCTAGCAGATGTAGAACCGGAAACAATCAGCTATATTGAAGCCCACGGTAGCGGCACAGCTATGGGGGACCCGATTGAAATTGCCGCGTTAAGCAATGTTTTTCGTTCTAGTACTGAGAAAAAGGATTTTTGTGCCATTGGTTCGGTCAAAACTAACATTGGTCATTTAGATGCAGCCGCTGGAGTTGCGGGATTAATCAAGACTGCTCTAGCTCTAAAACATGAGTTAATTCCACCAAGTTTAAACTTTGAGCAGCCTAATCCTCAGATTGATTTTGCTAATAGTCCTTTTTATGTCAATACA
>JBCCDM010000612.1:0-2437 GCA_039030795.1 Cyanobacteria bacterium P01_A01_bin.84
CTAATTACAGTTATATATACACATTATTGTGATAAGTAATCCTATTTTTTGATAATACTTGAATAAACTTTTTCATTTAACCAAAGTTTTCCTGGTATATTTGACTCAATAGGCTTTTTTTTGTAATAAAAGTAGCTGTCAGGTTCTTGTTTTACATCCACACCATTAATCACCATACCCAATACATTTTGACCTGATTGAGTCAAGAACTCTTTAGATACGCTAGCGCTAGCAGTATTAACTACACCTGGACGAACCACAAGTAGAATCCCATCAACAAGCTTACCCAAAACAGCAGCATCTGCTGTTCCTGCAAGAGCAGGTGTATCAAAAATTATAAATTCATAATCTTGGCTAAAAGTATTAATTAGTGCAGCCATTCTCTGGGAATCTAAAAGTGCAATAGGATTTGGAGGTACTACACCACTAGGTAAAACATACAGGTTTTCCATCACCTCCTGTACTGCACTTTCAAGTTCTATTTTGTCAACAATAATATTGCTTAGTCCTACCATATTTGTTAAGTCCCAAATATGATGTTGTATCGGTTGACGCATATGAGCATCTACAAGTAATACCCGGTGTCCTACTTGAGACATTGCTACAGCTAAATTAGCAGCAACCTCAGATTTTCCTTCTTCTGCAACAGAACTAGTGATGACAATAGTCTTTAGTTCTTTATCAGAACTTAAAAACTTTAAATTTGCCTGTAGCATTTGATAAGCTTCACCAAGTGGAAATTGAGGAATGTTTCCACCAATTACTTTAGGAACTAATTTCTCTTGTTTTCCTATGTGAAAACCTTTTTTTCTATCCATTAAAGGAATTACACCTAGTAGAGTATAGTTGAAAACCTTTTTTGCTTCTCTGACTGTCTTAATTGAGCGGTCTACTAAGTCCAAAGCAAAAGCTGTTATGATAGCAAATAAGATACCAACAAATCCACCACCTACTAAAATAAGTTTCTTTTTAGAAGGTATAGGTTCTTCTGGAACTACAGCTGGAGAAATTACACGAGCATTCCCAATATTTTGATTTTCTGCTACTTGAATTTCCTGGAGTCTTGTTAATAATGCTTCATAAGTTGTTTGAGCAGCTTTTAGCTGTCGCTCTAGCTGTCTTTGCGTTTGCTCTAGTTGAGGTAAAACATTTGCTCGTTTTTTGTAAGCTAATCTTGCGTTAGTAAGTTCAGTAATTCTTTGTTCCAAACCAATACGCTCTGTTTCGGTACGGAGAATATCTGCAATCAAACTTTGTCGTAAATTACCCAACTGTAAATTTTCAGGAGCTACTTGTTTGTTATTACCAGCTATTTGATTTATCCTCTGTTTAAGTAATTTGTTAAGGACATTAACTTTCTCCTGTAAATTGACTACGGATGGATGTCCGGGTTTATAAATAGTTTGCTCTACTGCTAATTGTCTTTCTGCTTCCTGAAGTTGAGTCAGCATATTCTGAATTCCTGGTATTTGACTCAACTCTGCAAAAGTTACTGCTTGCTGAGAGCTTATTTTAATTTCACTCCGTAATTTTTGCGATCGCGCAGTAATATCAGCAAATTGAGCTTGGGTCTTAGTAATCTCTTCTTCTAATTTAGAAATATTATCTACTGTGGCACTAGCTTCTTCTTCAAGAGAGATGACTTTATTTTTTTCTTTAAACTGACGTAAAACTTGCTCTGTCCTTTTTACAGCTGTCTCAGACAATGGTAATTGTTTTAGAATGAATTTCCGTGCAGCTACGGCTTCTGCACGATTAGACTCTATATTATTTTTGATATATACTTCTATGATTTTATTGACAACCTCGGCAGACTGCTGAGGATCTTTATCTATATAAGTTATTTGAAGAATATCAGTACCAGGAGGTGTAGATACTTTAATTTTTTCCTTTAAGTCCTTGACTTTGATTGTTTCTCCTTGTTTATTCTTTAGTTCTAAGGAGTTTATTGTTTCCTGAATTACAGGAACAGAGGTAAGTATTTTGACTTGACTATCTAGAGGATTATCTTGGAATTTTAAAGATTTAATTTCTCCTACACTTCCTCCTAATCCGGTAAGAGAAGGGATATTATCTTTCTTGATTAATAAGCTTGCTTCTGCTTTATAACTAGCTTTTCTTGAAAAAGCAAACATAATTGCAAGAGTAATAAAGACTCCAAAAACTCCAACTGCGGGAAGCCAACGACGTTGTAGTATGAGCCAGTATTTTTGGAAGTCTACTTCTTCAATATGATCTTGATATTTCATAAAATTGTATATATTAAAACTGCTTATAGAAAAATATATGTGAGTATCTTAATCCAGGTAAAAGTTTACGGGCTAGAAGTTTATAACTACTATAATTACTACCTACAAAGATGGGTTTTGTTTTTGTAGTGATATCAAGTCCGCTTAATGAGTTACGATATAACGCTATTGAAAAGATGGTAGTGCTA
>JBCCDM010000613.1:0-2435 GCA_039030795.1 Cyanobacteria bacterium P01_A01_bin.84
CAGTTCGGTGTGTCAAATAAAGGGATTAGGGAATAGGGAATAGGGAATAGGGCATTGGAGCGTACACGACACCCTTAACAGCCCTTACAGACCCCTTACAGCACAAAAATAACCCCACACTTCCGAGGGGGTAGCATGGGGTTTGATGGGGTAAGACGGGGGAATAGGGCTATTTACTCGATTTGTCTTTTTCTATTGCTTCAGTAACTATTATTTCTAACAAATTAGCAATACTCCTTTTTTCTTTTTCAGCCCATTGTTCTATATAACTTTTATTTTCTTCAGTCAAAGTAAAGTTAAGTCTTGGTTTTTTACTACTTCCCATAAAAATATTTTTAATTACTGCGATGTAATCAGTGTACATTCTTCGGCTATTTTCGGCGATTATTCTCTGAGAAAGGTATAGAAATAGTGCCGAAGTTTGTTGACATTCTTCGTCATTCTTCGTTATATTATTTTCAGTGGGGTACAAAACACCCCCAAACAACTAAGCCGAGTGAGTCGGATAATCCTCACCCTAAGACTACATAGGTGTATTGGCGATATCTCCTAGACTGCCGAGATATCTGTTAACTGACAATTAGCAACAGCTTAGTTTTTAACTTGGCTGCTACTAGCTGTTATTTAGTTTTTAGTTATGGATAAAGTACGACTTCGTAAAACAGTTAAGGGTGACTTGGAAAGTATAGCTACTGAATTAAATAAACCCGTAATAGAGTTACTACACGTAATTTTAGAAAGTTGGGTTATCGATTATAAAACACAAACAATTAAGGAGAAAAATTAATGAAATATCCACTACTAAAACTAACTCGTGAGCAAACTAAAAGTTTAAATGCTCAACAAAGAATTGAGTATGTAAGACAATCTATTCAGCAAGAGATAGAACTTTGCAAAGATGATAATTCTCTTCACCCCATGCAAATTTATTGGGCTACTTCTGGTAACGAATGGGGTTATTTTGATTGGCTATCTGAAAATTAGGAGGCAAATAAAAATGAATCGAACAGTTGTTTTATTGCTTACAACAATCGGCATTTTCTTTTTAATGCCTGACAAAGTAGACGTTGATTTTAAATTACATAAACGCGATGTAACTATCGTTGCGGGATGTTTGACAGTTGTTTCTTTGCTTGGTTCCAATCGTTCATCAAGACGTTATTACTAATAGGAGAATTACGAAAATGGCTAAAGAAAAGTTAGGTGGATTAACTGGAAGCGAACGTGTTAAATCCACTGGCAAGAAAAAGCGCGGTAGACCTCGGAAGTCAGAAACACCGGATAAATCAGCATTAGAAAATCTACAGCAAGCGACTAAAGCTGTTACGGATACTGTGGGTGCTGTAGCCGATGGCGTACAGACTGTAACCAATGCTGGTAAGCAGGTTAGACGCGCTTTTAATGGTGGTTCTGCGCTGGTGACTGGTGACAGTTTAGAAGCTACCAAACAGGCTGAAGAGTTAGCCTCTAGTTATGGGTTAAAGGTCGATGATATCAACCAAAAGCTTAGTATTCCAGACCATGAAATTGACTTATCTATTCCGGAGTTAGACGCTAAAGAAGCGAACCGATTAAACCTTATTGTTGAGCGTCAAAATAATCATTTAGATTTTGAATTCAACCGTAAAAAGCAAAAACGTAAACAGATTAGAAACCATAAAGAAGATTGGGATACGATAGGCGATTTAGTTGATTTAGACACAACTAAAATCAATGTCGGGACTAAAGTTGTTAAGCATGAAATCGCTGCTACTAAGTTCTCAATTGAGCAATCAAAATTAGAAGAGACTGAGGAGTTACTTGAACAGCAAGTAATTAGAACTCAAGGTGTAATTTCCTTAACTGATGGTGTTCGTCAGGAATGGGATTTACGATTCCAAAAGCAACAACGTCAGCTTGAGAAATTACAAATTGAGATTGAGCAAGTAGATAACGAAAATAGTAGACAACGAGAAAAATTAGAATCTTTCTTGTTTGACGACAACTACAACTAAAAAAAGATGCTCAGGGGTGCATCTGCTACCCCTAAGCACCGTTCATTAAAAGTACAAACAATTATTACCATGAAATCGACTATCAACGTTAAAGGTTCCACCTTTCTAGCAACAATTGCAGGCTTATTATTAACTGGCGCTTCTATAGTTACTTTCGTTACCTCGGACAAGCAAAATACTAAAAACTTTAGCTTGAACTTTGGCTTATTAAGTTTAGGTGTAACTGTTGGTTCTGTCGCGGCTAGCAATTTAATGGCTACCAAAATATTAGACGAGAATGAGAAAATAACTAATAAATTCACGGATGATATTAAGGAATTAGATAGGGCTAATAGCGATTTAAAAACCAGATTAGCCAGTCAAAAGACTAAGTTATCCGCACACGAGAATAAGGTAAATGAGTTAGAGCAACTGGTAACTGAGAAAGATGTAATTGTCAAA
>JBCCDM010000614.1:0-2434 GCA_039030795.1 Cyanobacteria bacterium P01_A01_bin.84
AAATAAAAGTTTTTTAAGCTCATTAATACCTAATGCTGAATATCTGATATCAAATCCACCATACATTCCTGCCATTGATAATAAAATTTATCAACCGCTATTACACGGTGGTATCGATGGTTCAGAAATTACTAGAAAGCTTCTGTCTTTAAGTTATAAAAATGTGCTACTAATGGTGTCTAGCTATTCTAATCCCCGAGGATTAATTGAATATGCAAAATCTAATGGTTATTCTACTCAGAATTTTATCATTTCACCCTTAAACTTTGGCTATTACAGTTCTGAACCGAAAGTTAAAAGCACTATTCTTGAAATGAAAAAAAAAGGAATGGCTTTTTATTCAGAAAATATCTATCTTTTGGCTGGAGTTTTATTTACACTGAATCAGGTTACGGTTGATTTATCTCCCGAACTAATTCAAATAATGACTTCGCTTTAATTAATGAGTTTCAAATTAGGGAAGGCTTTTCTATAGCAATTCCCTGTGATTTTTAACAATCATAAAGACTTAGAAACTCGGTTTTTCAAAAAAAAACTGAGTTTCTAAATCCTTATTCCAAATCCTCACTAATATCTAATTTTAAATGCGCCTAATTTAACTATCTACTGAAGATAAAACAATGTTATCAGCTTTCTGTACTGCTTGAGTTACAGCTTTACCAGCACGATAACTTAACAACTTTTGCTGGTCATACCCAAGCAACATTTCCCAAGCATCCGAAGGATATTTATCGACAAGAGGTAAAGCAACATCATCCAACATCCATTTTCCATGCAGTTCATCTACTTTAATATGGATATCCCAGTAACTCATCTCTTGTGTTGATAATCCGAGTCGTTCTCCAGCTGCTTGATAAGGACGAAATCCTGATGGGACAGAAAGTTCACCATACAAAAGTCCACCGATGTACCGCAAAAAGTAACGTTTGCGTTCGGTAAGCACAAAACTATGATTAATTATTGCTAATAATTGCCAAGGAACTAAATTAAAGTATGCTTCCGGATGAGTTTCCATTCCTAATTTTTCAAGCATTGTTGTAAAGTGAGAAGAATGCTTACGATTAAGACGACCCCCACCGTATTCTTCTACTAACAACCGCGTTAATACGGCATGGATTTCATTACCTACACCACCCAGAGTTCGAGAAAGTTGACTTGCTTCGACTAATCCATCTAGAGAACCAATTGCTACCAAATGACGGTAGCCATTCATAGTCAATTTGTCGCGGTAATATAAATTATCTTCGGATAAAGGTGGTTCAATATCGGCTGCAACTCTTTCCCGTAGAGCAAGTTTTACATCTACTCCTTTAAATGATTCTACATCAAGTTTGCCTATCTCCCATTGTTGCCAAACGAGTTCAATTTGGTTCCGTAGTTGTTGTAGCTTATAAGAATCTTCGTTAATATAACTTCGTAAATCATCATACCAAAAAAGCTTCAAACGATTGATACGATAGAGTATCCTTTGCAAAAATAAATGTGCAGCATCATCTCCCGATCCTGTTTGATAAGCTGCCGCGATCGCATAGTTAATAGTTTCTTCGATGTTACTGACGACTGAATGCAGTTCGTCTAAACGATCGTCTAAATCTTCTTTTATTAGTAGCTCGATGAACTGTGTTTCTGCTTCATCGTAGTTGATAAAAGATTTTGTTTTTATCTTGGCACTTGGAGGTACGGTATTGCTATGCATTCTAAATCTTTCTCCTTTAGCTGTAATATCCTTTCTATTACTTGAGGAATTAGGAATAAGGATTTACACCAGGCTGAAGCGAACTTATAAATGTCCAAGTTGCCATGTATGTTCCAGCGTATAGATTAGCATAATCGGTATTGCTATCTGTTACAAACCAGTCAGGTATAGTTTTTTGCTGTCGAACTCTTTTATCTAAGCCGGTAAGTAATGAAATATTTTCATAAACTATGTTTCCATTAGCTTTTTCTATCATTGATTTTACTAAATTTTGCAACAATTCAGCGCGAGTAAACAAAGTATGAGAAGGATGATTACCGTAAGCAAAAGGTACAATAATAACTAAGTAGCCGCGATCGCTGACTAAATTTTGTAAACAAAATTCAATAATTTCTTGGTCGTCTTTTTTTTCTAAAGTATCTTTATCAGTACTGTGAAATAACAAACCAGCAAGAACAATTGCATCAAATTTTTGGTTTTTTTCAACCATTTGGGGCAATTTTACCGATAAGTCCCCTGCGACAAACTTCTTTTCAGGAAACAGCTTTAAACAGTGTTCAATTGCTAAATCGCTGTGGTCGATACCAAGGTAATCGCAGCGTTCTGGTAAATATTTACACAAAGCTGCATTTCCACACCCCAAATCTAATAAAGAGAAAGATTCTTTTGGGAAAGCATCATTCAAAAAACAAACTGTCGGTTTATATCGGGGTGTATTTTCAGGTGACTCTAGGTAAG
>JBCCDM010000615.1:0-2433 GCA_039030795.1 Cyanobacteria bacterium P01_A01_bin.84
CACTTAGGATACATATGCGTTAAGGATGATCTTGGATAACGTGCGATATAATTTCGACGGATTAAAGGGTTTGGTAATTAGGCCGTTCATCCCAAATTTCAGGATTTTGTGCTTAATATCTATTCCCGTTGAAGCAGATAGAAATAGCCAAACTATTTGGTCTTTCTACTCAAGCTATCCGTTATTATGAAAAACTCGGTCTAATTGAATCTCCCCGCAGAAGCGCGAAAGGTTATCGATTATATTCTTCGGCTACAGTTGAGCGATTAAAATTAATTCAATACGCTCAAAAGCTCAATCTTTCTCTCAATCAAATTAAAGAATTATTAGAATTTAATAATTTGCAGGATAGCGCGATCGCTTTGAATCAAATGGTAGGCGATCGCTTAAAAGATTTAGAACTACAGCTCAAACAAATAGACATAACTGCCAAGCAATTAAGCAAAAGACAACAGCAACTAGATCGATTAATTAGCGAAAATGATATAAATAAATACCATAGTGTAGATCATTACTTACTTAATTTATTTCAAGAGATCGAAGAAAGTTTATCAGTCAATCGCCAAATAGCAAATAAAGCTCAACAAGTTTTAGAACTTTATGGCACTGGAGAAAGAAATTTTCAGGCGATCGAATTAATTGGCGCAGAATTAAACGGTGCTTTTTTATGTAATGCGGATTTTAGTCATGCCGAGATGATGTTGGCTAGTTTGAATGAAGTTTCCATGGAAAGAACAAAGCTCAATCAAGCTTATCTTAGTGGTGTAGATTTTATTGGTGCCTATCTACATCGAGCGGAATTAATTAAAGCCAATTTAGTGGGTGCAGATTTGAGTGGGGCAAACTTAAGCAATGCTAACCTCACAGGCTGTAATCTTGGAGGCGCAAACTTAAGCAATGCCGATTTGAGTAATGCCAACTTAACCGAGGCGGTATTAATTGGGGCTAATTTATCAAGAGCTAATTTCAAGGGTGCAATAATTTTAGGCTGTAATTTTCAAGAAGCCAATTTAATCAACACAATCCTAGAAAATAGTGTCATCTAATTATTAGTTGCAATAACTTTCCTATGTGGTGGTGGAAAATAAAAGCTTTAAAAAAAGGAAAGCCTAAAATAACAATCAATGGTGAAATTGGAATTGGAACAGGAGACCGTGAAAAAGAATTATTAGAAGAATTTATAAATGTCGAATTCAATTACAAGTATTCTTTTAAGAAATTTTTTAGCAAAGATAAGTTAGAAATCATGCTAGCTATTATTGCTATTATAGTTAGTATAGTTGGTTTAATAATTCAGCATAATTAATTGCATCATTGTACCTACCTTAAAGCATCTTTTAAGTATTTGATTTCAAACGAACCCGCCATTTCTCATCTATATCTGTACTCATTCGTATAGAGAAAGAGCTTGTTGTTCAAAATTCTTAGCCAAATCTAACAGTTCCTCTAAGGTTTTCTCATCTGGTAGTTGTTTCATACTAATTCCTGCAAACGAGCGATAATTATAAAAAGCTGACAGCTGATAGCTACAAACCAGCTAATTGACAGAAATTTATATTAAATTGAAAACGGCTGTAAGTTTTACTCCAGCTCAATAATTTTGCCAGTCCTAGAAGATTTCTCTGCGGCATTAGCCACCTGCAAAGCATAAAGGCTAGCTTGAGGTTGAATATAAAGAGGCTTTTGGTCAAATAAATGATCTAAAACCATCTTCGTATCTTGAGCAAATAAACCGCGACGGGGAGTGACCGCGATTTCTTGTTCAGTTCCCTCTAAGATTAAAGTTCCTTGTTGACCTTTAAAGATAATTTTCCCTAATTCTCCATAGATCTCAAAAGTGCGATCGCTTGACCAGAAAATATCTCCTTTGCCGTAGGTAATTCTGGCGGTAACTCCGTTACGGAAATTGAGCTGGGCATTACAAAAGCAAGCGGTAAAATAATCAGAATCAACATCATGCCAATAACAGTTATCGCTCATTACATTTTGCACTTTGCCAAACAAGTCCGTAAGACGATGAACCCTTGATAGTGCTGCGGCAAGAGGAAAACCAAACATAGCTCGGTGATATTTCCAACTTTGGGCTACAGGATGCTGTGGAGCGATTGTACTGTATGCCGCATGAAACACCTTGCCAATTGCTGGTAAATGTTGCTTGAGTGCCTGATGTAAGCCGCCAATAATTTCGATATGCTCCACATGAAGTAACTTTTGCTTAGTTGGTGCTAGTTCAATTACCTCTGCTGCCAGTTGAGCATCTAAATCTAAAGGATATTCAATCACTACATGCTTGCCAGCTAAGATCGCAGCTTTAGCGATCGCACCACAGCCTTGATTGATCGTACAAATAAAGATTAAATCGAGCTGAGGCAAATTAACTAACCTAGTCCAAGAATCCACTGCATCCACCTCATGTGTGGCACAAAATTCTCG
>JBCCDM010000616.1:0-2430 GCA_039030795.1 Cyanobacteria bacterium P01_A01_bin.84
TTACCAAAGACAAACTGGAGCGACGATGAAACCTTACTCATAGCAATTCCAGAATTAAATCCTTGCATTGAAGGCTTCCCCAGCAAATCCTTTTTCGACTAATAAGTATTGGTAAATATAATATGCTTTCTAATCGCTTAATATTACAATTCGCTAAAAAATATCCCTATATAGTTATTTTAGCCATTGTTTTGGGATTTTCTGGAGCGTTATTTAATGGCGTTAGTTTGACTTTAATAGTACCTATCATCTTAAAAATTGTAGGACAAGATGTAGATTTGAGTCAAGCACCTTCAATTATTAAAGCAATAATTACTCCTTTCGATCAAGTATCTGAGGATTATAGATTATTTGTGATGGCATCAGCAATAGTCATCACAATTGCTCTGAAAAATGCAGGTACTTATTTTAGTAGTTTGACTTCTAATTCTTTAAGGCGACTGCTTGCTAGAGATATGCGCGAAGCTGGCTTAAAGTTATTACTTGATATAGATATAGATTATCATACCAAAATGAAACTGGGCGATTTAATGAATCGTCTGAATACAGAAATTCCTAGAGCCGCCCTTTCTGCTATTAATTTAATTAAACTGATTATTCTTAGTATTACTATTTTAGTATTTTTATGCATATTAATATCTGTATCTTGGCAATTAACTATTGGTTCTACAGTTTTATTATCTTTAGTTGCTCTATTAAATCAGTATTCTATTAGTCGTTCTAAAGTTTTTGGTAAAGAAATTTCCAATACCTCCAAGGCTTATAGTAATGCGATGATAGAGACCCTAAGTGGTATTCGCTTAGTGAAATCAACCACAAATGAAGACAGCGCATTTAGGAAAATTACCAAACTGATTCATAATCGCGAACGTGCGGAATTTTTATCTCAGGCAAATTCTGAAGCTATTGGTCCTACTAGTGAAGTTGCAGGGATAATTGCTTTAATGTTGATTGTCTTTTTAGGTAAAACGATATTTGCAGACAACTTAGCTGCTCTTTCAGCAGTCATTCTGACATATCTTTTAATTTTACTGCGAACTTTACCTTTAATTTCTCAGCTGAATGCGGCTCGTAGTGCTTTTGCTAATACTTCTTCAAGTGTAGATGTTGTCTCTGATTTTTTGCGGCGAGACAACAAGCCATTCATGAAAGGTGGCAATTGTGAATATACAAGTTTGCAAGAAGGAATTCATTTTAATCATATATCTTTTGCTTATCCTAGTACTGAAAAGCTAGTTCTTAAAGATATAGACATATATTTACCTCGTGGTACTACTTTAGCTCTGGTTGGTGGTTCCGGAGCAGGTAAGTCAACTATGGCAGATTTATTACCTAGATTTTATGACCCCATATCAGGTTGTATCACTTTTGATGGTATGGATATGCGGGAATTTAATATTAAGTCTATGCGTCAAAATATGGGTATCGTTAGTCAAGATACTTTTTTGCTGAATGACTCAGTCAAGAATAATATCTCCTTTAGTAAACCTGATGCTACAGATGAAGAAATTATTACCGCAGCTAAAAGAGCTAATGCTTATGAATTTATAGATAGATTACCTGAAGGTTTCGATACTTTTATAGGCGATCGCGGAATGATGTTATCTGGAGGACAACGTCAACGTATAGCGATCGCTCGTGCGTTGTTGCAAAACCCGGAAATTCTGATTCTTGATGAAGCAACTAGCGCTTTGGATACTGTTTCCGAACGTTTAGTACAAGAAGCTCTCGACGATCTCAGCCGCGATCGCACAACATTAATTATTGCTCACCGTCTTTCTACGGTACAAAAAGCTCATCAAATAGCGGTTCTGGAACAGGGACAAGTTGTAGAAATAGGAACCCATCAGGAACTATTAGAAAAAGATGGTGCTTATAAGCGCTTGTATACTATGCAGTTCGGTGAAACAAAAACTGAGAAACAGCAAGTACAACAAGGTTTAGTTCAAATTTCCCATGAAATTCGGACTCGTCTTAACTCAATGATTGGTTCTTTACTACTACTAGGTGATGGACTTGTAGAAGACTCCCAAGAAAAGCAAGAATTATTGGAAGAAGCTCATAAGTCTGCTTGGAGAATTCTTAATACTATAGATGTATTTGATGATTTTGTGGGATGGTATAGAAGTTTACATATTTCCTCTCAAACTGATGATAGCGATCGCAATTCACAACATCAAATTTTGATTGCAGTTTGTGAAGAGCTAAGAAATAGTCTTTATCCTATGTTGAGTTCTCTACGCTCTCTGGTTGACAATGTAGTTGAAGAATCGCAACAGCAGGAGCAATTGATTACGGAAGCTTGTCAAACCTCTATTTATTTACTTCATAGATTAGAGCGATTTGAAGATAAGGCTTTGGTGAATACTTAAAGAAGTTAATTTGTGAAAAAGTATTATTTATTAATTTATAGAAAATCATTTTTTTGAA
>JBCCDM010000617.1:0-2426 GCA_039030795.1 Cyanobacteria bacterium P01_A01_bin.84
CGATAGAATTCCTTACTTTATCCGTTTCAACACCTTGCAATCAATTTTATTTGGCATCGCCATATCTCTTATTTCAATCGTCTTTGGCACATTTGGCGCATTGGGTTTAATTGGGAGTTTCACTTTTATTGTGGCAACTGGGGCTAGTCTTTTCTGTATGGTAGAGTGTATTTTAGGACGTTATCCTGAAATTCCTTCAATTTCTGCCGCTGTATACAGTCAGTTACCGAGATGAAAAGCTAATAGCTATTAGCTATATTAATCAATTAACCTTATTGACTAGAACTCAGATTAGTCGTAATGAGGATAAATTTCTTCGTCAAATAACTTTCTGATTTTATCGCCGAGTTTTGGTTCATTATCCATTAGCTGTTCAACCAGATATTCATGATCTTCCCGTACATCGTAATCTAATAGTCGTTCGGGTGACTTGGCTTCTGCTATCCAAGTAGCATGAACTGTAAATCCGATATTTAGCCGAGGGTGACTAAGTTTATACAGAGGTCCTTGATGCAATTGTCTGGCATCAAAAATCCAAATCTCTGAATTGCGCGACCATTCTGGGTCATTTTCATCACTATCTACCTGCGAAAGGAGTTCATCAGAAGTCAAAACTATACAGGCTATATAGCCATCTGTTTGATCCTGGGCATGAGGACGGGGAATAAATTGAGCAGAAGTTCCTAAATGGTTTTTATTAAACTGAAAATAATTATCGGAGTCAATTTCGATCTTAGTCTGGTTTTTGTCATTAGTTCTAATTTTTAAATGGCAAAGACTAGAGGGAATTCCTTGGTAAGTTCGCTCAAGCACTTCATCTACAGATATTTGACGGTTGGGATATTGCTCAAAATCCGCCACATTCTTGTTGCTCATGGTGTCAGCCCAACTACCCCAGGAATTCCAGAAGATATCAGTATATTTTTTGGTTGGTCGATAATCTGGACAGACATAAAATGATGTAGACCATGTAAGTTTAGGGCTGGCTACTAACTGTTTATCAATTACTTTACCAGTTTCGCCATCAATTACCCAGCGTCCTAAGCGACTAACATCCATAGGACTAACTATAGTGCCAGTTAGCTTTTGCATCCGACAAGTTAATTCTTTATCATTAAATTTGCTAATGAACCCTCGATTATCATAAGCAGAACGATCAAATGTACGAATATATTCGGCTATATCGGTTGCAGCAATGTGAGATATGTATATTACTATTTGATTTTCATCATTATCAAAATCTACTATGTAGTGAGAAAACTCTGGGGCAATTTCTACTTCTTGAGCAGTGACCGTTGGCAAGTGTTCAACAGGCTTACGAAACAACCAATTTGAGAACTTATTAGTTTTAATTACTTCTGTTTTTAAATCTGCTCTTTTAATGATATACAGCTTAGTAAATTGATATTGTGGATAGTTAGCAAAATCTGAGAGAAGCATTTTCATCGACGTGGCGAATAAGTCTTTCTGAAAAGTTATTAGATTAGCCACAGAAAACTTAAAAGATGTCTCGGCTAATAAAATATAATCTTTACTTATTCCCATTTGATGAATAGTCTGATCGATTCTAATTTTTTTATTACCAGGTAAAACAACCTTCCATTTTTTTTTAATTCCGACTTGTTTGCCATCCCAAATCATTAAATGAACAAAATCATGCCCTCCACTAAAAAAAACAACAATATTTTCAATTACTGCAAAAAAACCAAGTATTAATTGAACAATACCCAGAAATAAGGAATATCTTTTAATAAGTTTATTTAGATAATTTGGCAACAACTCAGGTTCTGCAATTGTAGATTTGATAGATTGTGCCGTCTCTTTGAGCCTATTGCCAAAAGAACGAGAAAAAGCTAGTAAAGTCCAAATTGACTTGCCAACATTTACAGTAAAAAATTCTTCTGTTTCAAAATCAAATACGGGATGAGCTGAAGACATTAATTGCTTGAAAGGTTGAGGAGCTTGATCTGGCAATAAATCAGTCCAATCCTTATTTTTACCAACTGGCTGAAGGGTTTCTAAAGTTTCAGGATCAATTTCATATGGTCTACCAATATCCCAATTTACCAACAACCGATCATGTTTATCATCTGATAGCTTAAAGGGGAAAAATGCCGTATTCAATTGGTTACGAGTCCCTAGTTTGTTGAGTGAGGAACGGGCAATAGTTAAATCGTCAAAGGCAAGATCTTGATATTGTTTTTTCTCATCTAAAAAAGTTATTGCTTGATCTGCATAAAAACAAGGCGGCTTAACAAAACGAGTTTTTAAGCTAGCAATTCCCTGATCAAAACTAAAGCGATAGACCATACCATCTCCATTGTAAACTGGAGTCCAGCCGTCTTTAGTAACCCAGGCTGTTTTGCTATCTCCTTCTACTGGAGAAGATTCGGGAGAACCACTCGGTCCAACAACAAAGAAATGAC
>JBCCDM010000618.1:0-2423 GCA_039030795.1 Cyanobacteria bacterium P01_A01_bin.84
ATTCAGGACTAAACACTTGGTCAAATATTTTGTTACGAGTTGTATATTCAAAACTTGGTTCTAAATTTCTCCAGGTTGATAAACTCCATTTACCTTCACTATTAATATGTCCGCTTACTAATACATCAGCTTCTTCATGAGCGAGATACCATTCTTCTTTAATTCCTAAATTTTTCAAGGTGTTATCATCCGTAGTAAGAATATATAGTCTTCCCATATATTTCTCTTCATCAGCAGTGATTACATCGCAGTTAAAAGCTTCATCTGTTTCGTATAAAATTTGAAGGTCGTAATTCATATTACTTGCCTCATGTATGAGTAATTTTTATTTACCTTCTGCCTTCTGCTTTCTTTTCCACATTTGTGTACTTTCAATAGCTTGATTTGATTCGCTTAAAAAAGTAGATAATCTTTGCTGCGACATTATAGGCATTGTTTTTTCAATTTCTTTTGCATCAAACCGAAACTTATTAGAGTCGATAAAATATCTATCTCCCGGATACAGAAGCGGAAATTCAATTATTTTTAAAGTCTTTTCACGCTTTTTACATAAATCTTTGAACTCAGAATTATCCTTTAAAAAACTCCAATCATCTGTCTTACCTGAATTTTTGACAAAAACATGAAGCATTTTATCTTTGTACAAGTTGATTGATTGTTTGAATAAATCGATAGATTCAAAACCACCATCACAAACAAACCACTTACAGATATCTACACCGTATTTATCTGCTACTTCTAGTAAACGTCCGTTTTTTATCCAATTATTAACTTTTGGAAATACATTCGCGGGGAGATTAACTATAGCGGATTTTTCCCTAGCTAATTCAAAAATGATGTCAGCCTTATCTCCTTTATTTACAGCTTCACTAAATTCAGCATCAACAGCATAATCGTAAAAGCGCTTCACATCTTGATTCGTTATATCTGCATCCACCAAAGTATGTTCCAATTTATTGTCAATTGCATACTGAACCATAACGCGAGTAAACAGCGACTTCCCGACTCCTCCTTTTTCACCATCAATTAAATGTATTCTTGCCATTACCAATTTCCTAGTTAAAAGTTTCGCTATCTGTTGTCATTCCTGCTAAATTCCATGCTTGTAAATTAGAATCAGATGATTCTTCATTTCGGTCTGGTGGTGATAACTCAGTACTATAATTTGATGTTGCATCTTTTTGAATGTTTGTTTTTTCCAAACCTCCAAATACGGTACATAAAACATCTGTAACTGCGTGTTCATCTACTTTTATTGCAATGCTGACGAATTGAAGATGATTTGCGATCGCCTTTACCGAATCCAAAAATATCAATTCCAAAGTTTCGCGAGAATAACTACCTTCACTGTAAAGTGCTAACGCTATATAGTATGCGTTTAGAGCAGTCATTATCATTACGGTTTTATTTTGAAATGGATGCAATCTCTGGTTTTGAATATAACTAAGCATTGTCGCTCTATCTGAATCAAGGGGTGGCTGATACCGCCATGTGAAGTCCTTTTTTTTGTTCATAGTTTTGGGTTTGGGCAGGAGGGAGGGAGTGAGAGAGGGAGGGAGTGAGGGATAAAGAAATTTGAGGAAACTTTTTAGATAGTTCAAAAATTTCCATAGCCGTATCAAATGCTGTCCGAAAAAACATTTAAATCCTTACGAGAACGTAATAATTGTCTTACCATTTAAATCAATTTTTAAACTGGGCAATATAGTGTTTTTGTACTATAAATTATTTCCTCCCTCTCTCACTCTCTCACTCCCTCCCTCCTAATTGCCTTCACCTTAATACCGTGATAAACCGAAAGTGCCCACACGTCGGCTAGACGATTTCCCAACCATTGTTCGTTAAGTGTTTGCGGAATTTTCACATCACCATGCCAGACTATAGGTATTGTCGGAAAAACTGCATCTAACTCCTCTCGCAAATAATCAGCCGTACCACCACAGATAATTAATTCATCCAATTCATTGTTATTCGGCAGTACTTCTTTTAACCAATTCACAAGCGCAATCGCATATTCCGCTCTAGACGAATTTAAAACAGATATAATCTTTTCAATTTCAGCATCCTGAAGATTACCAGAACTACATAGATGGTAAAAATGTTGTGTTTTCGGTTCATCACCAGCAGCGACAATCGCTTCAATTAACTCTCCAGCTTCTAAGCCTGATGTACCTTCGATAACTTTTTCTACCATCTTCGCCATGCCCAATTTCGCAGTTTTACCCCGATTCAAAATACCGCGCCGAGATATGATTGCAGAAGCATTTCGATATCCCAACATCACTAAACCAATGACTTTACGTCTTATTGCTTCACCCGTATTTTTGCAATACATCGCATAAATTCCACCACTTTCTGGAAAACATTCGTAACCGATTAAGTTGGCATTCATCTTTCCTGTAGGTGTATCGAATTCAGCTAAG
>JBCCDM010000619.1:0-2404 GCA_039030795.1 Cyanobacteria bacterium P01_A01_bin.84
CAAAGAACCTTGTTGTAACAGGTCACGGTCTAACTCAACAACAAAATAACCCGGTGTAGAATAAACTTCCGAAGCCGATTTTCCTGCTTTGATGCGAGCAGTAGGTTTATCCTCGTCCAGAATAATAACATGTAGTGGTTTAAGTTCCGCTCCAGCCTTGTTATAGCTCTCATCTTCCCCACTTACTTGAAACGCGATCGCACTTCGTTGTAAATATTCAACTTCAGCATCATCAACAGCTTGAATTTGTAAGGTTTGCTCTTTATCCCAGTTTTGAGCATTAAAAGTAACAGTGAAATTTTCTCCCGGTTTTTGAGTGACAAAGTAAAAATCTCTGTCTTGGGGAGTCAAAGTAACAACAACATCACCTAATGGTTGACTGTTGAGCTTAATACTAAAAGCATCCTGGGTTCCTTCTTTACCCTGGGAGAGAGGAGTAATAATAAATCCTGCTTTATCATTATCGTCTTGGTTGGTAATATTTAGCAGACGATTCCTAGAACTATTTCCGTTTTGAGTATTAGCAGGTGTAGTAACAGTTTTATAGTCAACTGTATCGTTATAAGCTACATCTTGACTGCTAACTTCATAGGTTATTCCATAAGCAACTGTTCCATCTTCAACAGCATCATTTTGAGGAACAACAGTGAATTCCTGTGGTTGATTCCAGTTATTCTGACTAAAAATTAAAGAAATTGTATTTGCTGGGGAATCACTTTTTTTCAGTTTTCCTTCATTTTCATCAGTTGTATATAAAGAAACCTCGACATTTGCAGTAGGTTTACTAGTAAGTTCGAGGAAAAACTTGAGCGGAGTTTGATTATTTTCTTGAGTAGAAAACTGTAATGTACTTAAAGGATTACCTTGAGCATCTTTGATTAATAATCCCGCTTTTTCGTCATCTTTAATTTTAATAGTCTTGAGGTAATTTTCTTGCTGATTTGTATTAACCCGATATTTAGCATTATCAACTAACTTCAGATTAACAACTTCCTCATCTTCTTTAAACTTATCGTCAATAGTCTTTAGCTGAATTTCTGCTTCTGTTTTTCCTTCAGGAATAATAATAGCCTGATATTGTTGTTGGTATTGTAGAGTTCCATCAGCACCACCAATAACACCATCTAAATCATTATCCCCATCGATATCGACAAACTGTAAAACAGCATTATTTCCAGTACTCCAATTATTTGTCGGTATATTAGTATCAAGATTAAATTGTGGTGTAGTAGCAGTACCATTATTACGATAGAACGAAATTTTACCAGCTTTATTACCGACAAATAAATCTAAATCCCCATCACCATCAAAATCAACTAAATTCGGAGTACTATTATCACCAACATCAATATTATTAAAAGGATTATTATTACCTGTTAATGCTGTAAGAATTGGCTCAATAATATTTGTTTGAGTCTTATTTTTACCCGTATTTTGGAAATATCTGATTGTACCATCAGCATCACCTACAACAGCATCTAAGTCACCATCTCCATCCAAATCTACAAATGTCGGAGTACTATTCTCAAACTTCTTATTACCATCAACACCATTGATTTTATTAATCTCTAAACTTTGAATCGGAGCAAACTTAATTCCCTTACTATCACTAATATTTTGAGAATAGAAAAGCTTACCATCAGCACTACCAACAACTAAATCTAACTTTCCATCTCCATCAATAATATCCGCAAAAGTTGGCGTACTATAACCATCTTTGACATTACCTATATTAATAGAACCAAATGGATTACTACTTCCTACTTCCTCCCTAAAGAAAGGAATAAATTCCGTACCAACATTGCGATAAAACTTGAGAGTACCTTTAGAATTTCCTACAACTAAATCGAGGTCTTTATCTCCATCTAAATCAGCAAATCCAGGGTAACTATATTTCCCAACTTTCTTTTGATCAACCTTAACCTTATCAAAAGGATTACTCGTTCCAGATTGATTTAAAAATAAATTGGTATTAATATTAAAATCTTGTTGCCAAGTAGCAGTACTCCTATCTAAAGACAAGAATACCGTTAATCCATCTTTAGGTGCAGGTCGGTCTAAAATTACCTTAACTTTAGCCTCACCTTCAGCATTTTCCGTAAACGTAGTATTCGTCCCCTCCAGAGTTACCATTGGTAAAGTTGGGTCGGGACGACTAGAATTTACAGATTCAACTTTCTCATCAATATTCTGATTAGTGATAGTTATCGGAATTGTTTGACCGTTATAATCTTTATCATTGCTAATAGCTTTAGCTTGCAATTCATAGGTAACATTGTCATCAACTTTATTGTCAGCTATACCCGTAACTTTAACTGATTGATATTGATTCCAATTTTGAGGAGTGAAAGTAACTTTTGCGGTAGCAATACTATTTTCCTTACTATTTATCCCGCTAAAATTA
>JBCCDM010000620.1:0-2380 GCA_039030795.1 Cyanobacteria bacterium P01_A01_bin.84
ATATTCGTAGCCAACTCTTTCCCTGCTAAGGCTGATTCGATAGATTTTCCAATATCTTGACCCAGCATTCATAGCGATCGCCCTCTTAGAAATCCTTGGTTAGCTACTTGAGTCTACATTACCTACTCTTCACTTAATCATAAGATGATAACTTTTCCATAAATAAGACTCAAAATTGCTAAAATTTTCATATGGCTTGACTTTCCATTTTGGTGACAGCAAAAATTTTGAAAATTATTCTCAAGTATAAGTTTCAAGTAAGTAAGGTTCTCATTTCTGAATAAATCTAATAAGATAACGATAGTTTAGTTATTGCGTCCAAGAGGGTGTTTAAATTCTACTGAGAATGTTAAAAGCATTTGTATATTTTTACAAATGCCTAATTCTACTAAAATAAACATGACATGGTAGTTATTTAGAAGTCTGTACGCAACCGTACATAAGTAAAGGATTTATTTTAACCGAGTAAACGAATAAATTCTCTTTCTACAACACAGTAACACTCACAAGCTGTTGCTTCTAAGTCTTCTTGATTAATAATTGTGATTTTTCCTCGACTGTAACGAATGATTCCTGCTTTTTGCAAAGTACCAGCTGCTACTGTTACTCCAGAGCGACGAATACCTAGCATTTGAGATATAAATTCTTGGGTGAGCAGTAATTCATCTTTCTTCACACAATTTTGTACTGACAATAACCAACGAGCCAATCTTTCTACAATTGTATGCTGACGATTGCACGCAGCATTTTGAGCAACTTGAGTTAACAATGCTTGGGTATAAAGAAGTAGTAATTTTTGTAGCTGACCACCATGATGAAATTCTTGCTTTAAAATATTGGCATCTAACTTTGTTACTATACCGCTAATCTGTACCATGGCAGAAGTTGTAGTCGTTTCTCCACCTAACACAACTGGAAGACCGACCATTCCTTCGTTACCAACAATCGCAATTTCGGTTGTCGAACCATCTTCCATTATTGATACTAAGGATATCATTGCCGAATTAGGAAAGTAAACTTCGCTCATTGGCTCTCCAGGTTCGGATAAAATTATTCCAGCATTTAAGTAAACATATTCTAAATGTGGTTCCAAACGCTGGTAATTTTCTGCAAGCAAAGCTAAGAGTATTCTATTTGTCTGTGTATGAAAGTCTTCAGACATAGTTAAAATGTGTATCTCAACTGCGTCGTTATAGGAAAAACCGTAAGCGACACAATCAAAACCCCAGACACATTCTGCTAATATCTAAGATGTTTTCTTTGAAAAAGCTAGATTGCAGACTAGATATTCGATCCCTGTCAGCTATTCCCTTGTAAACAACAGAATACCTCGATTTCTGAAAAAATCAGTACGGTATCGTACATAACTAAATATTGCAATTTTTCTCTGTTTATAGAAAATGTTTGATGTATAGAATTCTATAGCATGGTTAATTTAAAGATTTTGACAGATCTGCCCTAATAAGCGAGTCCATTCATTTGCGATCGCTCCATAGCATTCGCAAGCAGCTAGCTCTAATTTTTTTTTATTAATAATGGTAATTTGTCCTCGACTATAACGGATTAGTTCTGCTTTTTGGAGAGCGATCGCAGCTTCGGTAATGCTAGCACGTCTAACTCCGAGCATTTGAGCAATAATTTTTTGTTTTAGAGGTAAGTTGTTTTGATTAACGCAGTCTTGAACCAGTAACAACCAACGTACCAACCTCTCTTCTATAGAATGACGAGAGTTGCAAGCAGCAATTTGTGAAATTTGATGTAGTCTTACTTGTGTGTAAAGAAGGAATAGTCTTTGTAATTCTTCTCCTTTAATAAATTCATTTTTGAGTAATTGAGCATCCAATTTCATTGCACTACCGGCAATTTGCACAACAGAACGATTAATACTGCGATCGCTTCCTAATAAAGAAGATAAACCAACCAGTCCTTCATTACCAACTAAACCAATTTCTGTAGTCACGTCATTTTTCATCACCGATACTAGAGATATCATCGCTTGGTTGGGAAAGTAAACCTGTTTAATTGGTTCACCAGCATCGTATAGTATCTGTCCCAAATTCAAAGGTGTATATTCTAAATTTGAAAGTAAATATTCATATTTAGCTGGGGATAAAGCAGCCAATAATTTATTACTAAATATACAAGATTCTTCAGACATAAGAATGAGGAGTATCTTGAAGAGAAGTTTTGAGAGCGAAAAAATAATTAATGATTACAAAAAAGAAATGGGAACTGGTACTTTGTATAAGTTTGGGTGGATTATAGAATTTTTATAGTTAATTTTCGATGCCGTGCGCGATGCGATGAAGATCGCGATGGATCCTGAAGGGATTTCGCTGTCGCGCCGTCGGATCACGCTCTCAACAAGCGGTGTTGTTCC
>JBCCDM010000621.1:0-2379 GCA_039030795.1 Cyanobacteria bacterium P01_A01_bin.84
AATTCAAAATTCAAAATTCAAAATTTAACTCCACCTTGCAACGAATGAAACTAACACATTTTTCGATAAATTCTAAAACCCTTGATATATGAGGGTTGTAAAATGTGCAAGTTAGAAGTGTGGAGTCTATAAATTTCCCGACCTGTTTACAATTAGAAAAGATCGGGAATTTAATAGAATTATTAATTTAATTACAAATAATTAACTAAATAATGTAGAACTTACGCAATTGTAATGATAAATTAGTTAGTCCAAATATTTTTCTCTCCCCCACACCCTTTTTCAAGGGAGACTTGCGTAAGTACTCTCATCATCAACTGACATTAAGAAACTTTTTTACTATTTGTAAAATACGATTTGCTGCTTGTCCATCTCCAAAAGGATTTATGGCGTTTGCCATAGTTTCGTAAGCATTTTGAGTGCTGAGTAATTCTGTTGCTGTACTGACAATATCTTCTGGTTTTGTTCCTATTAATTTAGCAGTACCAGCAGTTACAGCTTCTGGTCTTTCTGTAGTTTCTCTAAGAACTAATACTGGTTTACCTAAACTAGGTGCTTCTTCTTGCAAACCTCCCGAGTCAGTTAATAAAATATGCGATCGCAGAATTGCTCCTACAAGTTCACCGTAATCTAATGGTTCTGTGAGAAAAATCCGGGGATGGTTTCCCAAAATATTTTGTAAGGGTTCTCTAACTGTAGGATTGCGATGTAAGGGTAGTAATAAGGCTGTATCGGGAAAATTATCTAAGATTTGTAAAAATCCCTTGCAAATATCTTCAAGTGGCTCTCCCCAATTTTCCCGTCTATGAACAGTGGAAAGTAACACCCGGTATTCCCCCCAATCTAAACCGGGTACATCACAAGCAGGTTTTTTAGCTGCAACTTTTAATAAAGCATCAATGACTGTGTTACCTGTAAGATGAATTTCCCCAAGAACACCAGAAGCTTTGAGATTTTCTACTGCTATTTGTGTAGGTGCAAAGTGTAGCTGAGTAATTTGGGAAATTAATCTTCTGTTTGCTTCTTCTGGATATGGATTATATATATTATCAGTTCTCAACCCGGCTTCTACATGAGCAACGGGTATTTTAGAATAAAAAGCTGCTAAGGTAGCCGCAAATGCGGTAGTAGTATCTCCCTGTGCAACTACTAAATCTGGTTTATTTTCTGAAAATAATTTCCCCAAACCTTGCAAACTACGGCAAGTAATGTCGCTCAAAGATTGTTTGGGTTGCATAATTTCTAAGTCATAATCCGCTCTGAGGTTAAACAACTGCATAACTTGTTCAACCATCTCGCGATGCTGCCCAGTTAAAATAACTCTGGTATCAAAATATTCAGATTTTTGAAAAACTTCAATGACTGAAGCTAACTTGATAGCTTCAGGTCTCGTTCCCAAAATAATGTCAATACGTTTGTGTTTAATCATCAATCAATATTCACTAGTCAATACTCACTAGTCAATACTCATTAGTTAATAATCATTAGTCAATACTCATTAATCACAAAATTTTGACCATGAAAAAACCCGGTTTAACCGGGCAGATATGCTGTTTGTCGGATTTAGTTATTTGGTTGTTGAAATTACACTTCAATATCACAGGTCAAAGGGCAGGCTGCATATACTGTTGTCTGCATCTGCTCTTCCTCTCCATGCAGCCAGGTCAACCAGCTGACTTCGTTAGGATGAACACCTCTCGCAGTCAAGGCACCAGCACCTATAACTACAGCCATAACGTTAAAGACAATTAAACCACCAGCGACCAGCAAAACAGCACTCACAGGCATAACAGATTGTAAAACTATAGATAGCAAACATCCAACTGTTGCCATTAAAACGACTAGTGGAAAACCAACAACCAACAAGCATACTGCCAATGTAAAAGTCCATATCAAGAAACTTTTTACCATTAACAATGAATATGTTTTTTCTAAACTAGATATTTCAGAAGAAGCCATCATCATTACTCCTAAAAGTACAAAGCAAGGCATTTAATCGGGGAAAATTTCGTACCGAATTTTTAAAAACGGTTTTTCTTATTCCATAAGGTCAAGTATATTAAAATCCTGAGATTAAATGAGCATTTATTTAATAAACTTTACAGTTAATATCTCGTAATTATGTCTAAACTTATTTCTACTCATTATTCACTAAAGCGATCGCTGACATCTGTCGTAAGTTAGATAAGTTATAAGCCTTTCACTGGTCTATTCCTGAAGATATATTACTTTCTTTGATGAATCTATTTTTCATATTGGTTCCTAAAGACAACTTTACATTTCTTATAATCTTCAAGTCTGATTCTCATAATTAATCAACTTTAGTTTTACCTGAATAACTAAGTTGAAACCTATAAGCTTTTAACTCCACTGAACAAA
>JBCCDM010000622.1:0-2342 GCA_039030795.1 Cyanobacteria bacterium P01_A01_bin.84
TCGCAGAGAAACTTTCTCATCTTCGAGCAAAACACCCTGCCATAGGGTATTATCTAAATCCCAAACGACACATTTAATAACTTTTTTATCTTTTTGTTTACTATTTACGCTTTGTTCTTTAGTGCTAATCATATCTTAAATTCTCTCTGCTAATTTCTTTTCCTCAATCTTAGAAACAGTTGAAAAAAGATAATCTTGATAACCGGACTCTGCGATAGTAATTTCTTGAATTTGAGTACTACCTTCAATAATTTCCATTACTTTAGAGTCCCGTAAATACCTCTCAACAGGGTACTCGCTGCTACAACCATTACCACCATGAATTTGCACCGCATCATTTGCTATTTTGGTAGCTGTTGTCGATGCAAAGTACTTGGCAATAGAAGTTTCTGTAATCGAGTTTAGATTATTAACATCTTTGAGATAACCCGCTTGATAACATAACAATCTTGCTGCTTTGACGTTAGCTATCATCTGAGTAATCTTTTGACGAATTAATTGATGTTCTTTAAGATAAACACCAAATTGTTTACGCTCGTTTGTATACTCTATACAAGCCTCCAAACAAGCTTGAGCAATACCTACACTACCCCATGCAACGCTATATCTACCATAATCAAGTGCATAAGAGGCAATGTAAGAAAATCCAAAACCTAGTTTACCAACCTTATTTTCTACAGGAATATGACAGTTTTCAAAATGCAATTCTGCTGTCATTGAAGCTCTAATACCCAAAATACCAGATATTGGTTTTACATAGAGTCCAGGGCTATTTTTTTCAACTAAAAAAGCAGTTGGTTTCCCTTCACATTGAGCGAATACTAAAAATACATCTGCTATTTGTCCGTAGGTAATCCATTTCTTTTGTCCATTTAGGACATAAGCATCACCATCAAGGGTTGCTGTTGTTTCTACACTTTTCGCATCGCTACCTACATTGGGTTCACTTAATACAAAAGCAGCAATGGTCTTTCCAGATGCAAGTTTAGGAAGCCAATACTCTTTTTGAGATTTATTTCCCCATTTGCACAAAGCTTGAGAAACCATGTTGTGAACTGTCAACAAACTCCGTACAGAAGAACATCCTCGTCCAATTTCCTCGTTAAGAATACCATAGGTAATCATGTCCATTTCCTTACCACCATATTCTTGAGGTAATATGGCACCGAGAAAACCACGTTCAGCTATTTTTCTAATTAATTCTGGTGGAGTAACTTCTTTTTTATCCCATTCTCCAGCATTAGGAGATATTTCCCGATCTACAAAAGCTTTAAATTCAGCTTGATAGTTTTTTTGTTGAGCAGATAGTTCTAATTTCATAATACCATTTATGCCATAATAAATGGCAATTTATATTTCTTTTGTTACTGCGCTAAGACAGCAGTTTTACGTTCAATTAAATTAGCAATAGAGTTGATTGTCCGGAAATTTTCAAACTCTAAGTCCTCGTCTCCAATGGCAATCTGGAACTCTTGCTCTACGAATAAAACAAGTTGCATGGCAAACATTGAATTGACAAAACCATTAGCAAAAATATCCTCATCTGGTTGTAAATCATGATTGCCGAAAAATTTACCAAGGAAAGTTTTGATTTTAGTTTGAATGTCGTTCATAATTATTAATTATTCCTGTTGTTATTATTTATTGATACACGTAAAAACCTTTACCACTTTTTCTTCCATGCAAGCCTGCATCTACCATTTTTTTGAGTAAAGCGCATGGTCTGTATTTACTATCGTTAAAGTTTTCATACAAGACTTCGATAGAAAATAAAATGGTGTCTAGCCCAATCAAATCTGCTGTTTCTAAAGGTCCCATTTTGTGACCAAAACAGCCTTTAAATATTTTGTCTACATCTTCTGCTGTAGCAACTTGGTCTTGTAATAAGAAAATAGCTTCATTGATAGTTAACATCAACACGCGGTTAGAAACAAAACCGGGAGAATCATTAACAAGAATACATTCTTTACCCATTTGAGATAGCATTTTTTTTGCTGTCTCAATTGTTGCTTCAGAGGTATGATATCCACGAATCATTTCCGCCATTGGCTTCATTGGTACGGGATTCATAAAGTGAATACCAACCACTTTATCGGCACGTTTGGTAACTGAAGCAATACGGGTAATGGGAATTGCTGATGTATTAGCCGCGAATATACAATCTGCTGGGCAAATAGAGTCTAGTAGAGGATATATCTCTCTTTTTATATCCCATTTTTCGGTGACATTTTCAACTACGAAATCTGCATCTTCAAGAATTTTATAATTAGTTGAAAACTCTATTTTTTCAATGATATCATCTGGAGTTTCTTGGCGATCGCTTTTTTTAAAAAAGCCCTGAA
>JBCCDM010000623.1:0-2334 GCA_039030795.1 Cyanobacteria bacterium P01_A01_bin.84
CTATTAAAGCAATTATCAATGAAATATAAACCTATTAAAGCAGTATATAATTTAAGTAATAGATTATTTAAAACTACAAGTTTCTGGAAAGATAACTATTTAATATTACGAGAGTTTAAGCATTTTAAACGTGTTGCTATATTTGCCGTTATATTTTCATTTTTAGCCGCAACTTTTGAAGGTGTCGGTATTAGTTTTCTACTTTCTTTTTTGAGAAATCTGACAAATCCAGATGCTGTAGCAAATACGGGAATTCTTTGGCTAGATACTTGGATGCAAACTCATGCTTCACAAGTTAATCCTTTATATGTAATATCTCTTCTTATTCTTTTAAGTACGTGGATAAGAGCGGTGTTTAATTATTTTGGAGGAATATATACAGAGAAAGTTCAATTAACTCTAGCTGACCGCTTGCGTAAGCGAATGTTTGATCAGTTACAGTCGCTGCCATTAAGCTATTTTACGGAAGCTCGTTGTGGTGAGCTAGTTAATACCATTACTACAGAAATTGAAAGATTAAAACAGATATTTGGTGGTGCATCTTTTATATTTACTAGAATACTGATGGTTGCCGTGTACTTTACCTGTATGTTTTGGCTTTCATGGCAGCTATCTCTTTTATCTGTATTAACCTTTTCTCTTTTAGCGGCAGGCATTTCTACTTTGAATGCTAAAGTCAGAGAAACTAGTTTTGCAATTTCTGAAGCTAATGGTCGATTAAATTCAACGACTTTAGAGTTTATTAATGGTATTCAAACAGTTCATGCTTGTGCTACTCAGGAATATGAGCGTCAGCGTTTTTATCAGGTCAGTCGACAGCTACACAATGCTTCATTTAGGGTTGTTAAAGCTTGGGCTTTGGTAAAACCAATTGCTGAAAGTATAGCTACAACGGTATTAATTTTACTAATTATTGTTTCTGTAACTACATTTACCCTACCAGTATCTTCTTTACTGACTTTTTTCTTTGTGTTGGTTCGTGTGGTGCCTAATATTCAAGATATTAATGGTACTCTGGCTTTCGTTAGCACTTTAAAAGGCTCGTTAGAAAATATTAAAGAATTACTGAGAGAGGATAATAAAAACTACTTTAGCAATGGCAATATTGAATTTCATGGTTTACAACGCTCTGTAGATTTTGTTTCTGTAGATTTTAGCTACGACTCTAGAAGTTCTGTCTTAAAAAATATTAGGCTGAGTATTGAACGGGGTAAGATGACTGCATTGGTTGGGCAATCAGGTAGTGGTAAAACAACTTTAGCTGGACTTATCCCTAGGTTTTATGATTCAACAGAAGGAAAAGTCTTGATTGATGGAGTAGATGTCACGGAATTTGACATTAATTCATTGCGGAAAAAAATGGCAATTGTTAGTCAACATACATTTATATTTAATACTTCGGTACGTGATAATATTGCTTATGGTACTCCTGAAGCAACTGAGGCAGAAATTCGAGAAGCTGCACGACTTGCAAATGCTCTAGAATTTATTGAGGAAATGCCTGAAAGTTTTGATACTATATTGGGCGATCGCGGAGCGAGGTTATCTGGAGGACAGCAGCAAAGAGTAGCTATTGCTCGTGCTTTATTACGAAACCCTGATATCTTGATTTTAGATGAGGCTACTAGTGCATTAGATTCTGTGTCAGAACGTTTAATTCAAGATTCATTAGAAAAATTAGCTGTTGGACGCACGGTAATTGCGATCGCTCATCGACTTTCTACTATCGCTAAAGCAGACAAGGTTGTAGTACTTGAAAATGGTAGAATTATAGAGCAGGGGAATTATCAAGAGTTATTGCAACAGCGTGGTAAACTTTGGGAATATCACCAAAGACAACACGCATTAAGTACTTAATAAGTTACTGGTAAAAATAAAGACTGTTACAATTCGACAAAATGATATTGGGTCTCTGTGCTTGATAAGGAAGTAAGATCAATTTCGTATGAAGATCCATAGAATAGCGACACCTAAAACTCTTGCTAAACAATAATTTCTATCTTGGAGCATTTTATGTAGCCTCACAAAGAATTGGTATAAGCCATATTCAATATGATTTTCAAGTGTTTTTAACTAGTACAGTGCCGCGTAAATAACGCACCCATTTTTTAGACTCAAATTTACTCTCATGATTAGATTTTTGATGGGTGTCTGACTTACACCGTGCTGTACTAGATAGTTATTTTAGCTACGATGTACTAGCTTTAAAGAATGAATTGCATCCACTGTTAGGGATATGGTAATACCGTATCCCTAATTTTTAATATTAAACTGGAGTTACGCAAAAATAAATTGGGGAGGTTTTAAAATCATCCCAAACTCACATAAAATTAC
>JBCCDM010000624.1:0-2318 GCA_039030795.1 Cyanobacteria bacterium P01_A01_bin.84
ATTTATTTTTCATATGAGAATTAAGCGTATTCATATACAGTCTTTTCGGGGAATCAAAGATATGCAAATTGATTTCCAGGAAAAAGAACCTAATGTTTTCATTGGTATTAATGGTGTTGGTAAGTCAAGTATATTAGATTGTTTAGCTATTTTACTTTCTCGATACACTAGTCCAGTTCAATTTCCTACCACTTCCGGTCGTTTATTCCGGGAGGAAGATATTCGTTATGGAAATCCACAAACACATAATGAAATTACTATTGATACAACTGATGGGGAGGTGACTTGGTCTTTAGCTAAGGTACAAAAAAGGCGTAGTAAAAATAGTAGTACAGATTTAAGTCAATTACGTCAATTAGTTGATAAAACTCATTCTCAGTTAGACAAAAATCCTCGTTTTAATTTATCTGTAATTGTCCATTACTGTGTAAATAGGGCTGTTCTTGATATTCCTTTAAAAGTCAGGAAAAAGCACTCTTTAGAAAGGGCTACAGCTTACGACCAATCACTACATGGCGTACAAATTAATTTTAATAACTTCTTTCAATGGTTTAGAAAGTTAGAAGATTTAGAAAACGAAAATCGTAGAGATAATCCCGATTATACCAATCCTCAACTAGAAACAGTTAGAGAAGCAATTTACTCATTAATATCTGGTTTGTCTGATTTACGAGTGCGTCGTTCTCCTTTAAGAATGACAGTGAAAAAACGCGATATTTCTTCTCAAGACACTCAAAGCAATAACCCCAAAGGAGTTAAGCAAAGCGATGATCGCGAGCTAAATGTAAATCAACTCTCAGATGGTGAAAAATGCCTGCTAGCAATGGTTGGAGATTTAGCAAGAAGACTTGCGATCGCGAATCCTGGTCTTGATGAACCATTACAGGGTGATGGAATTGTTTTGATTGATGAAATTGAACTACATTTACATCCTAAATGGCAGCGAGATATTGTTCCCGCATTGATAAAAACCTTTCCTAATTGTCAGTTTATTGTTACTACCCATTCTCCCCAGGTGATTAGTCATATTCAACCGGAGGGAGTCTACATTTTGGAAAATACTAATGAAGGTATTATCGCAATTCAACCAGATATTTCTTTTGGTAGGGATAGCAATCAAATTTTAGAAGATTTGATGGAAGTTCCAGAAAGACCCCAGAAAATAAAGGATTGTTTGCAAAGGTTATTTAAATATATCGATCAAGGAAATATTGAGAAAGCACGAGAGTTACGTCAAGAACTTGCTGAACTGATTGGGGAAGATGAACCGGAGTTTGTTCGCGCAGATGTACTGATTCGTCGCAAGGAAATTTTGAAAAAATGAAATATATTCGTAAAAAGAAGCAACCATCTAGCTTAGCTGATTGGAATAGAAAGCTCGGTAATAAAGTTCCCAACTGGAAATCTTTCGCTAGAGGTGTGAAAAATGAACTTTATCAAGCGTTACTTGCAGAACAGGGTTATATTTGCGGTTACTGCGGTATTCCTATTAGTAGAAAAAAGTGCCATATAGAACATTTTCGACCTAAAAGTAAATATAGGCATCTTACTTTTGAGTACACTAATCTTATCGCTTCTTGCCAAGGTGAAGACGAAAAAAAACCCACCAGACCAGTACATTGCGGTCATAAAAAAGGTGCGTGGTTTGATGAAGAGTTAATGATTTCGCCTCTAGATCAAAACTGTACAAAGTACTTTCACTACTCTGGCTATGGAGAAATTATACCTACTGAAAAGCCAGAATTAGAAGCCGCAGCAAAAACTACGATTCAAAAGCTGGCGCTCAATATTGATAAATTGAGAAAGATGCGTCGTGCTGCTATTGATGGGGTACTGGAAGTCACAGAAGGTTTGACCCCTGGAGAAATAGAAGTATTAGCAAAGTCCTATAAAAAATTAGACTCTCAAGGGAAGTATACTCCTTTTTGGGCAACGGTTACATATACTTTAGAACAGTTTTTTTAAGATAATTGGTGATTATCTATAAGTCTTCTAAAACAGGACTTACGCAACGAAAATTTGTCCGAAGCGACGGTCACTATGTGTAGAGTTAGCATAAGTCCTGTACTTATTAAGTAAGTGGGTTGAATTAAATGTAGGATGGGTTAGCCTGGCGTAACCCTTGCTGTCAAAGAGTTTCATTGCTTGATAAAATAAATCATATATTATAAATCAGGACTTACGCAACGAAGATTTGTCCGAAGCGACCGAAACGGAGTGTAGGGAAGCATAAGCTCTATCGAGCAGACTACGTCAACGCAAGGTTTTTGCGATTACGTCGCTATCGCTCGTAATGACAGAATTACATTGCCTTTGCG
>JBCCDM010000625.1:0-2309 GCA_039030795.1 Cyanobacteria bacterium P01_A01_bin.84
GCAAAATATAAAGGACTGGGACGACCAACATAGTCGTGTAGCAGTTGCTGTAGCTCAGCTTGAAATTCCGAATCTTGACGGTATTTTTCGTATGCAGATTCTAACTCAGCCAATGCAGGCATCAAAGTCTCTGGAACATACTTACCGCCAAACCGTCCGTAACGTCCCTGGTTATCAGGACGTTGGATATTTGATTGAGAAGATGAAATAGGAGTAGTAGTCACGGATTAGCTAAAATAACGACATAGTCATAAATATTTATTGTATGAGAATTCAGCATTTAGCAGAAAGCAAAGATAATAGTTGAAAAATTGTCAACAACCCCGCTCTAAAGAGACGAAGTTTCCAAACTCCCGGAGGCTTTTAGATGAGAAATTAAAAATAATAACTATCCTTTATCCTTTCTCCTTTCTCCTTTCTCCTTTCTCCTTTATCTTTCTTTACACTTACCCCTTACCCGAAATAATGCCTGAATCAAAACGTGAAAAAAAGGTTGCTTGGCGTGAATTTGGTGATGATAATTCTGCTGCAACAGAAAGAGGAACTCCAGATTTACCCCCAAATCAACAGAATTTAAGAGTACAAGCTACCCGCTCGGGACGCAAAGGTAAAACTGTCACGATTATTACCGGGTTTCAATCAAAGGAAGAAACTCTGAAAGCGCTGCTCAAGAAATTAAAAGCTCAGTGCGGTACTGGTGGGACTCTTAAGGATGATTCGATTGAAATTCAAGGGGAACATAAGCAGAAAATTTTGGATATTCTAAAAGGTCTTGGTTATAAAGCCAAAATTAGTGGTGGTTAATTAGATAAAAACAAAGTCTATCTGCTTGGTTAATAATTATTTTAGCCCCCAGGCTAAAAGCCTGGGGCTGTTTATAAAATTGGGATGCTCCCAAGAATTAGGTGCGATCGCCAGGGGAAACCATTCGGATTAGAAACCCAATTAATAATGCGACACTGCCCAAACAGTGGAATTTCCAGTTGCTTATAAAAATCTAACAACTCAAAGCTTAAAACTAAAAGCTTAAAACTAAAAGCCAAGAACTAAAAGTTATTTTTCTTGATGTACTCGCATTTTCAAGTCTTGATTATCTGATGCTGCAATTGTTTTACCATAATGATGCAATTGGAATAACTGACAATAACGCTCTTTCTTCCCACATAGCATACAACCATAGGCATGATTGCCATTGGTACCACATAAACGATGTCCCATCACCGGACCAAGTTCAATATTTTGCTCTTTTGCAACCGCTTTAAGAATTGAGCGTAATTTTTCTTCAAACTCAAAAGGTAAGAACTGTTTGCTCCCAGCTTCTTGTAAATTCCAGTCGGGAACTATTAATCCTTGTTGTAGTAAACTAGCTTCAATTTCGGGAGACATTACCAATCCTGACAAGATTATATGATCCCTAATATGAGAAACTAACTCTCTAGTTAAGCTCCACATTAGCTCTTCATCAAACCATTCTTCTACTAAAGGACGGAGATACCAGCAACAGGGAATATCTAGCTCTACTAAGTCTTTGATTAACTTCACCCTTCCTTCTATAGAGGCTTTTTCATAACCAGGTTTGAGGGGAGGAAGACTAACAAATATTGTCGGTCTCAGAGAATGCTGTTGCTCGAAAGTCGTTTTGAGACGTTGAAGATAAGATTCTCCAGGATGCACTTTGGTTGTTATATAAATCATATTTGCAGCATTACGATCTATTAGTGCATTTAAAATTAGTAAAACTCGCTCCCGATGGGCTCCTATAAAGGGGTCGGAATAATCACACAAAGAAATCGGAAAACCGCTCTGTCCTTCTGGAGTTGCAAAAATTTTGTCTAATAATTTCTCTAATAAATCTGGAGGTGTAACTGTTTTTGTATAATTTTCTGGGTGATGATGCCAATCACTATCTTGATGACATACACAATAAGCACATTCCACGGGGCATCGATTTTTCTCATCGGGAAGGAAAGGGTTGAGGCTGAAATACTTTACTGCTCGTTTGTCATCGGGTAGCCCTAGTACAGGAAATCCTTGGAGGTAATACTGACTTCCATGTAGCGAAATTTCTGATACTGATTCTTGATTAGCTATCATATATTACTTGAAATGCGCGTGTTTACCGATATAATATGCATCTCTTTATAAGGTAATTTATGCTATTACTAGCAACAAGCGTAAGAATCACAGAAAAAAAAACAGATATTTGAGTTTTTATTTAAAAAAGTTTTAATAAACACTTTAATTTTAAGTAAATTCACTCAAATAAATTTAAAATAAAAACGAACAGCACAAATAAAACACAAAACCAA
>JBCCDM010000626.1:0-2294 GCA_039030795.1 Cyanobacteria bacterium P01_A01_bin.84
ACCAACTTCATGAATAACAGTAGCCATTGCAGGAACTACGTGTTGAGGACCGATACCAATCCTGACGTGAACTAAACCTATTTTCCAACGACGCTGTGCATAATCGTTGCCCCAATCATCCATACCTGTAAACATCTCATGAAACCATTCTATAAAAGTTTCACGCAAACGATGAATCCGTTCTTCACCTTGATTGAGAATATTACTCATTTCTTCATCTCTACCAAGATAAGCATAAAAGTATTCAGCCATCTCAGGAGCAACATTCTTCCCCCAATCTGCATTTAATTGCAGTAAGTTTTTATCTTCATTGGTAAATGTAACTCTTTGTTCTAATGTGGAAAAGAAAGAATAGGGATCTACAGCCATAATGAAAACTCTCTAAATCTAACTGAATCTAGTGGAAAAAAATTTTGGAATTAAAACTAAGGAAGCAAAATTAGGAAAGTATTTCGTACTCAATTGAAGTAGCGAAAACTTTAAGGGATAATACTTAATTACTAAGCTAATAGCTCAGTAATTTTTGCTGCAATTCTCTTAATTTCTAGAAATAACAAACCTTGCTTTGCTGTAGAACTAGCTAAAACTAGTAAAACGGCTTCTGAACCACAGCCAATTAAAATTCCATAACCTTTCTCACCTTCTACAACTATTCTTTCCACTCCACCACGAGAAAGCTCACTACCTATACGTTCTCCTAACGAAAGAATGGATGCAGACATTGCCGCAGTTCTTTCTTCATCCATTTGAGTTGGTAAAACTGAGGCTAAAGATAAACCATCAGGACTCACTAGTGCAACACCTTGAACATCGTTTGTTGAGGTGACAAAGTTCTGCAAAATATCTTGCAGCATGGAAATATTAATCATAGTTTTTTTCTCCGATATATTTGATATATTTGTTAAAGATTCGGCATCCTTTAATTCCTCAGCATCCAATTTACTTTCTGCTGTTGAATCTGGTAGATGCGTTGTATTTCCAGAACCAGTGGAAATTCTTTTAAAGGCACCTAAAAGTAGAGAAAATATATTTCCGTTCAGCATAGGGTGCCATCCTCATACTTACTCTTCAAGTGGGGTCTTCATTAGTTCCTCAACCAAAAGAAGTAAAGCTTCAGTAACAGAAGCCTTTTCATTGGGATTAACAGGTATAACTTTCGGCTGGGGAAATTCATCAGTGAAACCCAAAGATTTTACTATTTCATCTAATGAGATAGCTTCTGGAAAGTCTGTATGAGTTACCCCAATTAGCATTGGTACTTGCTTAATACTTTTGACAAATTCTAGTATCTTCACGCTGTATGGTAAGAATTCAGGACGATGAGCATCTACCAAAAGAATTACAGCCTCTGTCCTACGGAATAGAATATCCCACATGAAGTCAAATCTAGCCTGTCCGGGAGTTCCGTAAAGATGTAATGCTTGATTCGGTGCAAAAATTAAACGTCCAAAATCAAGTGCAACTGTGGTTGTTTCCTTTAGAGATGCAGTCTTATCTGTAGCTTTTTTCTCGGTTTCAACAACTTCCAGATCGCTGATAGTACGAATCATAGTAGTTTTACCCGCTCCTACGCTACCTGTGATAAGAATGCGTAGGACTTCCATTAAGCTTTACTCCATATAAATTTGACTATATTTTTAAAAAGTAAAACTTTAAAGTTCGATCTCACCAGTGATAAAAATTTAGGGTTTTGTAGAGAACTAATTTGTTTTAAACTCATGTTACTAAGTATGCTTACAAGGAACTTACATCATCCTGACCGGGTAATTGAACTGCACCTATTATTACTTTTACCTAAAATCCATATCTTACACTCACTTAGGAGCCGTGTAAAAACTACTTGATAAAGTATGTTGCCAAAACCTAACCAAATCAAAGGCTCCAATAAAAAAGTTACGCAACTTATTTTTACATGATTCCTTACTTGAATCATCTAGATAATGGAAACTAATAAGTACTATCTTGAAAATTTGTACTACTATAAATTGTCTTGATAATTATCATAAGATAAATTATTTAAATAAGATGAAAATTATTAACTTATGAATTTAATGTCTAAATTCAGCTTAATAAATTGTCAAATTTAAACAAATTAATACATCCGCAAAAAATAATTTTGTCAATACTTGGTCTAATTTATGACCTCCTTGTGAATAACAATCCAAATATATTTCTAAAGTAAAATCTGTATACAAGAGCAAGCTACAATTTAAGAAGTAGAATAAACTACTTTACCAATGTCTCTCTAAGTAAATGCTTACTTTGCAGGATAACCTTAGCACATTACGAATAAC
>JBCCDM010000627.1:0-2276 GCA_039030795.1 Cyanobacteria bacterium P01_A01_bin.84
ATGTGGAAAAGGCAATTTTTACGTTTTCCCAAACCCTGGTTTTTCGTTCACTATTGTCATTAGTTTTAAGCTATTGATAATAAGATTGTGGAAAAAGTAACGTAATTTCGTTGGTTGAGGACTTACCGTGAAAAGTCAGGCTGATGGATGCTTTCCATACTTTAGCCGCAACTCGTTTGATTGAGGCTGTTGCTGATAATAATAATTTAATTCCCTTCACTTGGGCGCTTTGTAGACTTTGTAATGCTCTATTAACCATCATTGGTGTAAGTATTTTTCTCACAAGGAAATACAAAAATTTCCAAGGTAATTTCGGTTTTGTCGTTGCAATCTCTTTCGGGTTTGGGATATTTTCTTATGGAATTATTTATCTCTGTGCGATTAGTAATGTGTTACCAGAAACCATGTTTCCCGACTCAATTATTACTCGACCTTGGGATGTCTTGCCTTTGATTCTATTTGTAGGTGCTGGAATTCTAATTTATCCACGTTTTTATAACCAATACCCGAGTCTTTTTTCTCATGCATTAATCATTAGTACCATTCCCGATGCTGCAACTCAATTGCACATGGCTTTTGGTTCTACAGCTTTATTTGATAATCACTTTAATATTGCTCATTTTCTGAAGATAATTGCTTACTTAGTTCCTCTTGCAGGTCTCATTTTAGACTATACCTATACCCATAGACAACTTGAAGAAACTAACAAAAATTTCCTGTTAGAAATTACAGAACGTCAAAAAGTAGAAACTAAACTACGAGAGTTTGACAAACGAGAAAATCTGCTGAGAAGCCGTATATACAGCCAAATTGGCTCTTCTTTGGATGTTACTATAATTCTTAAAACCGCAACTGATGAAATTTACGATTTACTGCAACTAGATCGCTGTAATTTTTCCTGGTATCATCCATTGACTTCTCCTCCTAGCTGGGAAACAGTTTGGGAAACTAAACATTCTCACTTGAATAGTTTAATAGGTTTACATAATGCTCCGACAATAGAGTTTTCAGAAAAAAAACTACTTTCTCAAAAAATACTACAGGTTGATAATATTCAGACTCTGGAGCAAAAAGAATCGCAATTTAAAGATTTATTACTTTCATGGGGTCTGACCTGTGTTTTAGCACAAAGTATTAGAACCAAATCTGGCAAAATTGGTATACTCATCTGCGATCGCTCCCAAAGGAGACCACCGCGCGATCGTTCTGCAAATCCCTTTGAGGAATATGATACTAACAAATTGCGACATTGGAATCCAGAAGAGGTGAAATTAATCCAAGATGTGGGAGAACAACTTGCGATCGCTCTGAATCAATCTCAACTATATACAGAAGCTTGTCAAAATGCCGAAAATGCTCAAATAGCATTTGATAAATTACAACACAAAACTCAGGAGTTAGAAAATACGATTACAGAACTGCAAAGCACCCAATTAAGATTAATTCAAAGCGAAAAGATGTCTTCATTAGGTCAAATGATTGCAGGTATTGCTCATGAAATTAATAATCCTGTGAGTTTCGTTCACGGTAATCTTTTTCCAGCTTGTGATTATGCGTCAGATTTACTTGATATCATTGAACTTTATCAGAAAAATTATCCCAGTCCATCTAAAGAAGTTCAAGAATTAATAGAAGCTGTTGAACTTGACTTCCTAAAGATAGATTTTATTAGATTGCTCGATTCCATGAAAATAGGAACTGAGAGAATTCGAGAAATTGTAGTGTCTTTACGTAATTTTTCTCGTTTGGATGAAGCCGAATTTAAGGAAGCTGATATCCATGAAGGTATAAATAACACTTTAATGATTTTGCACAGCAGACTGAAAGGTAAATCTACATATCCAGAGATTGAAGTTATTAAAGAATATGGTCATCTACCTTTAGTTGAATGTTATGCTGGTCAACTGAATCAGGTATTTATGAATATTTTAACCAATGCTATTGATGCATTAGATGAGTATAACGCTCGACGTACAATTGAAGATGTGAAAACAGACCCCAGTAAAATAAAAATTTCTACCAAACTAGATGGGGATGAATGGGTAGAAATTCGGATCGCAAATAATGGTTCTGGAATACCTGAAGAAGTACAATCAAAATTATTCGATCCTTTCTTCACTACCAAAGAAATTGGTAAGGGTACTGGAATTGGATTATCTATTAGTTATCAAATTGTGGTAGATAAACATCAAGGTAAATTATCTTGTCAATCAGTACTTGAAGAAGGTACAGAATTCATTATTCATATTCCAGTTCACCAAGTAATAACTGAAGAC
>JBCCDM010000628.1:0-2269 GCA_039030795.1 Cyanobacteria bacterium P01_A01_bin.84
CTACAGCAGCACATCCGCCGAGAACGATGAGGTCTGCGAGTGATACGGTTTTGCCGAAACCTGCCTGAACTTAAAGCTACCCAATTTGCTAACCAAGGTAAAAACTCTTCTGGTGTTTGCTGGGGATTAAAATAAAGATGAATATTGTCAATAATTTCTTCCAACCCAGGTGGATTTTGAGTTTCTTTGGTAATTATTTGCTCTTTGCTAGAAGTTTTACTTTGCCCGCTAAGTATTTTTTCAAATGCAAGCAAAAATTGATCCAGGAAATCATCTTCTTGGAGAACTGTAGGTAAATATTGTTGATAGTTACTAACTAATTTAGATTGGTTTTTGGTCATTATCAAATTCTACCAATATTGTAAACTGGCTATTTTTTATATCGAGGCTAACTAACTGGTTATCTGCTAAATCAATATCTGAGTCTGAATTGTTCACTAGTAAATTTTCAACATAATCTACACCTTCTAAATCATCCAATATTTTATATAATTCTGATAGATAAATACCTCTAGCAAATGGCCATCCTTTACCACCCCAATATTTTCCGGAATGCAAGGGATGAAAAAACCAATTAACTTCGTTTTCGGCGTTTTCTTTAATTTCTTCTGCTTTTATGCCATCTTCAACTACTATCTCGGCTGTTATGGCTACGGATACATATAAAGCTTCTACAATATGTAAGCGAGTAGTTAAAAGTTTTCGTTCGTTAAGAAAATCAAGTAATTTTTCATATTTATTATTATTATTGTTCTCCTGAATATTCTGTTCTGGAACAACGATTAAACTAATATTACCTTTAGCAACTGTTTCAATATTAAATTCTGATAAGTTACGTTGTGATAAACATTTAACTCGTACAATTTTTAAAGTTGAATCTGACAATGTATTCCAGTCTTCAATAATTAGTTGTTCGTAGTCTACTGTGGTAACAGCACGATAACGTTGACGTAATTCTAATAAAGTTTTATTAATTTCGGATTGTAAACTTTGTTGTCTTTCTTTGGCAGGAATATTAGCTAAATTCCATTGTTCTCCTTTAAGTAAACTGAGAAAGCTGGCATAATTTTCATCTCCAATTTGATTAACCCGGTAAAGAGTCATTTCGCTTAACCAAGCTAATAATTCAATTAGAATAATTCCCGTATCTGATGGGTTATAATCAGTCCATTCAGGATATTCAACCGAAATTTGAGAAATTGCTGATTCTACTAAGTCAGCATAGGTATGATCATCAAGATTTGGTAATGGTAAAGGCATATCATGTCTGGTTTAAGTAATGAGTAATGAGTAATGAGTAATGAGTAATGAGTAATAATTGGTTTATTTTCGCTGTTGCCTATTACTTTAAATTGATAGTATGATTGCCGGAATATATTAAAGTGTCGGCATTTAGAGATGAGACATTATCTTTTAATAATAAAATTTCTAAAGAATCAACATAATTAACTCCAGGAATAGATTGAATTATGGCGTAAAAATCGGATTTACGGGGATAGCGTCCAAATTGCCATCCTTCCCCTTTACCCCCAGTCAATGGATGAAGAAAAGCTTCTAAGCGTTGTTTGATAGTGTTTAGCAGCATATCTGCACCTTCGAGGGATACTGGATTTATAGTTGCATTAACGATGACTTCTTGCCATTGGGGAGCAGTGACTATTAAATCTACAGTAGGTTCACAACGGGAAAGAATATAGGTTTCGACAAGATTAAGTAAAGCTAAACTGGGGATTGGTTGATTTTTGCTACTATAGGGCAGAATGATTAATTGAACTTGTCCTGCTCGATTGTTAATGTCCTCCACCAATTTTTCAAATTCGCTATATTCGGGAATTGATTTTTTTTCGTCGAGAAAATCTTGAAAAGAAATATCTGGGTTGTTGGGATCTAACCAAAAGTTTTCATTTAAGGGACTAAAGTTAGCTGTTTCCAAATTTGGTGTGACAACTTTGACTCTTGCAACATCAGTAGAAGCTTCATAAGCTAAATCTTCGATGTCTTCAAGAGTAACAGCGCGATCGCGATGACGGAGTTGTTTTGGTACACGTGTTTTCAGTCTTTCCAACGTTTCTTGTTGTGCACCTCCTGCTGATGGTTCGAGGTTAATTACTCGATCTATATAGGGAATAGTAGTTTTGAGTTGAGTAATGGTTTCTGAAGAGATGTTTCCTTGTTTACCTCCTCCAGTACGGTAAAAATTTAATCGAATATTATTCTGTCCTCTGGGAGGAATCATCCCTGCTCTTCCATCACCAAAGCGAATTTCTCC
>JBCCDM010000629.1:0-2259 GCA_039030795.1 Cyanobacteria bacterium P01_A01_bin.84
CCAGTTTTTATTTTTTAATGAGATAATAACCGTCATTGCGTTGATGAAGTCTTCCCAAAGGCTGGAGGAATGATGTTAGTTATAAACTTTGCGATTGCTTTGCTCCGCTCGCAATGACATTCAAAAAAGTGGGATGCTCCCTGAACAATAAAACGTCTTAACCAAAATTGTGGCTGTTATATTAGGCTTTTTTACCTATCTGGAGTATATTAATTGACATTGTTACAAAAATTTACTCAAAGGCAATGACAAAATATAGTTATTGATGTTTGGCATTCCCACTTTACCGTAGACTAATGTAACTCTTTTCAATTTGTTTAAGGATGTCGCCACTGTGACCGAGATTAACGATGTAGCTTCTACAATTGCAGATGTATCTCGTCGAGAATTACGGGATTTAGTGCGCACTCAACTGCTAATGCTGTTGGAACAGGGGGATTTGCCAGGTGCAAAGGCTATTTTAGTACCGGTGCAACCACCGGATATTGCTGAGGCTATTGAGGGTTTACCTGAAGCTATGCAAGCTTTAGCTTTTCGTCTTTTGTCTAAAGATGAAGCAATTGAGGTTTATGAATATCTTGATTATAGTATCCAAGAACATCTGATAGAGGAACTGCGTTCTCAGGAAGTCCGAGACATAGTAGATAAAATGTCACCGGATGATAGAGCAAGGTTATTTGATGAACTACCAGCAAAGGTTGTTAATCGTCTTTTAGACCAGTTGAGTCCTAAAGAGCGGGAAGCAACGGCACAGCTTTTAGGATATGAAGCTGGAACTGCAGGACGAATTATGACCCCAGAGCTAATTTCCTTAAAGGAAGACTTGACTGTGAATATGGCTTTGGAGAGAATTCGCAGTTTGGCTAATGCAAGTGAAATTGTTTATTATCTGTACGTTACCGATCATGCTCGTCGTTTGACTGGAATTGTATCTTTACGAGAGTTGGTCATATCTCAGCCAGATGAAAGAATAGCAGATATTATCAAGCGGGAAGTAGTGTTTGTTCATACCGATACAGACCAAGAAGAAGTTGCTAAGTTGATAAAGAGATACGATTTTCTCGCCGCACCTGTGGTAGACAGCGAGAAAAGATTAGTAGGTATAATTACGGTAGATGATGTAATTGATATTCTAGAAGAAGAAACTACCGAGGATATTTATGCTTTGGGTGGCGGGGTACAATCTGATGGTGACAATTATTTTCAGACGGGTCTGTTAACTGTAGCTCGCAAAAGGGTTGTATGGTTATTTGTACTATTAATTACTAATACAGTAACGGGAACGATTATCAAGTCAGAAGAAGATATTTTACAAAAAGTTGTTACCCTAGCTGCCTTTATTCCCTTACTTACTGGTACTGGTGGTAACGTCGGCGCTCAGTCTTCGACTGTGGTGATTCGTGGTATGAATACTGAAGAAATTCGTTCTATGGGTACTTTACAAGTCATTGGCAGAGAAGCGATCGCGGGGGCTTTACTAGGAACAATGCTAGGAACAGTCGCTACAGTCTGGGCTTTCTTACTTCAAGGTAATTTATATGTTGCGATCGCTGTGGGAGTAAGCCTGGTTGCTATATCTATATTGGCTTCTGTTTCTGGTTCTTCACTACCATTCATCTTTCGGATGTTCGGCTTAGATCCTGCTCTAATGTCAGCACCTTTCATTACTACAGCAGTAGATGTCGCAGGTGTTTTAATTTATTTTAATCTAGCGCGGATTATTCTACAGATTTAAAAGTGTAAGGTAAGGATAAATATTACACCGTATGAGTCTATTCCCCTCTAAGCTATTCCTTTCTAATTAAATATGTCTACAAAAATACATCTTAATAATATATTAAAGTTTATGCGCTAAGTATATTCCCTTGTCTGATATCATGGTCTTTAGGTTTTTGCCAATTGTATTACCAATTGTATTAGTTATACAAAACAAACTCATGAAGAAGATAAAAAAATTTTGCTTAACATTTTGTAAACAAAGCTGATAAATCAACTGAAAAGATTTATAAAGATAGATGAGGGATAATTTGTTAAGAAAAGTCACAACCAAATGAATGTTTAGTGAGTACTTAGCCAATTATTAAAGACTATGTACAAATAAAAAAAAGAAATTAAATTTTGATTTGAATTAAACAATATAATATCGCAATCAATTTTATTAATCTCTAATTTTCTGGCTTCAAAATTGTAGCGGTATTGATACCAATAAGTAATAATAGGCTTAAAATAATTTAAAGTTCTGTTCAAAAGTTTTTCAGC
>JBCCDM010000630.1:0-2251 GCA_039030795.1 Cyanobacteria bacterium P01_A01_bin.84
AAAATAGAACTTATATTTTGATAATAAATATTGAATGTGGAGATAATAAAAATTATAGATTTTGTAGTAGGGGTAAAATCATAGATAAACTCTTATACAAAGATATCAAAACAACCATTAACAATGTCGGAAATAACAATGACATATATTTATAAGATACATAGCATTAATAAGCGGTAAAAGTAATTATGACTCAAGATATAAATCCATTACAGGCATCTAAACATTCCTATTCTTCAAAGGATACAGAAAATAATTTTGCTTGGGAAGAGCGGATGGCAAAATTAGTAGGTTTGGATACTCAAGATTATAAAATAAGTCAATTAAATAAGAATTCAGAACATAATTCAGAACATAATTTCAAAGAACTAAATATCCAGACAAAAAATCAAACTAAGAATCACACTCAAAACTTAGAAAAAACACAAGAACAAGTTAAGAAAGAAGAATCTCTTGCATCTAACCCTTTTGCAAAAGCAGCTTTAGTTGGTGCATCCACTTTAGTAATAGTGGTGATAGCAGGAATCTTTTTATCCCAAATTATGGGTTTTGGTAATTCAAAAAAAACAGCCAAAAATACTCAGATTGTGCAAAAGCGATCGCTTAGTGGAAACCCAGAAACCGTTCCTCGATTACAGCAGCTAGAAACAGAGGTAGAGACACTCAAAACTAAGTTAGCTTTAGCAAAACAAACAGATGCAATCAAAGCTGCACAAGTAGCACTCAGAACAACTAAGTCACCATCAAAGGTGACAACACCAAAGTCTCTATCTGTAACTAAACCAAGAGCTACTGCTCGGAATATACCTAGAATTCAAACACCTAGAATCCAAACACCTAGAATTCAAACACCTAGAATTCAAACACCAACCCCAACTAAAACAGTATATATACCCCAAATCATTACTCGTACAATTGAAGTACCAAAGTCAAACCCAGATATTAGCAACAAACCAGCACTAAATCCAAAACCAGTTGTAAAAACAGAAAATCTGCTGACACCAACACCACCAACTCCCCCCGTGAGAGCAGAACCAATAGTTAAAGTTACCCCAACACCTAATCCCCTAGCAGAATGGCAAAGACTAGCAAAATTAGGTAGTTACGGACAAGTATCACTTACTACTAATAATAATTTAACTAGAAGAGTATCCACTACAAATAAAAAAGTTGAAACAGACAATGTAGCTGACAATATAGCTAATGTCTCCCCACAAACACCCCAACCTCAAAATAAAGTCCCTACTCAAACCAACAACCCTAAAATTGCCCAAAGCTCCCAACAAAACCCAAAATCACTTCCTGTTGGGACAAGCGCTAAAGCTGTTTTAGCAACAGCTCTTTTTGGTGAAACTACAAAGAATAAAAGCGAAGATGAAAACGTTTTTGTAGTACGTTTGCAAGAACCACTAAAATCATCTGACGGAGAAATTGTATTAGATAAGGGAACTGAAATGTTAACTCAAGTTAACTCCATTTCTGCCAATGGTATGGTTCAACTCAAGGTTACTAAAGTAATCATGAAGCAGAATAAACAGCTCATAGAAAAAAGTCTTCCTGAAAATGCTCTAACTATTAGGGCACGTAAAGGTAGACCTTTGATTGCGAAAAACTATCCTAATAACAGTTCCTCTATAGCTTGGATGGATGCTGGACTATTTGTTTTAGGTGGTTTAGGTAAAGCATCAGAATTATTTAACCGTACCGAAAGTAGAGTTACTACAAGTGCTACAGGTAGCATCGTTACAAACTCCAATTCCGACCCTAATATTGGTGCAGGTATTTTGGAAGGTGGGATGAAAAGTGTAGTCCCGCAAATTGCACGTCGCAATCAGCAAGCAGTGTCACGAATGAGTCGTCGAACTAACCTTTGGTTTATGAAAGCTGGTAGCAAAGTAGAGGTATATGTAAATCAGACTATGCAATTTTAGCAAGCAAGTTAAGTCGGAGGGTTTAATTAAATGTAGGATGGGTTAGTGTAGCGTAATCCATGTAGTCAAAGGCTTTAATAGTAGGACTTACGCACAGACAACACAAGTACAGTCATTGCGACGATAGGAAGCAATCTCAAACCATTGGAAATTGGTAATGAGTGCGTAAGTCCTAAATAGTTGATAAAGGGAATACGCATAGTATCAGGACTTACGCAAAATCAACGTAATCCCGTCATTACGAGCGATAGCGACGTAATCGCAATAAACCCTGCGATTGCTTCCCTACACTATGTTCCGGTCGCAATGATAAATCTTCG
>JBCCDM010000631.1:0-2248 GCA_039030795.1 Cyanobacteria bacterium P01_A01_bin.84
ATAGCCACCAATGATCGTAAATTCCTCCCCTTTCAAATCAGTCCAAGATTGAATCTGAGAATTATGTAAACATAAATCTGCTCCCGGAAAAGGAGTTAAGTTGGGATATTGAAATTCCCCAGCAGCCCAAATCAGAAATTGGGTTTTGAGAATGCCATCAGGGACATGAACCAGGAATCCTCTGCACTGCGGTAAAGGTTCAATATGAAGAACTTCAACGCCTGTATAAACCAGGAGCCCAAAGTAATCTGCAACCTTCTCTAAATACTGAGCATATTGCTTGCCCGTCAGATGTTCTCGCCGAAAGCCAATGGCAGGAGAGGTTTTGCGGGCGATCGCGTTCAAGTCGAGATGCCCAAAGCCATGACTGGGAAAAGATGGGGTGATAAAGTGCATCTCCTGGGGCCAGCGCCGGAATGATTCTCCAATCTGATGTTGTTCCAGGATGGCAAAGTTTTCTAACCCCAGATCTGTCAGGACAGCACCAACGCCAATCCCTGCTGCACCTGCACCCACCACAAGGACATCAAAGGCTTCCGGCTTTTTCATAAGGCTTAAAGACTCTTAAAATGATAACCATTATCATTATACCGCTTTATCCAAATCTGAAATCGTTAATATACTGAGTCCATACGCGGCATAAGGAACTTCAAATTAATAAAATCTCCAACCGTCCCTTGAGCCTGCAATCCTCAAACGCCAGCAGTCCTCGGTTTTCCCCCGAAATATATTTGGGGTCTTATCAACTTTTGGCGATCGAAGTCCTATGGTGTTTGGCAGAAGGAAGGAAGTTATAACTGTATATTTTTTTGTTTTAAAATAATAATAATTATTATTTTAAAACAGTCAAATTGAAAATCTAAAATTTTGTTACCTTCATTTTCAAATCACCTGAAAACGATTATCATTCACATATGACTTATACTGAGGGTTGATAAATTTACATCTATTTATGACTGTACCTTTGATTAACGTTGTAGCTGGTTGTGCGGGTTCGGGAAAAACTGCTTGGATTCATCAGCAAATCCAAGATGCAACTGTCGAAGATAAAGATATCATTTATTTTACTCCAGGTACTGGTAATGTTTCTATAGATAAAAACCGAATTGCAGCCAATTTTCCCCAAATACAAGTTTTTAGTGACAATCAAGAAGTTGATTTACTCAAGCAAATACCCGAAGCGGAAGCGGTTTATATGGAGTTGGGTTTTTACTTAGATTTAGGAAGTTTATCAGCATTATTAAATGATTTACCTTACCATCCTGTAGCTGTATTACCACCGCATATCAAAGATTCTGAATATCATGCTTGGGCTGATGAAATTATTCCAGGAATTGGAGCAGAAACTAATTCATCTAAACATTTGTGGAGAGTCGCAACTAATACTCAAGTTATTGATGAAGATTCTTTAGAAGAGTTTTGGTATGAATTAACTCACGGTGCTTATGGTAATGTGACTCGTGCTAAGGCAATTTTTGACGTTAATGATGGTAGAAGTATTTACTGTGATTTTGTTAAGGGTGTACCCCAATTAGATTTTTTAGAATTAAATTTACCCCGTTATTTAGAAGGTAGACCACAACGTTTTAGTGGTATTGAAGTCGCGGGAGAAAACTTGAATGAAGCTGCTCTCAAACAAACTTTAACTGATTGTTTTTTGTCAGATTTATTAGTTAAGCAGTACCAGCAACAAGTTAAACAGATGTTATTAGAAGGAATGCAGGTATGAAAGTAGCAGTTATGTCATGTATTCACGGCAATATTGAAGCTTTGGATGCTGTTTTATTAGATATAGATAAATATAATGCTGAAAAAATATTTTGTTTGGGTGATTTAGTTGGATACGGTCCTTATCCCAATCAAGTAGTAGAAAAAATTCGTTCTTTAAATATTCCTACTTGTGCTGGTTGTTGGGATGAAGATGTGGTTGAAGGTTTAAATGCTTGTGATTGTAGTTATCCTTCGATGTTAGCAGAAAAACGCGGTCTTATGGCTCATGAGTGGACTAATAAACAGATAAAACCAGAAAATCGCGACTTTTTAGCTCAATTACCCCATATTATCAAAGAAGATAACTTGGCTTTTGTTCACGGTAGTCCCCACAGCAACCACGAATATTTATTACCAGAACTCGATGCATTTGTATCATTGGAACGAGTGATTTCATCAGTTGCAGATGTGCTTTTTTGCGGTCATACTCACGCCACTTATTACCGTAATTTATCTGAAGGTAAACTAAAAATTCGAG
>JBCCDM010000632.1:0-2203 GCA_039030795.1 Cyanobacteria bacterium P01_A01_bin.84
AACTTCTTTTCCTCGTGCTTATATTTATCAAGCTTCTGCTGTCAATGGTGTTGAAAATACCAGTTCAGTCTATCTTGATACGGGTGAGTGGGTAAATCCTGAATATTTTATAGCTAAAAATAAAGATGATTCTTCCCTCAAGACAATGGGACGTTTTGGGAAACAGGTAAGAATTATCGCTTTTAATCCGATGAATAAGAAAGTCCTGAATTTACCGGGTGTGAAAGGACAAATAGATAAATTGAGGATTCCTAACTCAGTACTGTATGATAGTCTTTCTCAAAGTTCCCTAGGAGAAGTTCCAGAAATATTTGGCGAACAGGGAAAAGTTACGACTTTGGTAGATAATCATCGTACCCATATTTTAGGACTTTTTGATATGGGTAGTACTTTATTTACTAACGGTAACGTAGTAATGAGTGACTGGAACTACTCCCAACGTCGGGGAGGAAATATTCTTAATCAGGTTAGTATTGGAATTGTTTTTTTGAAACCAGGAACTAATATAAATACAGTTAAAACACAGTTAAAAGCCATTCTCCCTAAAGATATAGAAATACATACCCGTGAGGAATTAATAGAAAAAGAACAAAAATTTGAATCTTCAGAACCCAATGGAATTGTTTTGAGGTTTGGTACTGCTGTTGGTTTTGTTGTAGGTGTAATTATTGTTTATCAAGTTCTTTACTCTGATATCAATGACCATCTTTGTGAATACGCTACCCTTAAAGCAATGGGTTACAGCGACAATTACTTACTATTCATAGTCATTCAAGAAGCGGTTATCCTAGCTATTATGGGTTTTGTTCCGGGTTTTATCACCTCAATCGGACTTTACCAGCTATTAGTTAACCTGACAAAAATTCCCCTAGCAATGAGAGCAAGTGTAGCACTTCAAGTATTTATTTTAACCGTGTTTATGTGCGCATTATCCGGCGCGATCGCAACTACTAAACTTCGTTCTGCTGACCCTGCTGATATATTTTGATTGCTGGTAATCAGGTAGGGGGTTTAACATGTTAAACCCTTGTGAATAATAATGGGTAACTCGAATGAATCCTACTGTTAAGATATCAAGTTTAAATTATGCTTTCGGTAAAGGTAATTTACGTAAAGCTGTTTTGAGTAACATTGATTTAAATATTCATCCAGGAGAAATCTGTATTCTTACTGGTCCTTCTGGTAGCGGTAAAACTACTTTATTGTCCTTAATTGGAGGATTGAGAAGTCTTCAGGATGGTAGTCTGAAAATTTTAGGTAGGGAGTTACGGGGTATTTCTAAAGGAAAGTTAACAAAAGTTAGAAATAATATAGGTTTTATCTTTCAGCACCATAATCTACTTAAGTGTCTGAGTGCTTATGGTAATGTCCGAATGTCTCTGAAACTGCATCCAGAAATACCGAATTGGGAACATCGTCAGCGTGCTGAAACGATATTAAAAGCTGTGGGATTAGGAGAATTTGTAGATTCCTATCCAGAAAAATTGTCAGGAGGACAACAACAACGGGTTGCGATCGCTCGTGCTTTGGTTGCTCAACCGAAGCTAGTTCTAGCGGATGAACCCACCGCTTCTTTAGATAGTAAAACGGGTCGGGATGTAGTTGATATTATTCAAAAGCTTGCAAAGGAAGAAGGTTGTTCGGTACTTTTGGTGACCCACGATAATCGTATTTTAGATATTGCTGACCGTATCGTTAATATGGAGGACGGTAAGTTACAGGGGAAGTAGTTTTGTTAAAAAAAAATCCTAAAGAAACTGCACAACTTTAGGATTTATCTATACAAAAAGAATTTTTAAACAGTAAAAATTTTAGCTGCATTTACCTCAACTAAAATACTCCCTTAGATTAGAAAGAATCAACTATGGACTCGACTTATAAAGTCGCAAAGTAAGTTTTGCCACTTTATTCAACTACTTACAAGTATTGCCAAGGGTGAAATCATCGCAAAATCGATGCTACTCGGTTTTGGTAGACCAGAGTTTGGAGTGAGTGTTTTTTCATTTCATTGAAGTCTACACATTAAATAGAATACTCCAAACAAGTACGCAGACAATAACATTAAGTAATTTATTTAGTTGAAAATAAGTTTTCATCTCTATTGATATTAAATAGCAATAGGGTATTATTTGTCAAATATATTTTTAGAAAAATTACTTGAATAGTTTAGAGTTATCATTGATTCTACATTGTCTGTATTGCC
>JBCCDM010000633.1:0-2196 GCA_039030795.1 Cyanobacteria bacterium P01_A01_bin.84
CCATCTACCTTTGTACTTCCATGAGTTACTAGCGCAATTTGAACTTTTAACTCATTTATCTCTCGTTCTAATGTCTTTTTCTTATTACCTTCATGAGTCCGCATATATTCGGCTTACTTTAGCCGGTACTTTTTGACAATTTCACTCCTAATTACCCCTGTAGCTTGAGGTGATGGTGCTATTAAGCTATCTCCAATTTCGATTTTATATTTAAGATTTGGCAATGGTTTCGGCTGTTCACCTTGGAAATCAACTGCTAACGATAACCATAACCTTAACCGTGCAATGTTAACCGCAAATACATCTTTATCTATACCATAAAGATTATTCTCAATTATGTCTAACTTTCGCTGATAAATAGTATTAGAATCTAGTCCTTTATTTGCAAATAGACATTGACGTAAATCTAATAATTCATGAAGCATACCTAACAAGTATGCTCCACTTCCAGCAGCTAAGTCACAGCATCTAACTTTACGTAATGCTTCTAATACTCCCTCTGGATTGACTAAATTATTAGGGTTTTGTTCATCAACAAATTCTGCTACTGCTTCTTTTGATTCTGCTGAAACTTCTGTTTTTAGATAGCCTTTTAGAGACTCTCGACACATAAAAGATACAATCGGCTTAGGAGTATAATAGCTCCCTGATTCATGTCTACCAGTCACCAACTCCTCAAATACTTTCCCCAACATTTCTGGATCTACAGCTACCTCTACATCAAGCGGTGTACTCTCAGTAACGGTGAAAGCAAAACGCTGGAATAAATCGTGCAGAATTGTATCTATGCATTCGTCTGGAATGATAATTTTCGAGTTCTTATCATTTTCGTCTTGTTCAAATAAACCACCATTCAGGTAAGGTACGGAACCAATTAAATCCTTGAGAAAACCCCCATTATTTATTCCACTAATGTCATGCTCTTGAGGATTATTTAGTCCAGAGAAGAATAGATGAGAAAGTCTATCTCGATAAAAGTTTTTCTCTATTCCCCCGTTTTCATCTCGATAATATTCCCACAAAGCCGATAAATAATCAGTTCTCTTCTGGAATTTCAACCAGCCTTTTTTCTCGATGAACCTAATAAACATCAAACGGTTAAACAGTTTTTGTGTAAATAACCGCTTCTGCTCGGAATCAACCGACCATTTTATTAACCCTTCTACCTTCTCAAAAGTCTTACGATACTCTTTGAAGAATTGGTCTGTTACTGCTTCTACATCAAATGCTTCATCGTGTTGCTGTTGAATCTCTAACACTGATGCATCTGATTTGATGGATTCTAAATCTAATAAAGTAATTCTTTCTGTTGCTGTGCGTAATTGTTCCCCTTCTCCAACAGTTATACGACGGAACAACCTACGTTTTTGCGGTGAGTCATCATACTTGACATTCAAAAAATGCCAGTGCGATCGCGAATTATTGGAAAAGACAAATAAAGCGTAAGGATGCTCTTTCAACAGATGATTGACAACTACTCTTTCATCTTGCTTGGATAAATCTTGTGATTTTAAACGAGTATAAATTACATGGAAATCCTTGCTGATTCCTCCAGATGCAAATAATATAGGTACATCTTCAATTACCCCAGCAACCGTATCTGTTAATTTCCGACGAGAAAGTTTTTTATTTTCTCGTTCGTAATTTAATTGACTCCAAAACAATTTTTTTAACAATTCGAGATTTTTTAAATTTTGGAGTGAAGATTGGATTGACTTTTCTAATTCTAATGTAGCGATCATATCCGCATCTAATAGTGTTTTTCGTCTGCAAAGCGTAGCAAAGTTTACCCGTAAAGCTGATTTCACAGGAGTAGTAATTGTATGTATTTGGCATTAATTGAAGCTGTGAAAATTTGCACCAGTCAGAAATAAATCTACTGAGCTTTTTAGTATTATTTTCAATAAAATTAAATGGATAAGTTTGTTCTAAACTTGTTTATTTATTAATATAATTTTTCACAGCTAATTAACCCATGGGTAAGCATTATCTATGAAATGAATGCATTTCTAACCTGATTTTGATTAGTGTAGTTTAGCACCCTGCTTACTTTGGGTAATCACGATCACCTTGAAGAAAAATTTTATAGCCCATCTCTCGGTCGTTCGTGTTGACAGCTCATGTCGCACCGACGTGGGGTCCCGAACACACGACCCTACGGGCCATCTACACAGCGAGCCGTCTCGACGTTTTTCG
>JBCCDM010000634.1:0-2193 GCA_039030795.1 Cyanobacteria bacterium P01_A01_bin.84
CGGTTGTTTCTGTCATCAATAGGAGTGCTATTAGGTTATGTCTGAAAACTTGCACCCTAGCCAGTTACAGAGTTATCTAATTGCTTATTTCCGTGCTAGATACGGGTTTTGGTTATCGGTAGCGGTAGCGATCGCCTTATTTTCATCTGGGGTAGGGAGCCGAAAGCATCGACCTCTGTTAATGGGTTCATCACTTGTAATGCTTGCTGTATCGGGAATACAGAGAAAACAGTACAGAGACATTCAAAGATATTTAACAGATATTCAAGAAGTGTCAGAATTTAATTTTAGAAACTATTTGAAAACGCAAACCTCACCACAGTCCCCAATGGTTGTAACTGTTCCCGCAATAGATGCCAGTTGGGAACCTACATTATTTAATTGGGAATTGTTCAATACTCAAAGCGATCGCTTTCCACACTTAGCACTGGTAGCGGATAGTGGTGGAGGTAAATCAACGACGGGATTATGGCTGACAACTTGGCTACAGGGAAAACATTACGCCATACTCCCACACAAAAAACCGGGCGATTATCATGGTATCCCTTCCTTTTGTGGAGGTCGGAACTACGGTAATAAAGAAGATCCAAGATATCCATTGATGGATATCTTAGACGGGAAGTATCAACGTATCTCTGTTGTCACTTTCTTAAAGTCACTGTATGAGGAGTTTGACCATAGGTACAAGCTGTATGAACAAGGCATTGAGGACTATCCTTTGCTAAACATCCACTGGGATGAATACAACGCATTTGTTCGTAAGGTTAGGGATAAGGATTTAATTTCAAAAATTGAAGATTTAGTTGCAGAAGCACGTAAGGTAAAAATCCGAATAATATTTTTTGTCCAGTCGGATAATTGTGAGGATATGGAGATAAATTCTAAACTTCAAAAATCAATTAAGTTTATATCACTCTCCGACTTTGCAACCCAGAAAGCTAAAAAGGTTGATAAAACTGGAAAGCTCTCTAACTGGATGGAAGTTTTGTTAGATAAAGGGAATGATTTTCCGGTATTAGTCCAAGATACAGCCGCAACGGTTCCTCACAAAAAGTACTGGGGATTATCTACCACTAATGAGCAAGTTGTTGATAAATCAGAAAATGATTCAAGTAAACCTGACAATGAGTTGAACGAGTATGAATTATTAATTGTTGAGACAGCGCATAAATTGCAAGGCGATATTTTAAAGGCTCGTTACTTACAACAAAACTGTAGAGCTTTTAAAAATTGGAGTGCTGAAGATATCCGCACATTATTCAAATCATTAAGCGATCGCAATTATGGAGAAGTAACGGGAGAAGCAGATCGCCTAAGTTTCAAAATTAAATCGGATTAGATGCCGTCTACAATCTGACTACAATGCATCTACACTCCAACACATCGCAAAAAGCCCTAGAAACACGCGCTAGGGCTTTTATTTTTTAGTCAATTATATATTCGACATAAACTCGGCGTTCGCTCGGTAAAGATGCCGGAGCAGCGCGTCTACTGATGTCTACTAAAAAATTATCAAAAATAAAATTGTAGACGGGCTGAAATTAAGTAATAGCAAGGTTTACAGGGATTTTTAAGGGAATGCTCGTGGCTTGGTAATATCCCCTTAAATCCAGTTCTATCAAGGATTTTGGGTGTCTACAATGGTTTCCTTCTCCGTATATTGGCTTTGGGGTCTATGCCTGTCGGAACCTTCTTTACTTGCTCAAAACCATGCTCGATTAACAATTCTCGTTTGGGCTTTGATTTCCCAGATAAACCATCCGTCACATTCTGACGAGAAATGTTTAAAATATCCGCAACTTCTTGACGAGTAAAATACTCATACTCATATTTATTTTTATCGTTATTATTAACAGTTTTATTGTCATCCCTAACAGATGAAAAATTACCTGCTAGGGACTCAACTTTTTTAACCTGCTATTCATCACCTCCATTTCCTCCTGTAACTGTCTTACAGTATTTTCGATATCTGTCTTACTATTTTTATTTACAGTCTTACGCTCGATTTTTATAGTCCCGTCACCTAATGCTTGCACTCCAGCTTCAATAATATCGAGTAGAGTCTTAGACCGCTCACATCCATTATCATTATCTGCTGGATATCTCTGTTTCCCTAGATTATCAATAGCTGCAAGCAATTCATCAGGACACCGAAAATTTAAAAGTTTATTAGGCATAATTTTAAAAATACTC
>JBCCDM010000635.1:0-2188 GCA_039030795.1 Cyanobacteria bacterium P01_A01_bin.84
TGTTAAATTAAAAAGCAATTGGGTTTCTTGAATAGCTAGCCGCAAAACTTCAGCTTCTTGCTTTTTTGTGGGGTACTCTTGCAAGTCCACAATAGATAACTTTAAAGTAAAGGTTGGATTAATAACCTGAGTAGGGTGTCCATTTACACTTGTAAAAGTGGTTCGCAAGGTTTCGTGACGCTGCACAATTTTGTTAAGACTTTGCTCAAATGCAGCCACATTTAACGCACCAGTAAGACGTAGGGAAAAAGAAAAGTTATAAGCGGTACTATTTGGCTCCAATTGATTCACAAACCACAGTCTCTGTTGGGCAAAGGAGAGGGGTAAGTTGGTATCTCTGGGAATAGTAACTATAGGGCTGTAAGTGGAACTAGAAACAAAATTAGTATTATTATGTAAAAACTCAAGTATCTCTGTTTTACGTTCTCGTAATTGAACGCTCAACTCAGGTGTAAGTTGTCCTTCAGGAGCGTTACAGTATAGGCGATCGCCATCAATTTTAAACTTTATATCTAGACTTGAGATGTCTAACAAAAATTCTTCAATACTTTTCATAATTATCACTTTCCCCTTGAGACTATACAGCAAAGGAAGTCCCTGTCAATAGCTTTTTAATTTAAATATAAAGTCCAAAAATTAGATAGAGGAATTTCTTCATAGTTCAATTTCTTCTCTCTTTGAAGAAGTAAAGCTGGAAAAATCTAGCAAATTTTTGGTTGTATCGCGAGTCTTCTCAATATACTTGGACATATCAGCTATAGTCGTTTCATCAAACAGGTTATGTAAAGACAAATTCATTTGGAAGGTTTCGCGCAAATGAGAAATTATCTGAATTGCTAACAATGAATCTCCTCCCAATTCAAAAAAATTATCGTAAATACCTACATCTTTTATTCCCAGAATCTCTTGCCAAATATTGGAAAGCTTTTGCTCAATTTCACTACTGGGAGCAACATAGGGATTCTGTAAATTATCAGGTCTCGAATGCAGTAATAAATTTGTTTGTTGACTCTGTGCTTCTGTTTGCAAGGATTCAAACTTAATCCATTTTTTAATCCTAGCTTGAAGGTCTCCAGTAGAAACAATTGTGTGATTGAATATACCGTAATTTAAAATTCTTTGAACAGCTTTTATTCCTTCTTCTGGTTCAATAGCTAATTCTCTCAAACTTGCACCCAAAGATGTATGCTGTTCATTTTCGTTTACTTTTTCAAGTTGCCACTCATCCCAACTTATGCTACTCCATAAACCCGTATGACTTCGATTATACTGATGTACGAAAGCGTCCATGAAAGTATTTGCTGCGGAGTATGCAACCAATCCCAATCCTCCTAGTATAGAAGATAAGGAAGATAGCAATAAACAAAAATCAAGTTCTTGATTTTGCAAAACCTTTTCTAATACTAAAAGTCCATGTACTTTTGGTTTAAATTGCTGCTCGCAATCAGTTTTAGTTATATTATCAATTGCTTCAAAAGATTTACCTTGAACAACACCAGCAGCATGAATAACACCGTTAATTTGACCAAATTGCTGTTGAGTTTGAGCAATGACATTTTGCATTTGTTCTTCATTAGCGACATCAGCACTCACAGCTAAAACGGATGCACCATTACGTTCTAATTCTTGGACTTTGCGAATTTTACGACTAGTGCTATCAGTTTCATCATGAGTATTCAGCCATTGTTGCCATTCATCTTTTGCGGGTAAAGCAGAACGTCCTACCAATACTAGTTTTGCTTGTACAGTTTGCGCTAAATATTCTGCCAAAACCAGCCCAATACCTCCGAGTCCACCCGTAATTAAATAGACTCCTTTTTCTTTTAATCTAGGCAAATCTGCTGTAGCTTTCTCAAACCGCACTGGCTCAAAACTTTGTACCCAACGATTCAAACCTCGATAAGCAATCAGTTTTTCCTTATTTTCTTTGAGTTCCGTTAGCAATTGTTCTATAAGTTTTTCTTCAAGCCAACTTCCATTTTCTGGAAGTATAACATCAATACTACGACAGTTTATATTTAAATATTCTTGAGAAATAACTTTAACTGGTCCGAGCAAAGTCGCTTTCTGAGGACAAAGTTCTTCATGACCCGTTACTGACTGTAAATTGTTAGAAATAACTGTTAAAATAAAATCATCAGTAGTTTCAAGCTTTCCTAAAGTTTGAGCAATAAATAGGAGACTGTAA
>JBCCDM010000636.1:0-2181 GCA_039030795.1 Cyanobacteria bacterium P01_A01_bin.84
AGTAGAAGCTTTGAAAAGTACTATGTAAAAATATGTTTGCATAAGTGATAAGAAAATCTTACATTTATGCATACTTTAAACTTTAACAAGATTCACAAAATGAGTACATCCGCAAGTATTGTAATTCCTACAACTATAGGGGTTAACTCTATAAACAGGTATGAGACAGAAATAAAAAGGGCGTATATAAGCTATATTTATATGAATGCGACCTTTAGTAGTCTGTCTAAAGATTTACCTTTATATGATAATAATAAACTTGTATTAAATACTTTTACAAGTAGTTCAGAGTATAAATATTTTCCAGAAAGAAAAACATTAGGTTCTAAATTTCAAAAGGAATCTAATATTCATACTGGATTACATCCAAGCTTTTCAGAAGATACTTGGTTAGAGGCTACTGATACTAATAGCCATTATTTGTACTTGAGAGGTCATTGGTATGTATCAGCTATTACGTTAGCTAATGAATTTTTACACGATGATAACTTTGTACAATTTTCTAAGCTAATTATAGCAGAGAGGTTGACAGTTGGGGCCTATCAAGTTTTTAACGGTCTTAAATTCTATTCTATAGAGACTGCTTTGATATGCTTAGAAAAGGCAGGAATAAATTTTTAATTAAATTTGGTTTTTTAATTAAAGTTCTATAGATTTACATATACTTAATCACTTAATAAGATTCACAATGCAAAACGTATTAGAAATTACCAACCAATCAGACAAACTGAAAGCTGAAAAGCAAAATTTCCTATCTACTTACGGCTACCAAGTAGATGAGGACTATGAGCCTTTTGCAAATGAGGAGATTATAGAAAGCCCTTACGGGTTAACCTATGCCGTCTCCCCTTCTTTTTCTACGTGGGGTGAAAACGAGATGAGAATTTTCAGGAGCCTGTTATAATATACTCTCTAGCATCCTACTAAATTAGGGGGTGTTAGAGTGGTTTTAAATTCTATGAATTATGCAAAACGATAAGTTATATTTCAAAGGTCAACTACTTACAGAGGAAACCCTTTTAGCTACAGATAAGTATTTTGCAGATTTAAACGACCAATGTATTAAAGAGGCTAAAGACGGTACGACTTATGTAAATGACTTAAAAGAGTATATTGCATGGTGTGAAGACAAGAAACAAAAAAGTTTGTCAGGCAATAGCAGAAATAATTTTACATACCTGCAACAAGCGTACTATTTGCAAACAGGAGAATGTATTGCTTTTTTACCTAAAGGTACAATTAACTAAATTACTAATTATGGCTATCAGAATAGAAATAGGAAGATTTGAGAACGTATTCCAAACAATCTCACAAAGACATTTTATGGTAGATACTCCATTCAGCAATAAGTATCTAGTTTTAAAATTCTTGACTGACTGGATAGATGATGCTGATAATATAGAATCTGATGAAGTCTTTAGGTTTAAATCTTATGAAACCTTCCTCCCAAACGAACACATTCTTATCCAAGGTTCAGATTCAGAAATCATTGCAGAACTGGAAAAAAGATTGTATCTTTGCTTTTACACTATCAGCAGAGAGGTAGAAGGTAACTATAGGTTAGTAACTATAGGCAATAGAGTATATAGTTTCCTTCCACCTTATACACAATGGGAATTGAAAATGTACAACCGTCTAAGCCTGTTAGACGAAATGGGAGAATACACTGAAGCAGACAATTTAACAACGATAATAAGATAGTATGCATAACTATGAAGCTTTTTCTATATTCATTCAGATAGTGTTTAGCTATGTATTCTTTATAGGTATAGTCTTAATACCTAAAAAGATTCACACTATAGAATACTTTAGTGAGAATGGATTCATTGTCTTTTGGGGTATTGGTGAGTATGGTACTACCTTACTATTAAGGCTGCCAAACCTCCAAACCTTGGATATTCTAATATCTAAACCCTTTCACTTTCTTTGGGTGTGTGTGCGGGCACCGGCGCCGCGGGCATCGCGTGCGCCGCGTTGGGCGCCGACGTCACGTTGTTTCAGGTCCGCGTTGAATTGACCTCTGGGCAAGACAGCCTGCTCGAAAAAATGAAATAATACAGAAAGAACATTAACAATAAGCCTAACACATAGACAACTTTCTTTCTTTCATCCCATAGAAAGACCACACAAACACTCAAATAATGGAAAGGTTTAGATATTAGAATATCCAAGGTTTGGAGG
>JBCCDM010000637.1:0-2177 GCA_039030795.1 Cyanobacteria bacterium P01_A01_bin.84
CACAAATTGATTTTTTGGATATTGATCGGCAACTGCTTGAATTTCTCTTAAAACTCGACTGGCATCCTCTTCTCGCACCTCATCCAGACCGTCCAACAGCAGCAATGCTCTACCTGATTGAAGAATGGCCCACGATTAATGGAACGCCAATTGGATCGGGTGGCGAGCAGGCTATTGGCCGAGGACGTAATGGAAAGCCTTTTTTGGGGCTTTTAATGGCGATGATCTTAGTATCGTCTTTCGCGGCATTGTCGCCTTGTCTGCCGCGATCACTATATTAATGTCAATTCGTTACATTGAGCAAAGTGGTACAGCATTAGCAGAATTTATTGCAATTTTGCTGAGTGCAACTTTGGGAGGAATGTTTGTCTCGGGGGCTAGTGAGTTAGTGATGCTATTTATCTCTCTAGAAACCCTAAGTATCTCTTCATATTTGCTCACCGGGTATACTAAACGCGACCCTCGTTCCAATGAAGCAGCTTTAAAATATCTGTTAATTGGTGCTGCTTCCACAGCAGTATTTTTATATGGGGCATCTTTACTATACGGTCTATCCGGAGGAGAAACTCAACTTCAAGCGATCGCTGATGGTATATTTTCAGCCCATGTTGGTCAGTCATTAGGTTTAGTGATTGCTTTGGTGTTTACCATCGCGGGTATAGGTTTCAAAATCTCTGCTGCACCTTTCCACCAATGGACTCCGGACGTTTATGAAGGTGCACCAACTCCAGTTATTGCCTTTTTATCTGTTGGTTCCAAGGCTGCTGGATTTGCACTTGCAATTCGCCTTTTAACCACCGTATTTCCTTTAGTGGTTGACGAGTGGAAATTTGTTTTCACAGCCTTAGCTGTCTTGAGTATGATTTTGGGTAACGTCGTTGCCCTAGCTCAAAGTAGCATGAAGCGTATGCTAGCTTACTCTTCCATTGCTCAAGCCGGGTTTGTAATGATCGGTTTAATTGCTGGGAGCGATGCTGGTTATGCCAGCATGATATTTTATCTGCTGGTTTACTTGTTTATGAACCTATGTGGCTTTACCTGTGTGATTCTCTTCTCTTTACGGACGGGAACAGACCAAATTGCCGAATATAGCGGTTTATACCAAAAAGACCCGCTTCTAACTCTGGGATTAAGTATTGCTCTGCTATCTTTGGGTGGTATTCCTCCACTTGCTGGCTTCTTCGGTAAAATCTATTTATTTTGGGCAGGCTGGCAGGCAGGTCTTTACGGCTTAGTTCTGCTCGGTTTAGTGACTAGCGTTGTTTCAATTTACTACTACATTCGTGTAGTCAAGATGATGGTGGTTAAAGAACCCCATGAAATGTCAGACGCTGTCAAGAACTATCCAGAAATAAGTTGGAATTTACCTGGATTTAGACCTTTGCAAGTAGGTTTGATTGCAACATTAATTGCTACCTCTATTGCTGGAATTTTATCCAACCCATTATTTACATTGGCTAATAATTCCGTAGCACATACAGCAATCTTACAATCTCCTGCTTCATTAGCACTAAATCAGACAGGTGAAATATCACTTACGGAAGATTAAATAAAATCTTCATTTTTTAATTTATTCGTTGTCTATTTATTGTTTACTTAGCAATTTCATTGACTTCAAAAGTTAAATAATTATTTATCTCCTTTCTGATTTTTGAGAAAGGGGATATTTTTTTTGTTATATAACAATACGGCTCATACATAACATTTTTATATAAAGTTGCACATCCAGCCCCCCCCAAGGGAGTTGGTAATCTGCTCCCAGTAGCTCTACCCTCTTAAGGTAAGAGCATTATATGCGGTTCCTCACATAAAATTGGTATCGGTTGAGAAAAAATAGGTTAAGCATTATTCAAAATAAGCTGAAACCCTGATCATACAGTTACTAAATTTTGGCATATATCAACGTACTCATATTCTTTGAAGCGTAGGATTTATTCATCGTAAAATTTATAAGAAAAATCATGTACCCTAACTTTAGGTAGAACAAATCAATATATTTTAAAAAATATTCGTATTCATGTACATTATTGATAGATTTATCGCAACTAGCTTAGAGATAATAATACTTGTATCATAAGTCTAATTTGTTGTGATTGGTAATATTTTTTACACACACTCAAAATAAACTTTTACAACATTAAGTTTGTGTACATTTTTCATACAAAATAGTAAATAAG
>JBCCDM010000638.1:0-2174 GCA_039030795.1 Cyanobacteria bacterium P01_A01_bin.84
CTCGCTTCGCGTCCGTATATCTATTTGATGGTTGCCATAATTTGGAATCAGTCTCGATGCCCATCGCTACGGAAGACCCCTTGCAGGGTGAGAGCATCATATCTAACCTCACATCAAACCTGGATTTATAGTCATTCCAATTAATTTCCGTATTGCTATTCAATAGCTTTTATCGGTCAAAGCAAGAATGGGAGATTTTCCCCCAATCCTATCCAAATAGTATCAACGACAATCTTATGTTTTTTCTGGGAATGACTATAACTAAACTAATGTAACTTCTGCAAGGCTTTTTTCAATGCGTTTTTGCATATCTGGTGATATCCTACCCCTAGGGAGCTTTAAAAGTACGTGATTCTGAGCTTGAAAAGCATCTTTAAGATAGATACAAGCTTTTTCTGGTTCTGCTGTTTCACCACAGGTAAACATATCTATAGCAACGTAGCCTATTTCGGGCCAGGTATGTACTGAAATATGAGACTCAGCTAAAAGTGCTAAAGCAGTAACACCATATGGTTCAAACTGATGTGTAACTTCTTTAAGTAGAGTAGAATTCGCTTCGGCAACTGCTGCTTCTAAAGACTTCTTAATAAACTTAAAATCGTTAAGCAAATTATTCGGACAGTCATAAAGTTCGAGGATACAGTGACTGCCAACCGGAACCAAAGGTTTTTCCCCAGAAGGTATTGGTGTATTGTTCAATTTTTCACCCTTATAGTACACAATACTACAAAAGATGAACTGTCAGCATCAAATACGCTATTGCTATTTCTTTGCTTTCTAGTTCGTTTTTTGACTGATAAATCAGTGGTGCATAATTGCACAGAATAACAATTCTCACACTATTTTTATATTTATGGTATACCTTTTTGTTAATTTTTATTAAGTATTTCTCTTTAATGGGTAAGTTTTATAAATCCATAGGATTCAGTTAAGTTTCAGAAATAGAAATAGTGTAGTTTGGATTTCTTGTTGATAATGTTGGGTAACAATCTGATACCAATTTAGAAAAAGAATGCGACAAATGTATTTGGGGTAGAGACGTTCAATTGAACGTCTCTACCTACGGATGTGTTGCAATCATTTATTGAATTGGTATGAGAAGTCACTCCGCGTCTACGTACCTCAACCCAACCTATACTATTTCTTGTTTTGAGGCTTAACGGCAACCGTATTTTCTTATAACTGGGGTTTAGGCATTGTTTGGGCTTAATTTTTGTTTAACGGGACTTAACTAAATGAAAAAAGGTAGCAAAATTTGCTACCAGAAGTGACTTCAAGGGAATAATATTAATTTTCTTGATTTAATATCCGTTCAATACAGGAAGAATATCGGAATTCACAGATGCGTAGAAAAACAATAACAGTCCTAAGCTACAAAGCAAAATCCACGAAACAAGTTGACCATTGGAACTTTTGAGAAAACTATCCAAGTTGAAAGGCTGACTTTGCTTGATTAATGTAGGTTTTGGTAAGCTATTACGATAGTCTTCACCATAGCGAGCCATCCTTGCAAAGGGTAATTCACCAATCATCCGCTGGGGTAGAACTCTTCGTCTTTGATAAGGTACTGTATCCTCACCAAAGTTATCTATGTACTCTTGAGAATTCAACAGGTCGTTTACGAAACCCTGTAAACCCTTGGTTGCGATTACAATAGACCAAGCTAATTTTTCTCGTTCGTCATAAACGCTACGACCTAAAAGACGCTGAATGCATATTTCTACGAAGCGATAGTTATTATTACTTTCGTAATTGAGTCTGCGAAACGAGTCGGAATTAGCTAATCCCTGAATAAATTCTTTAACACTGATTTGACCGGAAGTTAATTGTGATTCTAAAAAAGGTTGACGATTGCTAGCTAACATCTGCTGTTCGTGAAAAACTTGATAGTAAGCAGCCCGAATCAACTCATCCATTTCCCCTGATGTGGGTAGAGTATTGGTAGAGTAAATTCTTGGTTTTTCTTCCCCTGCTACTTCATATCCAGCGACGCGCTGATTTTGGCTTGAGGGTGAATAATCTAATAAAGGAATAGCCACGTTTCATACCTATGCTTAACAACGTCCAGACATATATTAAGGACTTTGGGTGATGATAATTGTTTAAGTTTTCAAACAAATAAGTCCTATTACTTTAGGTTAAAGCATATTTATTCCTAGAGAGAAAAAATCAAA
>JBCCDM010000639.1:0-2162 GCA_039030795.1 Cyanobacteria bacterium P01_A01_bin.84
GACCGTTTGAGTGAATCAGAATTAAAAGAAATATTAGCAATCGCTCAAGAGGGAGAAAGCAAACTCAAAGAAATGAGCGATTACGCGACCCGTAGCCTTCGGATCGCGCTACAATCTTGTCAGAAAAGTGGAGAGTTAAAATATCGAAATCTAAGAATAGTAATTCGAAAAATGATTAAGCGATCGCATCTTTAATATTTAGTAGTCTTTAAAATTGGAGCAGTATAATGGAAAATCCAAGCACTAAACTTGAATCGATGCTTGAATCTGATTTAGTTATTCTACAAAAATATACTCTCGAAGATATTTCTGAACTATTTGAAGCTATTAGTGTTTCTATAGAGCGTGTTTATCCTTGGCTACCTTGGTGTCATCCTAATTATATGATTGCTGAAACCGAAGAGTGGTTAAAGACAAGACCCCAGCGTTGGCATGAAGGCAAAGAATATGGTTTTAGTATTCGCAATCGTGAAAGAAAAATAGTTGGTGGTTGTGGAATAGGTATTGGCTCTCAATCTTGGTGTGGTAATTTAGGTTACTGGTTGAGAACTGGATTTACAAGAAAAGGATATGCTACTACTGCCACTAAACTATTAGCTGAGTTTGGCATTAGAAACTTGCAGTTAAAACGTATTGAAATTGTAGCTTCTGTCGAAAATTTCTCTAGTCAAAAAGTTGCAGAAAGAGCAGGTGCTTATAAGGAAGGAGTAAGCAGAAACAGGTTATTAATTCATAACAAATTTCATGATGCCATAATTTATTCTTTTATTCCAAATGATTTTAACTCCAAGTAAATTTGCGAAGTTGCTGAATGAGTTATAGTTTAGGCGATCGCATTTATCCCATCCCTTCATTGATTTGAGAAAATAATAATTGATATGATTAGATCGGTTTTAAAACTATGGTAACATTAGAAGAAATCAAACAAATGATCTTTCAGTTACCGATACAAGAACAAATAACACTAATGAAAGATTTAGAAGAAAAACTAGAAACTCTACAAATGATGCAACTAGCTGAAACTGGTTTTACCGAATGGAACTATGAGTCAGAAGATATTTATGATGTCTAAGCCTCAACCTGGAGAAATATGGCTAGTCAGATTTCCTTTTAGCGATCTCACTGCTGCTAAATTAAGACCCGCACTAATTCTATAGATACATCGAGAAGAAGTAATTATTGTGGGTATATTTTCTAAAATTCCTGCTGCTAGTTTACAAAATAGTTGGGTATTGATTCGAGATAGTGATGCTCAATTTTCACAAACAGGCTTGAAGAAAACATCTTTGATTAGAGCAGATAAAATAGCTACAGTTAGTACATCGGTTTTTCAAAGAAAACTAGGCAACTTGTCACCAGATTTATCTATGAAAGTGCAACTCGCTTTAAAAATCACTTTAAATCTTGCTTGATATTATTTTTTGCTATTTTTGATATGTAGTTTGTAAGGTAGGTGGGAAGTGCGATCGCCTAAACATTCCTTAAAAAGAGGTAGTTATACGAAACAATTCTGTATAATAAATCGCTATCTGACTGAGACTCTGCATCAACCTCTTTAGTCAAAATGCAAACCGTTATTAACCGTATCAACGAACTAGTTCAAACCACAAATGCGACTGACTTCAATGTTCACGCATTTAACCGCGATAATTTGCTTTTGACAGCTAGCTTTGACCACTGTTACTATCATGAATTTGAGGTTCACTTTTACGGTGTTTCATACATAGAGTTGCCTGTGTATTGTATCCGCACTCCTCGGTTCTCAATAGCTAACGATTCTGTTCGTCGTCTATATTCCTATCTTGATCTGGATATCGACGAACTTCTATTTGAAGTTCATCAGGACTTTGACTTTAGCGACGGACATCGCTTTTACGTCGCTGCACGACAGATTGAACTTATAGAGGGTATGGTCTATTATTACCAACGCGAAAATCTTAAACCTGGCGAAAGGATTGCAGATTGGGTCAAAAATGACAGATAATTATAATTAATTGTGCGATCGCCTGTGATTTTAAAGCAGATACGTAGTGCGATCGCATTTATCTCATACCTTCATCAATTTGAGACAATAATAATCGAGATGACTAGTTCGGTTTTAAAACTATGCCAACATTAGAAGAAATCAAACACACGATCTTTCAGTTACCGATACAAGAACA
>JBCCDM010000640.1:0-2155 GCA_039030795.1 Cyanobacteria bacterium P01_A01_bin.84
GAATCAGTGCTTCACGAGGAAATTTAATCTTCGCCAACATCTGTTTCGCTGCTGTCACTGCTTGGATTGGACCATTAAGTGCTTCTGTAAAGGTTTGCCATAATGTCATGCTGAACATGACATATGCTGGATAAGGTATATTTGTAGTGCCTATGTTTACAACCCCACCATTTTTAGCAAAGGTAAAAGTTGCTGCCATAACTACCGCAGGGATAACTGCCCAGAAAAGTCCTAGAAATGATTGACGGTATTTGGCGCTGATATCTCGAATCATTAATCGCCAAGCTAGTTCCCGTGAAGCTAGCAAATCTTGAAGCATATCTTGCAATAACTGCAACGGATGCCTCATTAAACTTTCTGGTCGGTAAAGCTCTCTGGGAGATGAGCGATCGCGTTTGCCCTGCTTAGATTGTTTTAAATTACGGTGGCTATTCTGCATTTACTTAGATAAAGCTAAAATATGTCTGTATCAAAAACCTCTTCCTTATTGCAGATATTTCATGTATTATCATAATTAGAATTTCTCAGTTAAAATACTTAGTCTGTCTTCTTGATGAATTGTGTAAGATCCGGAGATTTTCTGAGTATATGTAGATTATATGTAACTTTACAATTAATAACAATAAATAATTGTAGGAAAATATTAATCCCGGTTTACCGGGATTATTAATATCAAATAAACTTCCAAGTAAAGAGGACTTGACAAGTTTATTGATAATTACAGTTTTCGTTTCACATGAAAATTTTAGGTGCTGTAATAATTAAAGTAATTCACCTTCATTGTCTATATTTTTTAATAAAATTACTCTAACCTCCACCCCAGATAACGTTCGCGGATATGAAAAGGTGTACTAAAAGTACTAGAGCTTAAAAGCTGTTTAAAAGCTAAAAGTACGAAGGGCGGAATTGTTGTACGATATCGACCGTATAGACGGCGAGGCTCTTGTACTAGTCTATATAGCCACTCCAAACCAAATTCTCTGATGAAACGAGGTGCCCGATTATGCAAGCCTGCATATACAGGAAATGCTCCACCTAATCCAATCATGACTGCTTGAATTCTATCTTTATGTTCTGCCATCCAGTTTTCTTGTTTAGGACAACCTAAGGAAACAAAGACTAAACCAGCACCACTATCATTTATCTTCTTAGTTAGAGCTTCGTCTTCATCAGAAGATAAGGGACGGAAGGGTAAAGGTTCCATCGCTGCAATTTCTAAGCGAGGAAATTCCTTTTCCAGTCGTTGCTTCATTCGGGATAAAATTTCTTTTTGAGAACCGACAAAAAACAGACTTGTTCCTGTTCTCTGAGCTAATTCGCAAGTTTCTAGAAGAATGTCCAATCCTGCAACACGATCTTGAGAGCGAACTCCCAAGCGTCTCATCATCCACACTAAAGGCATTCCATCAGGGGTTACAAGGTCTGCATTTTTTAATACAGTACCAAAGTCTGGATTCCAATGTGCTTCCATCAACATATGAACGTTAGCGACACATACTGTTTTACTTTTGCGATCGCTCGCCCATCTAAGTATAGTTCTGATTTGCTCGTCAAAAGGTAAAGCCGCAATTGGAAAGTCTAATACCTTACGAGTGGGCAGAGAAACTGCCTTTACCATGAGTCACTCCTTGCGTCACACATAATCTAAATGCACATAAGACCATTCAATATCAAGATTAGTGAGTTAGCCTGATTTAATACTCTTTTGCCATTTTAGTAAAACAAAAATTCTAAGCAAAAGCTGTAAGTTAAATTGATAAAAGTTTGAAGCTGTATTTGAGTCTCTGTTCGATAACAAAAAATCAAGTTAATAGCCTAAACCTGAAACATAGGTTATCAAAACCCCTTTTGCAATTAATGTCTACCATGTTGCTCAAATAAAGTATTGGCTTCACCTTACTCAGTACTTGGCTAGTGGTCAAAAATGAACACATGGAGATGCAGTTACTGTTACGGTAAATATTTAGTTTTCCCTGGTATGAATTTAGCCTTCTCAGTCTGTATATTAACTTAGTTTGAATATAGATGTTATTTATTTTGTAAACTTTATCTTTTCTTTATATTGTCTTCGTGTTTGTTTTAAAAACTATATCTACGACTTTTTAATATTGGGTATTAATACTTTTATATTATAGGGATAATAAGTATTCATTTA
>JBCCDM010000641.1:0-2154 GCA_039030795.1 Cyanobacteria bacterium P01_A01_bin.84
TATTAATTTAAGATTTATTCAGTCCTCTAAAAGAAGACTTTGTTTATAAGCCTGGGACTTCTAGTCCTAGGCGCTCGGGAATACTGAGTATTATTTATTTTCATGACTTTCTTGGTGCAAGATATGACTTAATTCAGCCCACGGAAGTGGGTTTCGTAACTGTAACTCCAGCCTTCTAGGCTGAGAGCGACTTAGTGTAACCTCCCTCTGCCTAGAATTGGTATGAGGTCAAAAAAACTACCCTCATTCTTATGAGGGTAGGATGTTAATTGTTAATAGGACTTGCAATTACTGATATTTCATCGGAGATTTTTTCCAACTAGTAATTACAACCTTTTTTTCGTCTTCTGTAGGAGTAAAAGTAATATATTTGGTAAACTCACCTTTTTTTACTTGGTAAAGTAAACCATTTTTGTAGTCTTTGACCAGAGATGTCTCAAAACCTTGCTGTTCGAGTTTAACCTTGACTAAAGAAGCTAATTCATCAGGGGTTTTATCGGTGTCTGTACTAAATACTTTTTCAATCTCTGATTTTTGGGAGTTTTCTTGATTTAATTGTGTTGTAGCTTTTTCCCAAGCAAATTCTTTATTAAGACTAATTAAAGTACTTTCAAATGCTTGTTCGGCAGTAGGTGTTTCTGCTAGTTTTTCATTTGTGGGAATAGTGTCTGCTTGTTCTGAAGGGTCTTCTTTTTTATCGACAGGTTCAGTATTATCTGGATTTTTTTGAGAATCTTCTTTATCTACATCTACAGATTCAGTATTTTCTTGGGTGTCTTGAGCTTCTGTGTCTTCTGAATTTTGGGCAGTATTCTTAGTTTGGGTATTAAGACTATAACAATCTAGACGTTTTTGGCTGATGAGAATAACTGTACCAGCTTCATTTTGGCTGAATAGATGTAAAAATCTGCTTTGTCCATCTTTAGAAATCTGGTAGATTTTTTTAGTTTTATCTTCATGAATTTTCTGAGGTTGATAGCCTTTCTCTAGAAGGTTTTTATCAAAATAAGTGCTTACTTTATCTAATGGGTCTGAAGTTTTGAGGCTGCGTTTGTCTTGTTGTGCAACTTTCAAACCACATAATAGAGGCTGGACATTCTTGTATTTTGCAGCTTCAGAAAATAAATCTACAGGTGCTGTCTTTTCTATTGTTTCATTCTCAGATACTGTTTTTGTATCTTGGTCAGTTTCCGGGTTTGGCTCTGGGTCTGATTCTGGCTCTGGGTCTGATTCTGGCTCTGATTCTGGCTCTGGGTCTGGGTCTGGGTCTGATTCTGGCTCTGGGTCTGATTCTGGCTCTGGGTCTGATTCTGGCTCTGGGTCTGATTCTGGCTCTGGGTCTGATTCTGGCTCTGGGTCTGATTCTGGCTCTGGGTCTGGGTCTGATTCTGGCTCTAGCTCTGGCTCTGATTCTGGCTCTGAAGTATCATCATCAATTTCAGAAGGTAGTGGTGGTAATTCGTCTACTTCTAAATTCCCTTTTTCATCAACACTTTCATCTTCTTCATCCTCTAAGTTATCCTTATCCACGATTTGTTCTGAATCTTCTTTATCTACAGATCCATCGGAATTTTGAGAAGAAATTATTGGTAATGCTAGAAGTAATGAGTGTGCCAGTATAGAGATTAATACTGTAATTGCAAATGGTGATGTTAATCGAAGCTTACTTAATCCATTTTTTAGAGATTGGACATTTAATTTTGATAATTGCGAAAATTTAGTTTCCTTGAAAGATTGCAACTTAGTTAATAATTCTTTAGCAGAAAATTTATTGAGCATCTTTTTTTGCCTCTTTCTATCTGGAATGTTTAATTCGGCACAAATTATTCATTTTATTATTTAGATGCACTGATAAATATATATTCAAGTCTTTATGAATAAGTAATAATAGTCGAGTATAAATATACAGTATATATTTGATGTGACTATTTAATTTATTTTGAAACGGACACAGTAATAAATAACTTCTAATCCTAACAATATATAGATTGTTGAGTTTACCAATTCTATATAAAGCAACATATAACAATTTTCTTAACTGTTTGAGCTTAGAGCTATTGAAAACAAAATTCAACTAAGTTATTCAGTTAGATATGTAACATTATACAAAATGGTATCATATGAGTAAGTTTTCAGTTTCAAAATTATATACGA
>JBCCDM010000642.1:0-2136 GCA_039030795.1 Cyanobacteria bacterium P01_A01_bin.84
CTGTTGCTATTGATATAGCAAGCAAAATAAAGATAAGTATTTTTTTATTTTGCCAAGCAATATTATTTAAAAATATATTTAGTTACATATGGCTGACGTTCAGAAACATTTTGAAGATTTTCATAACAAAATCAAGCAGGATCGTTTCAAAGAAAATGAAATACTTAGAGAAAAACGAGATCGCATTTTAGACCGTCTCAAGAATAATTGGGACAAAATATTTGAAGATCTGGATATAGATCCGCCTAAATACGAAACCTTTAATCAAGGAAGCTACGACTTGGGAACGGGGAACATACCCATAAACGGAGACTATGACATTGATGTGGGAATTATCATTAAAATCATCAAAGATGATTATCCCGATCCAGTAAAAGTAAAAAAATGGATTCATGATGCCTTAGATGGACATACCAAAAGCGTAGAAATCAGAAGACCATGTGTTACTGTTTCATATCAACAGGACGGAGAACAAATTTATCACGTTGATTTAGCGGTTTATTGTGAATCAGACGACAAAATTTATCTGGCGAAGGGAAAACTAAACTCTAAAGAAGAGAATAGATTTTGGGAAGAAGCAGATCCACATGAATTGAGTAAGCTTATCAAAGAACACTATAGCGATCGCGATGACGATAAACAGTTTCGTCGTATTATTCGCTATCTCAAGCGATGGAAAGATGTTCAATTTTCTCAAGATGGCAATGCTGCACCTATCGGTATAGGTATAACTATCGCTGCCTATAAATGGTTTGAGCCTAACAAAACATTAATTGATTTATTTGCCAACACTTATAAATACAATGACCTTAAGGCTCTCAGTCTGTTTGTTCAGAAAATAATTAATAATTTTACCCCTGTCTGGCAAGATGGAGAATCTGTCAAACGTCTAAAGGTTATTTTGCCTGTCGTTCCTAACTGCGATCTTTTTGAAAAGATGACTGATAGTCAAATGACAAGCTTTAAGGAAAAACTGGAAAGCCTACAAACTGCTCTTGAAGAAGCGATCACAGAAGCCGATCCAACAGAAGCTTGTAAACTACTTCAGAATCAGTTTGGCGACGAATTTCCTGTTCCAGAGAAGAAAGACACCGCTAAAAAATGCAAGAAAGCTATTGTTTCTTCTAGTGCCTCAGCCTAAATGTTAGATATTTCCGAAAGATTGCCAATCCTCAACGATTTGATGCAGGATGGTTGTCTTCAAAAGACTCGTCTTCTCTCTGAATATGAATTAGAAAATATAGCCAAACGAGGTGTAGTAGCTGGTGTAGAAGGGATAATTTCAATAAACGGAAAAACAATTTGTTTATGGGTTGGAATTAAGGAAAACTTTCCTCTGACCCTACCAATAATTTTTCTACGCCCAGCCGATGTCTTAGGAATGATTCCTCATCTGGAACAAGATGGTTATCTTTGCTATCTAGATTCAGAAGGTTTACTACTAGATTCTAATAATCCTGTCGGAATCCTTACTGAATCAGTCGAACGGGCAATTGAATTATTGAAAAAAGGTCTAAGTGGCGAAAATAAATGGGATTTCATGGACGAGTTTTATGCCTATTGGCTACAAATTTGTTCTGAAACCAAGCCCCTTGCTGCTTATTTACCTGTAGACAATATCTTACGTAAAATATGCGCCTACAAAAATGGCGATCGCTATGTTTTGGTAGCTGACAAAATAGAGAGTGCCTGTGCCTATTTTAATCATCACAATAAGCAGCTTGATTCTTATACACGCCATACTGCGTTATACATTCCGCTAAAAGCAGGAACTTTTCTAATTCCACCAACTCCAAGGCAACCTTGGACTGTCGGAGATTTACAGAAAATAATCCGCGAAAATGTGTCGGCAGAAAATCAAAAAAAGCTGCGACAGTATCGAGTTAGAAAAAATAGAGCAGAAGAGTTGGTAATTATGGGAATTTCCCGCCCACAAGGGGGGATGACGCTTATCGGGCTAGTTTTTTCTGATGTAGGCGACGAACATCCTTTAATGGAGAGCGAAAAAAAGCGGGGGAAATCGCTTAAAATGAACTCATGCCAGAGTCAACCCCGCCCATCACATACCAGCTAAAAATAGTATTAATCGGCATCAGTCCGATGATTTGGCGACGGATAAAAGTGAGTAGCGATAGC
>JBCCDM010000643.1:0-2118 GCA_039030795.1 Cyanobacteria bacterium P01_A01_bin.84
CTCAAGAGGAGGTTTCCATTACCTGGCCACCTGAGGCCGTCTTACCGGGTTTGGCACGGGTCGCCGTCTATATTAATAAACTGCTAAAGCAGAAAAATTTATAATATTATCGAAAGTATTGTACTTAAACGCAGGTCTTTTTTTATAAACTTTGACTCTAAAACAATTTAGTCGAATATGTTATTTAAATAACTGTTTTTAACAGTAACTATAATCAGAAGTATTAATTATTGCATGATTTTTATAAATATCTTTATGACTGAAGAACGATGTAAATCAGAGCGAACTAATCAATAATGCTAAACATAGCAGATATTAAAGGATGTTGGTTTTAAGTATATTTGCCAATCAAAATAGCAAATTTTACTTGATATTAAGAACGATGTAAATCAAATTCTAAAAGAGTTAGCTTCGTTTGTTTATTCGCATCCTTAATCATTGCTCGTAGCAATTATTGTGTTGTTTAACTGTAAATAAAAATGCCACTACAACGTTTAACCCTAAAAAGATTCTTACCTTTATCATTAATGATGCTTTGTGTTAGTTTGGCATCATGTCAAATCGAGAAAGAGCAAGCAGCCCGTTTACCGGAAGTAGATGTAGATGTAGAACCCGGAAAATTACCAGAATATGATATCAAAGGACCCGAGGTAAATGTTGGAGTAACCAAACGCACGGTTACGGTACCGAAAGTAATAGTAGTACAAGAACAACAGACCGTTGAAGTTCCTTATATCGATGTCGATTTACCTGGAGCAGACCGGAAAGAGCGCACTATTACAGCAGAAATTGAAGCTCCCTCTGCTGGTTATAATCTGGAAATTCAAGATGTATATGCAGTAAATAACGAACTATGGGTAGTGTCTCGACTTGAAGAAGAAAATTCATCAGCACCAAAGACAACAGTACGAGTGTCAGACCGTGTTGTGATTAATGCTCCAGATATACCAGTTCGTCAATACATTATTGGAAAGCGTCCTGATGGTAGCTTCAACGAACAGTACACATTCATCGATAGTCGAGAACAGATTGACTCTCAGTTAACCAGCGGAAAGCAACTGTATAGTAAATAGCAACAGTTTTATCCATTCCTAATTATTTCGTAGGTTGGGTTAGACACGACAATAAATTTCAACTTTCAACAACAATTTTTAAAATCGTGTCGTAACCCAACATCTTAATTTATTACTCAAAAACTTTCTCTGATTTTAAATTCTATCTAACCACTGCTTTGGGTTTCGTTTTGCATGAAAGCAAGCTAATACAAAAACTGTATCTAAATCTTCATCAAAAATGTAAAGAATTATGCATGGGAATCGACGAATTAATGCTTTCCTCACCTGTTCGTGGATAACTTGATAAGCAAGCGGATTCCTACCAATACCTGATAAACAAACGTCAACAGCACGAACAAATTCAGAACCTAATCCAGTATTTTGGGACTCGTACCATTTAAAAGCATCTTCAATATCAAATTCTGCTTCCGGTTGAATAACTAAGTTATGATTCATCAGGAAAACCCGAGTCTTTTTTTGACTTCTTTCCAACTCGAACCACTAGTAGGATTTCTCTTATAATTTTCTAATCGCTTATCTAATTCTTGTTTTTGCGGTTCACTCAAAGGAAATTCTTCTTGTTGCTCTAAAATGCTGTCCCATAAATCTTCAGCAAGTTGGATACGTTCTGCAACGCTAAGTTGAGCGATGTCAACTTTCAAAAGGGGATGAGAACTCATAAGTTAAGATTTAACGATTAATTTTTATCTATCTTACAATATTCTCAAATAGCTATGACTCTACAAAAATAGCTAAATCAAGACGATACTGAGTTAGTTAACATCATTAAATCGGAAGTTACTAAACACATCTCCAAGCTTCATGCTAGTAATATAAAATTCTACGGTTATGCTATATTACCCGGCACATCATATTCCGTCGATAACCTTGTTGCTGCATTCAACTGCGAAACTGATATTAACCCTCTTCTGTCACTTTCCGAGTATTATTATTAAAGGAATAAAAATAAAAATCTCTACAAGCAAGGTGTAGCAATGGATGTAGAACTACAAATTTTGAAACATTTGGCAAGAGACGCGCATTCAACCGTGTCCGTAATAGA
>JBCCDM010000644.1:0-2112 GCA_039030795.1 Cyanobacteria bacterium P01_A01_bin.84
GTGAATTTCGTCAAATATATCTTTTAAAACGTCATATTTTTTTACTATCAAGATAATCTTATAGAATGTGGAGGCATATTCAGATTAATTTTTTTATATTTCCAGAAGATATGAAAGTCTTCTGGAAAATAAACTACATCTATTGCTCGGCGACGCAGCTCACAAGCAATAACTGATTTTATTTGTTCGTCTAAATGAAATTTAATTCGATTACTCACTCAAAATTGCTCTCAATCTAGCTTCTAAAGGAGAGGGTGGAGTATTGTTTCTAATTTATGATCATATTAATATGCCATAGCTGCAACAACTGCTGCTAAGGATAAATCGTATTCAGATGCGATCGCTTCTAAAGTTTCTTTTTATTTTAGGTACAACTGAGCAATAGTAGCCACAGGTATTCTTGTACCAGCAATACGAGATTTTCCCGCACAATATTCAGAGATTTTTCGTAGGCTGAAACAAAGCAAATTCGTAAAATATCCATTATTCCAGAGTGACATAAGAGGGATAATTTGATGCATTTCTATTTCAGTTGGTTGAGAAAAATAAATTTAATCTTTACTTTATAGTAACAGGCATAAATATAGTGCGCTTTTTCTGATTAGTAATCAGCAGAGTTGCAAGGGAAAGATTATGCAAAATGGAAAAACGCCTGAAGTAAAGAAAAAAAGAAAAAGCCAAATTTATGGATTAGAGCATCCTAATAGTCTGTTCTCCTTACCGAAAAATAAGTCTGAAGCTACGCTTCGTAGGTCAGTTGAAGCAATAAGCTTGTTGCTGCTTCAATTAGTGAGTCTAGCTACAACATTGGATGGAGCGAAAATCCTGTTTAGCGATGAGGGGATGCCGTTTCTCGAACGGTTGCCAATAGCCTACGTGCTGGGCTTTGGGATTCAGTTACTACTAATTGGCATTTTGGTACTTGATGGTTTTGCAGATAAGCCTGTAAGAAGACTTACAGCACTTATTCTACTTTCTGCCTTTAGCATCTATACCAATTTTTTCTCCATCTATAACTTTATGAATGGAAGATTACTAGAAAAGAATACCAGTATCGATCGCGCTCAAAGAAAATACGAGCAGTTGGTTGTTTACTTTTATACTAACCCTAAAAACGAATTAAGCAGACTAGAGCAGAAATCTACCAGCCTCAAATGCAGCCTCTATCAAGAAGATCCTGAAGGAACACTTAAACCAGAAAATTGTCCTAACTTGGGTTTTGATCGGGGTAAAGGTGAACGATACGATGAGTATAAAGCAGAATTTGATAGAGTCACTCAAGATTTAAGGGAATTAGACCGAGACTATATTGAAAATACTGCCCCTAAATACTTTGCGCCAGAAGTTGTCGCAGGCTTGAAAGACGTGGATGCCAGAGGAATATTTGATTTTAGCCAAGAGGCTTTGAAGGATATTCCCGCACCAATTAAAGATACTGCGATCGCGCAAGGCTATAAACCAGAAGCATACGACGATGTTACTGATTTCTTTCCTGAAAAAGGAACCTCATACTTTCTTATTCCAGCACAAAAAGTTTTTAACAAAGAAAGCAGAGAAACAGTAGCGGTAGTTGCTTTTGTAATTGCCACCGCTATCGACGGTATATCTCTTTTACTAGGAGCAAAACTTAATGGTTTCTATACTTCACTCAAAGAGAGTTTGGGAAGTATCAATCCTCTTGCCGATCTGCTTAATGGCTCATTTGTATATCTAAAGAACATTGGCGAAGCAGTAGTACCATATATCGAAGCTCCTTTGGTCTATGTAGGTAAGATTTGGTTTTCTCTAGCAGAAGGTGGGGGAGCTTTAATTGTTTCTGCTTTTGATGGATGTGCTGTTTTATTGAGTTCTTTGATTCGGGGCATAATCGGCTTATTCAAGCATCCCTACAGTAGTTTACGCGATCGCCGACCTGGAAAAAAACTGCATCTCGAACGAAAAAATGGTGATGGTGTTGAGTTTCTCGATACTTTAGAACTCTTGCAAAAGTTTTTTATGGTATAATTAAGAGTTATTTTGATTTCAATTTTTGGCGATTAAAATAGTAAGAATTGAGCGATTTTTTTGATTAAGTTTATCAGGCGATCGCGAACTAAAAAAGTTAACAGCAAA
>JBCCDM010000645.1:0-2110 GCA_039030795.1 Cyanobacteria bacterium P01_A01_bin.84
ACCACTCACTGCGAATACGTTTCTGGAAAGTTAGAGGATCTTCGCTCAAGTTTATAGTTCCTGCATACTGGTTTAATTGGCTTGGCGGTTTAATCTCTCCCAGGATTTCTTGCAGGTCATTCTGTTGCTCAATCTCTGTTGCAGAGGCTTCATAAGATACAGTCAACTGAACATCGCGATCAATGATACCTGTAGAGATTTCACGATCTAAATGCACGATACCATCAGAGCCGGTATGAGCTTTAATGTGTATTTTCTGTTCTGGCATAAAACAAACTAACCCCACTTTATCGCGACAAGACTTGTTGTCTGATTTTATTCTATCCTCAATAAACCATTTGCGTTTATCTGTGGAAGTTGCTGATTACTCTCTCATTTCTAGAAACATCGAAATAATCCAACTCTCGAAAAAACTGTTAGACTATTATCAAGTTTGTAATATCAAGTTTGTAATAAACTTAAATAAACAACCCAATAGCGTATCGAATCAAGAGAAATTCCATATATGCCCAAGAAAAATAAGGAAGGTGTAATCGTCCTTTCTGCCTTAGAACTAGATCTTTTGACAGTGTTAAGGGGAGAAGAATTGTATGGTTTAGAACTTTTAGACAGGATCAACCATGCTAGAAAAAAAGTGGGGATGAATAAGCTTGGGATTGGTTCGCTTTACCCAACGCTTAAAAGAATGGAACAAGCAGGATTAATAGCAGGAGAATTCCGTGAACCAGTAGCAGAAGAAGGTTCACCCCGCAGGAAATATTACAAGCTATTAGGTGAAGGTGAGATTGCTATTAGTCGGACTCAAGCTTATCGGAGGCTTTTAGAAAAAAAAGAGGATTCATATCCAGAGGGAAAACAAGCATAAATATAAATTGATTATAGTTTGATATTTTCTTTAGTTTCTATGATAAATCGATGATAAACAAGAGGGATTTAAAAGAATGGTGGAAAAACTATTTGTTATTACTTCAAGTACTGTTACTGAAACTGCTACTCATACCAAAATTAATACAGGGGAGTTCGATGTGGCTAATGCAAGTAATAGGACTGTTATTATACATAATGCTTTTACTGGTGCTAGTGCTGGCACTGGGACAAGTGCTGGTATTGGTGTTGTTTTTAAGTTTGGGATTATGGTTAACAACGATTCTATTTGATACATTGGGGCGAGAGGAATTCATAAGAGAATTAGGAGCAATAGGAGTATTTCTCATAAAAGGTTTGGGACGGGGCTTGGGTTTGATACCATCTTTGTTGATTAGTCGTGTAAAACAATCATCTAAAAGCTTTTTCGAGTCTAAAACCGAGCTTCCAACATGGATTAATGGATTTCTTAGTGATGAGGAAAAAGAAGCAATATTAATTGATTGTCGAATTAACTGGTACGGAAAAACACAGCCTACTAAATGGATTCATTTCAAAGTTTGGCTAAAGACTATGCACTATTTATTTTATGAAGTTTCATTTAAAGAGGGATTAGACAAAATTAAGTCGTTTCAAATCAAAGTATCGAGATGGTAAAAAGTTTGTTCAATTATGTAATTTAGGAGGTCGTCAATTAAAAATAAATTTGATTATTAATCATCAAGTCAACAACATTATTTTCGTTCAGGAGATAAACATGAACATTGACCAAAATAGTCTGATTGCTCTGGCAATTGTTTCTTCAATGACACTAATCGGATTAGTGGCTTTAATCAGAAATACTCCAGCAAGTTTAAAAGTTAATCTGGGTAAAGATAAATCATTGATTCTAGAAGGAAGTAAACCATTGTCAATACCTGAAAAAACAAAAATTGACTGCTTACCTAGTAAGGAAAACAGTCAACTCTGTGATAGATAGTAAAGCTGTAGCGTCGTCAAACATTTACAGCTAGACTAATCGGTTAAATTAGCTCTGAGACTTGGGGTAAAGTTATTCAGAGCTTTTTTCATTGTAATAAAAATAACATCTATCGTAAAATCTAGGAAATGCGATCGCCGATACAACTACGATCTAACCTGAGAATTCCCTGATAAATTTGCAACTTGTTATTTATTTCTAGTTCAAGAAGACTTTGCATTTCTTGCCGAAGATGATAATCAAATCAAAATTGTTCGAGAAAAAATG
>JBCCDM010000646.1:0-2110 GCA_039030795.1 Cyanobacteria bacterium P01_A01_bin.84
CCCCCCCCAAAAAGTTTTGTTACAAAGTCCTTGACAAATGATGCAGTTTAGTATCTATATCATCTATACGTTTAAGGCTTTTGGTTAAATTACGGAATAATGGGTAATATAGCCATCATGCTATCAGAGACGCTATAAGGGGTGTAGAAGAGACATTAATTTAAAGTACGCCTATTAGGTCATATGCTAGTAGGCGTACTTTATTAGGCATTCTGGTTATAAACTACTTAGTACTAATTGCTACTGTGTCGATTTTTCCGGCGGGGGGAGGGTATTCTTAATGGGAAAATCGACACAAAATCGGCTGTATCTCGCTCTGGGCATAGGATACAGGCTCGCGGAAAACGACACACTGGTCTGTGTTACACAATTTTTTGATTTTTGCCCATTTTTGGGTTCAAAATCGGCTGTATTTCGCTCTGGGCATGGTGTACAGGCTCGCGGAAAACGACACACTTTTTGTATTATGCTTGTGCTACAACTACGGAGATATTCTTGATATTTTGGGGGAATACGGAGATGTGGATGAGGGTGGAGCGGAGCGACACCGGCATAGGGGAGCGTAGCGACCAGTAAGAACTTAGGTGTTAAATAAAAATTTTACGTTGGGCTGTGGAGTATTGCCGCATCAAGAAAAGTTAATACGTGAGAATTAGTTATAAAGTATTTTCAAAAATACCCGGTTCTAGTGATGGAGTGGTGAATAATATAATATCGGTGATAACGCTTCAAGATAAAATACCCGGTCGCGCTTCAGTTAAATTTGTTTGTGATTTAATGCAAAATGTCAAGGGAGGAACCATCAAGAAAAAATATTAAACCTATAGCTTAAACATCTGGGGGAATGTGGCATATATAAGAGTTACGTGAAATAATACCGGGTACGATAGTTTTTGCATATATACCAAGTACAAATGCAACTATCAGGTATTGATAAGCAACGCATATGTGTAAAATAATACTAGTGCAGACATAGTACGGGCGTACCATTGCAGACATCAACGCAGACATAGTACATCTGACCTAGTATTTACCGATGACGACACCTGAAATATATATTTCAGGTGTCGTCATCGGTAAATACTAGGTCAGATGTACTATGTCTGCGTTGATGTCTGCAATGGTACGCCCGTACTATGTCTGCACTAGTATTATTTTACACATATGCGTTGCTTATCAATACCTGATAGTTGCATTTGTACTTGGTATATATGCAAAAACTATCGTACCCGGTATTATTTCACGTAACTCTTATATATGCCACATTCCCCCAGATGTTTAAGCTATAGGTTTAATATTTTTTCTTGATGGTTCCTCCCTTGACATTTTGCATTAAATCACAAACAAATTTAACTGAAGCGCGACCGGGTATTTTATCTTGAAGCGTTATCACCGATATTATATTATTCACCACTCCATCACTAGAACCGGGTATTTTTGAAAATACTTTATAACTAATTCTCACGTATTAACTTTTCTTGATGCGGCAATACTCCACAGCCCAACGTAAAATTTTTATTTAACACCTAAGTTCTTACTGGTCGCTACGCTCCCCTATGCCGGTGTCGCTCCGCTCCACCCTCATCCACATCTCCGTATTCCCCCAAAATATCAAGAATATCTCCGTAGTTGTAGCACAAGCATAATACAAAAAGTGTGTCGTTTTCCGCGAGCCTGTACACCATGCCCAGAGCGAAATACAGCCGATTTTGAACCCAAAAATGGGCAAAAATCAAAAAATTGTGTAACACAGACCAGTGTGTCGTTTTCCGCGAGCCTGTATCCTATGCCCAGAGCGAGATACAGCCGATTTTGTGTCGATTTTCCCATTAAGAATACCCTCCCCCCGCCGGAAAAATCGACACAGTAGCAATTAGTACTAAGTAGTTTATAACCAGAATGCCTAATAAAGTACGCCTACTAGCATATGACCTAATAGGCGTACTTTAAATTAATGTCTCTTCTACACCCCTTATAGCGTCTCTGATAGCATGATGGCTATATTACCCATTATTCCGTAATTTAACCAAAAGCCTTAAACGTATAGATGATATAGATACTAAACTGCATCATTTGTCAAGGACTTTGTAACAAAACTTTTTGGGGGGGG
>JBCCDM010000647.1:0-2109 GCA_039030795.1 Cyanobacteria bacterium P01_A01_bin.84
AACATTTTTCAGAATAAACCCATATTCTTCTGGTAAATCTGGAGTTGCAATCACCTTATCAATAGCGCGATCGCTTATTCCTAGAGATTGAAAAAGTTCTTCTAGTTCTTTGATAGTCTGACTTTCAGTTTGATTAATATGGTGAGACAAAATCTCGTCATATTTAATAATATGATAAGCCTTGAGAAAGTTAAAACATCCTGTCGAGACTAATGTCTTATATAACAAAGTTGTCCCCGAGCGATGATCTCCCATAATAAAAATAGGACTAAATTCAACTTTCGGCAGCAAATCTAGATAAGCTGTATCAGCAGTGGAATTATTTATGGATTGCATATTCTTTTCCATAGAATTATTTTCTATACTGAAGCCAAAACTGGTTGACCTGTAGATACTGCTTTCTCAATAATATCAGCCGCCAGACTTACCCCACCTGCTTGCTGAATCGCTGCTTGCAGTCGCGATGCATTAGTTTTGTAAGAATCTTCCGTTAACACCTTTTTAATAGCCTTCTGCAACTTTTCTACGCTCAATTTACCTAGAGGTACCACCTCCCCTACACCAGTCCAAGCCATACGGGATGCAATTCCTAGTTGATCGTTAGCAATCGGAATCGCAACCATGGGTACCCCATTAGTTAAGCATTCTAAGGTCGTATTCATACCTGCATGGGTAATAGTTAAAGTTGCTTTTTGCAGTAGTTCTAATTGGGGTGCATAGCTGACAACGATTGGATTACCTGGTAATTGCGGTAGGGATTCGAGGGTTGCGGAACCTCCCAAGGTCAAAACCAATTGTGCATCTAATCCTTCACAAGCAGTAGCAATTTTCTTGAATACATCAGTTAAACGATTTTGTAAAGTCCCCATAGAAGCATAAATTAAGGGTTGTCCGGTTAACTTTTCCCAAGGGAAAGGAACGGGTTCTCGACTAGCTGAATAATGATAGGGACCTGTGAAATGAAAACACTGGGGTAAATCTTGTCTAGGAAACTCAAACTCAGCTGGTTGATGAGTAATTTGAGCTAGTGGAGAGTAGCTATCGTTGGGATGAGAGTGCAAAGGTAAATTCCATTTCTGTCGATACTCAGCGATCGCACTTCTCATAGGTTTAGTAACCTGATTGATTATTTGATAACCCAGTTTATTACGTAAACGTCCCCACCAAGTAGGACTATACTGCCAGGGAGTATTAAAAGGAGGAACATTAGGTTCTCTATTCAGTACGACAGCACTACATACTGTAATAAATGGAAGATTAAGGTATTCAGCGACTGTTGCTCCTCCTAAAGAAGTTTGATCTATCAAAAGCGCTTCTATACCAGCCTTTTGAATTATTTCTGGAGCATCACGTAAAAAGACTACTAAGGCTTCCTTAAATAACTGGACAGTATATTTCAATGCAGTTAAACCACTGAGTTTACCTAGTTCAGCAAAACGTTCTTTCAACTTTCCCTTGGGAAATATATCTTCACCAACTACTTGAAAATCTAATCCTGCTGTAGTAGCTTTTTCTTTAGCATCCACCAGTGCTATGAGGGTAACGCGATGACCTCGATGTAGCAGTTCTTTTCCTAATGGAATGAAAGTATTGAGGTGTCCAGATTCAGCAGGACAAATGATGCCAAAATGAGTCATTAGGTTTCTCTCCACAGAAAATTATTAAGTAGGAGGGTTTAATTAAAAATAGAATGGTTTAGGGTCGCGTAACCTATGTAGTTAAAGGGTTTAACAGTTAGTTAATAAAGGGAATGCGCATATTATAAACAATAATACCTCCCGACTTAGAAACTTTATTTAAGAACTTTATCTCAGAGAAGTTAGTGAATTAGGGAGAATCTATTTTCGGTGGATTTGGATATATATTGGATATATATTTGTAGACCGACGATAGAAACAGATTTGTGTCACCAGCAATTATATTTTTTCTAAAAGTGGATTCTCCCGTGAATTATGACTTTAATTATTGCTTTTATTAATAATTTTAATAGTTTGATAATTTTGTGAAAAATTATCACTTAGGGAATAAGTATCTCATAAAGTGATAATAAATTTAATTCTACATTTCCCTTCATAAGAGATTTCTATCTTAGGTAATAATACATTTTAA
>JBCCDM010000648.1:0-2107 GCA_039030795.1 Cyanobacteria bacterium P01_A01_bin.84
ATTGATTTAAATATAATATTTTACCAATATTTTTCCTAGGAACTTAATTTAAATGTGTTGAGTCTTCTTTGTTATGCAATAAACATTTATTTGGTTATTTGATATTAATGAATATGTTGAAATTTAAATCTTTTTATCCCTATCTATTATTAGGAATGTTAGGACTAACTTTACCAATTTCTACAGCTATAACTTTAGCTCCAATCCAACCCGCTTATGCTTGTAAACCAGGACCAGGGAGTCAAGCATCTACTCTTGCTCAAAGAATAGATAAAACTCCGATTGTATTTCAAGGTATTGTGAGAAAGATTGATGGAGACACGATTACGATTCAAGTCAAACGATATTTTAAAAATAATGGTTCTGCAATAGTCAAATTAAAAGGATTTAATCTTACTTCTTGCGATAATTTTATTCAAAAACCAGGAGAGCGTTTTCTATTTTTTGCAGATAATAGGGACAATCAACCCTGGAATGCAGTTTATGATGGTGCTTTTGGTTCGGTACGTTCTTGGAATAGGGAAACTCGAAGAGAGTTAAGAAAACTGGGATTGATTGGTGTGAGACCAGGAAATATGTCTAAATGCAATTTTGATAGTAGAAAAACTGTAGAAACTGTAGAAAGCCAAGTTGGGAGAATTGAGGGGAATATAATCATTGCTCCAGGTAACACTAAAGATAATTCTAAGAGATTTGCTCCTTGTAATTTACCTAAGAAGTTTCAACAAGATGGTTTGATGATTCTTTTTAGTGGAGAAGTGAAAGAGATTTATCCTCATGAACGTTGGGCTGGTACACCTTTTAAGATAACTAAATACAAGTTGGTAAGATGAGATTGGTAAGTAGAAAATTCAGATGTTGCTGAATCAAAAGATGAATCAATAATTTTAGGTTGTTTGGAGAATTTAAATTTAACATATCAATAAAGATTTTGACGATCATACAAAATTGTAAATGAATATGGTTCATTGTGTAATTCAGTAACGCCAAAATTCAAGTTATAGCTAAGGATTAGAGACGACTCATAAGAACGTCTCTAAAGAGATTTCGGTTATTCTACCAATTACCAATTACCCGTTCTCAATAATAGCGATCGCTCTTCCATTACTCTAAAATCTGAATTTGTTCTAATTTATGAATTATCGCATCTGCACCCTTGACGTGGTCTAGACGACCTGTCCAGGTAATACCAATACAACCGTTTGCTTGAGCGTTTTTCGCCATTTGCATATCACCGACGGAGTCACCTATCATTAATGTATTACTTGGTTCTGTGCCTAAAGTTTGACAGGCTTGGATAAATAGTTGCGGATCTGGTTTAAAATACTTTCCATCTACTCCCATTTCCAGTTGAAAATATTTGTTTAATTGATGAAATTTGACAAATTCTTGTACTTCGCTGGTTGTAGCAGCTGAGAGAATACCTAGTTTTAATCCTTTATCTGAGAGCTGTTGTAAAATTTCGATGGAACCAGGGAATAAGGGTGAGGGAGTGTTACCTATATATTTTTCTGCTTCATCTAAAGCTTGACGAGCAATGTTTAAGGAATCTATCCATCCCCTACCTGTTTCAGCAATATATGCTGCTGCTGCTATTTCCGTTTCCTGACGACTTGCGACTGCAATTAAACCAGCTAAATCAAAAGTATTTCCATTTACACCAAATGCCATTAATAAAGGTTCTCCAATTCCTGGAACCTGTGCATCAATGATACGGGATGCTTTTTGGGCTAATTTACGTAAATCAATTTCTGAGTCTTCTAGGGTACCATTTTTATCGAAAAGAATAGCTTCTATGTTAGAAAATTCTACATCCCCACATTTTATTTTTACCATGGAATACCTCTGTTGATTTGTTAAGAGCTAGAATCAGTACCTTGAAGATATTACAAGTATTTTGGTGGTGATGGATAATTGGTAGCAATTGATATCATACAATTGAAAATTTGGTTATCAGTTATGATTGTTATGATTTTAAGAGCACTCATGGGCATCGTAAATAACGTCATGCCCTTCACGCTTCTGGTTTGGAGCCAAACGCACATCACGGGCGGGCTCGCCGCCATCCTAAACGGCACAACGCCTGTCTTTACGGTGCTGGTGGCAC
>JBCCDM010000649.1:0-2105 GCA_039030795.1 Cyanobacteria bacterium P01_A01_bin.84
GAATGTCCCAGACCAATTAAGCGTTGTGTTTCTTTCGGATTTTCTTCAATGTGATTCAGAATAGAACTCATATTTTTGTATCAAAAACATTTACAATATTTTTTTTACCACAGAATATTACTATTTTGGAGATGTCTATTATGTCTTATATCGCCTTCAAGTCAAGATTTACGACTTATATTGGTGGATATTATTTCTACCGAAAATAATCTGTGAAAAAAGCAATACGAATACTTTGGATAAAAATTTCTAAGCACAAAACATTTATCATAATTCCCCAAAACCAATAAGGTAAAAATAACTTTTTCTGAATTATTCCCACATCAGAATATCCTTTCATATATACAAACAAATATCTAATATTAAGAAAAGTTTTCAGACTCGCTTGAATCGCTAAAATTTGAATCATTAACTTCTGAACATCCGGAGGTGTTCTAAATGCGATCGCAAGTATTACTAACCCCCATAAAATAATTACCATAAACCCGAATCCCAGCCATTCTCGAATCCACAGAAGTGCTGTGAGGATGGAAAATACTCCTACAATAATCAGAATATTGTTAGTTATCCTAGGATTGCGAGAAGCAATAATCAACAGACCCCCAACAAGAGAAGACCCCACAGGACCAGCTGCTGCAACTATAGACATACGAAATCTTCCAAAAGTCTTGGGGTTGTATCTTCCTAGAGTCATACCACCACCACGTGGGTTGAGTCTCAATTGTACAAACCCTGCACCCATTAAAATTAAAGCGATCGCGTGCCCCATTTCGTGGAAGAAAACCCCTAATACATAGAAGGGTTTGATAATTTCTTTTCCTAGTTTGAACTGCCATAATACTAAAGTGATGACAGCAATACTGAGTAATACTATAAGTTCCTCGCGATCGCTGGAACTAAGAGTATTAATTTTTAACCATTGGATAATATCATTCCACGAATAGTCTACAAACGATTGCGCTAAAAACATTATGGGTATTGGCTTAGTAGGATGCTTTACTCATGATTAGATGTGGTATAGCGTACAATTTTTGGCGAATCAAGACAACTAGGATACATAAAGGGATTTACGAGTTATGTCAGTAGATTATGAACTCACTTAAGTTTGCATTCCGAAATTAAAATCAAGTTAAAGCGATCGCTTTCAAACTATAAGATTGAACGTCTCTACATCGAAGTTCATATCCTTATTCAGTAACGCCACTATTTTTTGAATAACTTTTTGGATAAGTTGGATAAAAGTATTAATTGTATTCTTTACATCCGAAATTATGCTTAGTGAGTGAGTATATATAAATTGCGATACCATCTAAAAACTCAAATCTTGTGATGAAACCGAAAAAGCGTAAAAGTATCCAGGATATTCACAAAGCACGACAGCAAAATAGTTTTGTGGGACGGGAAGAGCAAATTAAGATATTTAGTCGCAATTTGAATTTACCTTTAGAAGTTGAACGCGATCGCTTCATTTTTAATGTTTGGGGTCAAGGGGGTGTGGGGAAAACGACTCTTTTAAAGCAGTTTCGCAAGATTGCTGAGGAAAATAAGCAGTATTTAAAAACCGTTACTGCTTTAACTGATGATGACCAGAAAAGTGTTCCGGAAGCAATGGGAAGATTGGCTGCACAGTTTGAAGAGAAAGGTCATAAACTAGGGAAATTTACCGAACGCTACAAGGTATATCGACAGAAACAGCAAGAATTAGAATCTGACCCAGAAGCACCCCAAGGATTTTCAGCATTTCTAGGAAAAACTGTAGCCAAAGGTAGTTTAATTGCTGCGAAGCAGGTACCTGGTGTCGGTATTGCAGCAGGAATGATAGACGAGGATGCATTTGCTTCCCAAACTGGAGAATGGGCTGCTTTTGTAGCGAAGAAATTAACCAACAAAGACGAGGTAAAATTAGTACGGGAACCCATAGAAGTACTGACACCAATATTTCTAGAAGAAATCAGCCAGGTATTAGATGAATTTAATATTGTTTTGTTTTTTGATACCTATGAGCGTACCGATGATTTTTTAGATAGCTGGTTATTAGATGTTTTTGAAGGTCGTTATGGAGATGTCCCTTCTAATATATTATTTGTTATCGCTGGTCGTCAGGA
>JBCCDM010000650.1:0-2077 GCA_039030795.1 Cyanobacteria bacterium P01_A01_bin.84
CAAGAGTGGCAAAGGCTCAACCAAGAACAAGAGTTTCTTTCCCTCATACTTTGCGATATAGATTATTTTAAACTGTACAACGACACCTATGGTCATCCTATCGGAGACTACTGTTTACAACAGGTTGCTCTAGCAATTGAATGCGTTATGGAATCAATTCCTGGTTTGGTTGCTCGCTATGGAGGAGAGGAGTTTGGCATTATTTTGCCTCAAATTAATGGTCTTGAAGCCTTGAAAATTGCGCAAAGAATTGCGGTCAACATCAACAAATTGCATATTGCACATCAAAAATCTTTAATCAATGATTATGTAACTATTAGTTTAGGTGTTCATAGTTTAATTCCCAATGCGGAATCTAGTCCAGAATTGCTGATTGCTTTGGCTGATAAAGCTCTTTACCAGGCGAAAAAGGAAGGGCGGAATCGCGCTTGTTTGTATGTTGAGGAATAGGGATAGGGGGATAAAGCGATTCGAAAGTTAACTTTACAGTGCTGTCAAATGAGTATTTAAGACTGAAAAAAATTGGTTGCTGCTTAATTAGTAGGCAGTACTTAAAATTGATTAGATAATTTAAAGCTAATAATTGCGCTCTTTTTTTGCACTTATGATAATTTTGAAATATTTTGCAGTATGGCTATTGATAATTTTTCTTTGTCTTGGGTTTGCAAAGCAATCTTTGGCAGCGAGCTTTCAAGGATTAGGCAATATTTTAAATCAAGGACTTAGCAGTGAAGCATTTGACGTATCTGGAGATGGATCAATTGTTGTTGGTTTAAAATCTTATATCAATGGTCGTGAGCCATTTGTCTGGACAAAAGATAACGAAATCAGTAGTTTAAACGTAATTGAGAAAAATATTTTTGTTAACCCAAGCGTTAATATTTCTATAATTCCTTTCACAGAAATATTTAAAAACGTTCCTATTGAGGGGTGATTCTGCTAAAGTTTACTATTCTATTTCACTCGTTGTCAGGTTTGAATATTGATCGCGCAGATATCAAACAAGAAGCCATACCTACTTTGCCGAAAACTGCAACAGGCGATTTCTGAACTAAATCCCGAATAGATTCAGATCTCTCTCCTAATTGTAGGCTCCGTACTTAGAAATATTTCCATCGTAAACAGTTGCATCAGGCATCATTGCATCATATAAATCTACTCCAATGAAATTAGCATTCGTAAGAGTAGCATCTGTTAATCTCACACGTTTCATATAAGCATTGGACAAATTCGCATCAGAGATGATCGCATTTTCTAGATTGGCTCCTGATAGATCAGCACGAGTTAGATTAGCTCCTGATAGATTAGCTCCTGATAGATTGGTTCCTGATAGATTGGTTCCTGATAGATTAGCTCCTGATAGATTGGTTCCTGATAGATTGGTTCCTGATAGATCAGCTTCTGATAGATTGGCTCCTGATAGATCAGCACGAGTTAGATTAGCTTCTGATAGATTGGCTCCTGATAGATCAGCACGAGTTAGATTAGCTTCCATCAAAGCACTACCGTAAAGATCAAAATCAGCCGTAGAAAAATCGTAGCTTGAGAAATCGCAACCATTACATTCGTCTGTACTACTCAATTGGTCTATATATCTATCTTTATATGAGTAGGATGGTAATAGCATTTTATGTTTTGAAGAAGTTATCTCTTTTGTGATGTCCCCTGATGCATTGGATAATCCTTCTATGATGTCCTTTGACGCATTGGATGATCCTTCTATGATGTCCTTTGATGCATTGGATAATTCTTCTATGATGTCCTTTGACCTATTGTATGATCTTTCTATGATGTCCTCTGACGCATTGGATAATCCTTCGTCTGAAATAATTATTTTCAGTGGTAGCTTTTCTAAGTAGTTAGCTGGAGTATCTGTAACAATTTGGGTATAAGGAAAAACAACAAAAACTAAAATAATAGCAAGTAAAGCAGAAAGCTCACTACGCATCTCAAATTTTCTAATACTTATTGTAAGATATGAGAAAATCAGCTTAATATAAAGCTTAGTTTCTTGCTCATTATTAAACAGTTTTATAATAAACAAGTAGATTTTATAAAAAAAATCCCAAATATAAAA
>JBCCDM010000651.1:0-2054 GCA_039030795.1 Cyanobacteria bacterium P01_A01_bin.84
ACGATACAGACAAGACTGAAACTATCAAGTAAAGTTTAGCAGTATTAGTATTACAAAGTACTTTTAATTTCAAGCATAGAAATGTAAATTTTTACTGGTTTGCCCATCACACACGAGAACAGAAAAAACTTTCAGGGTAACTTAATAATGAAAAAAATTATGAATTCAACAACAAAATTTACTTATCCTTTAATTCTGATTTCATTCGTATTAGGTATTAGTAGTTGTGCTTCTACACCAACCTCTCAGAAAACTGATACTAACAATAGACCAAATAACACCATTAATAGTCCATCCTCACCTACACCCACATCGAAACCAAACATTATCCCATCTGACGACGACCTACCATCTAACCAACTTAGCCCCAGAAGCAATCAAAACGAGAACTCTAACCAGGTAACACCTAGGGATGATTCCAATTCATCTTCCCCTCCTAGAGATAAAAAAATAGCAGTAGCACCTACCGATGTGATAGGTAAGACATTAGGTGTAACAATGTATACTAGCGACCCTCAATGTCAAAAACTAGTACCCAAAAAGGTGCAAGTATCAGCAAAAAATCCAGCACAAAACATAGTTGGACAAATAATAGAACAACAAGACGGTGGTGACTTTAACCTATCAGGCTATAGAGTCAACGTAAAAGGTAATATTGCCACAGTAGACCTAAGAGTTTCCCCCAACTCAAAAAGACAGATAACATCCCTTTCGAGCTGCGAACAGTTTGCTCTCTTTGGTGGACTGAAAAAGACATTGACCAGCAACTCCCAGTTAAATATTAAAGAAGTTCGCTTTACCGAGAAAGGAGAAGAAATCCCACTCTAAATATGTTTCAGGGGAACTGGGAAAAAAGATTTACTACAAATCTCCATACACTAATACAGCACAGAATTCATAAATATGCCATTGTTTTATTTTTCCCCTTTCCCCTTTCTCAATCTAACTCCTGATTACTATCGACTTTCTTCTTCTCTAACCACCCTTCTATGAGTTCAATGATAATATCACTCATTTGTCTGACCTCAGAAGCAGCAGCAGCCTTTAACTGGCGGTGTAATTGCTTAGGAAGGTAAACAGTCGTCCGAGTATAATTAGGGTCAGTACTTTTACTTCGAGAAGCAGGTCTAACTTCCCTTGACTGGGACTGCTTATCTCTAGTTATACGACTACGAGCAGCATCAATCAGCTCATCATAGCGGCTAACTTTCTTCTTAGAACTCATGGAAGTATCTCCTTTCCAGCTTCAAAATAACATCGCCAAGCAATCTGTGCATAAGGGTCACTTACAGCATTAACCGGTACACCTTCTAAAGCAGCTCTTTGAAATACGCTTAAACGACGAATACCAGACTTAAAAATTGGTAAACCAGCATTTTTCAGAGCATTTCTTACCTCCTCTCCCACCTTATTAGGATTCGGAGGAATTACAGTTAATAAAATTTGGTAATTAATTTCATAGCTAGTTCCAAAACTCTGCAAATCATCAACCATTTTTAACGTCGCAGCTAACGCGATCGCATCAGGTGTTGTAGGAATAATCAGCAAATCGCAACCCTGGGAAATACTCCTCAACTCATCAGCACCAGGCTTTGCAGCAGTGTCAATAATTACGTGTTCGTAAAGAGCAGCTAATTCAACACTATCAAGGGTTGAAGCAACTTTAAACGGCAAACTACCCCGATTCGACCAATCTAAAGAACTATGGTTTAAGTCCCCGTCAACTAACAGAGTATCAGCTTTTTGTTGAAAATATGTAGCTAAATGCAGAGCAGTTGTAGATTTCGCTACACCGCCTTTATATGCTGCCACAGTAATAATCATTTATTTACATTTATGCTTAGATGTTTAAATATCTCAAAATTTAAGTATTTGTCAAGTTTTTGTGTTTAGATTTTCAAATTGCTAAACATTTAAATGCTCGATACCAACTATAATTAGGGCATTAATTATTAACTAGTTAAATATTAATACCCTAATTATAAAATAAGTATATTAAGCACTTAGATGTTTTAGTTAGATTAAAGATGAATTCTTGTAGGATAAAGTCCCAT
>JBCCDM010000652.1:0-2039 GCA_039030795.1 Cyanobacteria bacterium P01_A01_bin.84
GCAGTAATCGTCTAAAGACAGTTAATACTGCACCACATTAATTCTGAGGGTTTAAGGAATGAATTCGTAGGTTAGGTTAAGCAGAGCGTAACCTATCACCTGAGTTGGGTTTCTCTTCTTTCAGCCCAACCTCTCATCGAAATTGATGTGACGAACTACTGCTAATAGACCACTAATAGCTGACCTAATTAATTCTAATGAGCTGTAGAGACATAGCAATGCTACGTCTCCTTCTTACGTTTGGGAAAAAACTAATTCGTCATATTTTATGGCTGATACCTATGGTGTTTCAATTACCTATTTTGTAGAAGTAAAACCAGGTAAATTACGAAAATTCTTGTCAGATTATAAGATTTTACAAAGTTTTGCTCAGAACATCTACAAGTTTTTACAAATCATAGAATGATTGACTAGTTTATGGCAATTTGTACCAGACATAATACGGAGCAAGAATGTATATAAAATCCGGATTTAGTTAAGTAATTTACCTTGTTTTACCAGCAAGATTAAGTTGCGATAAATACTGTTGGTAAGGGATGACATATTCACTGACTCAGAAATACTATACAAATATGGATACGAGGAAACACAGAAACACTCTTATCCAAAACAAATTTAAAAAATCAGTATTTTCTAGAGAGATTAACAATGAAAAATATCAAAAAGTTAGTAAAAACCCTCGCAGCAGTTTCCACAATCGGTTTAGGTTTTGCTACAGTATCCGTCGGTCAAGCACAAGCAGCTTCACTAGTTCCTAACCAAGAAGGTGAAATTCAACTGACAAACCCAGACCTTCAATGTTTAGACCCCGCACAGTGTATTGATACAACGACCTTAGATTTCGGTTACTCTGTTACGAGCTTAGAATTTGATCCAGCTTTCGGCGAAAGTCGCTTATTTGCTGATGACAGAGAGACTGAAAATACTTATGGATTTGGAGTCAATTCAATCACATTAGAAGATGAAGATGCAGGAACAAATCCAAACCTTGGAGATATTTGGTTCCGTCCAGTAGCTTTCGAGGCTGATGGTACAGCTGCAGAACAAGGACATCTAGAAGTTGGTAAATTCAAGTTTGATTTTGAAGGTAAAACAGCCAATGAAGTAAGACTAGACTTCTTTGATGTTGAAGATGGTGGATTCAGTGGGATTCTTGAAGTCAACGGAGTAGAGCTATCAGAAACGATGATAAGCAGTATGCTACTTCCAGGAGGTCTTAACAGCAATATCCAAACTCTAGTCCTCACAGATGTAACTGACTTCGTAGTTCAGTTGGGTAATCCAAACAGTGAAACATTTTCCACCACTGGTGATGGTGTTTCACTAGCGGTAAGCGTACCTGAGTCTGAAAACGTGATTGGGCTAAGCGCTCTAGCTGTTGCTGGAGTTATTACCCTCAAGCGTCGCAAAAGAGCTTCAAAAAAGGCTTAAATTCCACTGGTAAATAACCCTTATTTACCTCAATAAGGGTTGCATCTAACCGCTACATTATTTGAAATCTTATTTTGTATTAGGACTTACGCATCTTTACTTATAAAAATATTCCCTTCTCTTTAAACTTCATTGAGTAGATAGATAATTCAACCTTCAGCGGTTAATTTATCTAACTACTCAATTTTTTTGCTTTTTTATTATATGAACTCCGGAATATTACATAATTCCCGGCATTATTACTGAAGAATATATTTATGTTTTTTAAAGATAAAATTTAAAAGACTAAAAAAACAGGTCTTATTCGAGACGTAGTAAACCAAATTCTACTTTAGATAATTATCCATACACACAAAGGTGACAGCTTCCCGGAAGTTAGTTCTATTTTCTCTTAAAATTAGCTGTGGATTAATTGATATCTTGTAATCTCCTCACAACTATTAAGGAATGCAATCCACTGTGTGATAGCAGTAATCGTCTAAAGACAGTTAATACTGCACCACATTAATTCTGAGGGTTTAAGGAATGAATTCGTAGGTTAGGTTAAGCAGAGCGTAACCTATCACCTGAGTTGGGTTTCTCTTCTTTCAGCCCAACCTCTCATCGAA
>JBCCDM010000653.1:0-2025 GCA_039030795.1 Cyanobacteria bacterium P01_A01_bin.84
ACTAATGACTAGTAGTACTATTAATCAGTGGTATAAAAATATGACAAAGCGTCCAGTTTTAGCTGTGACTCTTTCAGTTTTATGGTTAATACTTATTGGCAGTATAGGTTATTTCTGGCATTTGGGTAGCATTGGTTTAATTGATGAAACTGAACCACTGTTTGCTGAAGCTTCCCGACAGATGCTAGTTACGGGTGATTGGATTACACCTTTTTTTAATGGGGAAACTCGCTTTGATAAACCTGCTTTGATTTATTGGACTCAAGCGATCGCTTATGCTCTGATTGGCGTGAATGAGTGGGCTGTACGTTTACCTTCAGCACTGGCTGCCATGGGGTTAATTAGTTTGGCTTTTTATACTTTAGTGTGGCAGCAAACTGAGTTAGAAAAGTTAGAATCCAGACACAAACCTTATCAGCGTTGGTGGGTTGCTGGTCTATGTACAGGGGTAATGGCTTTAAATCCAGAAATGATTGTCTGGGGTAGAACTGGTGTGTCAGATATGTTACTTACTGGCTGCATTGGATCGGCTTTACTATGTTTCTTTCTAGGTTATGGGGAACGCGAACCTGTTAAAGATAAAAAAAGCGATCGACAAACAAATTCGGAAAGAACAAGTAACATTAGAAATACTAAGAAAATTACTAAGAAAACTAATAATACTTTCACAAATATTATTAACTTCTTCCCTTATGGCTGGTACTTAGGTTTTTATATTTTAATTGCGGCTGCGGTCTTAACTAAAGGACCTGTAGGAATAGTTTTGCCAGGATTAATTGTAATAGCATTTTTACTATATTTAGGTCAATTCAAACAAGTGTGGCAAGAAGCACGTCCTTTAGGAGGATTGCTAATTATTTTTAGTCTTGTTTTACCTTGGTATATATTAGTTGCACTACGCAACCACCCTAGCTTTATTGATTCGTTTTTTGGCTATCACAATGTTGAACGCTTTACTAGCGTAGTTAATCGTCATTCGGCACCATGGTATTTTTACTTCGTGGTAGTGCTTTTAGGTTTTGCACCTTATTCCATTTACTTACCTGTTGCGATCGCTAAAGTTAAATTTTGGCAGCGTAAGTACTGGATGTCCCAACCCCGCTCTCAACAATTAGGATTATTCGCTTTTATTTGGTTCGCAGCTATATTTAGCTTTTTTACTATTGCTGTCACTAAGCTGCCTAGTTATGTTTTACCTTTGATGCCTGCTGCTGCTATTTTAATTGCCCTTTTGTGGAGCGAACATATAAATTCCCCCAAAACTTCTAAAATCTCAATACTTTGGAGTGGTTGGGTAAATGTAGCATTTTTATCCGCACTTGCAGTTGTATTATTTTACATTCCTAAAATTATTGGTGCAGACCCAGCTGCACCAGAATTTAGAAAGCTATTACAAAACTCAGGTTTACCTGTATTAGGAAGTATTATCTGGCTTTTATGTGCTTTATTAGTAGGATTTCTACTAGTACGTCGTCAATGGAAATCACTAATTACGGCGAATATAATTGGTTTTTCTCTATTTATGATTTTTCTGCTCACACCGGCTTTGTTTTTGATGGATCGAAGTCGTCAGCTACCCTTACGAGAATTATCAGCGATCGCAGTTGAAGCAAAAAAGCCAGGAGAGGAAATAGTCATGGTTGGTTTTAAAAAACCAACCGTTGTCTTTTATACTCAACATCCTGTGACATTTATTAAACAAAATCAAGCTGCGGGGGACTATTTACAAAAACCAGCAAATCAACAAACCAAGGTTTCTTCTATACTCATGATTGCACAACCGAAAAAATTTCCCGAAATGGGTTTAGAATCCTCTGACTATCAAGATTTAGGTACTAGAGGGGCATATCAACTTATCCGAGTTCCATTACAAAATTAATATGGGTGTGACTCTTTTAGGAAGATGTAAAAATTATTGCTTAGAAATAGTTACCATTTTTATAAGCTATAAGCAGATAAAAATCACCTATTTAAAAGAGTTACCCCCAATTAGATTAATAAATTAGAGATGAACGATAATAATAT
>JBCCDM010000654.1:0-2025 GCA_039030795.1 Cyanobacteria bacterium P01_A01_bin.84
CAAAAAATCCTACACAATCTATAACTCTATTTCTCACTATATCCCGCCGCGACCCTGAAAGGGTGCGGCTAATTTAACTAAGCTTGCCCGAAGGCAGGCTTTGGTTTAGATTAGCCTCATTTCTTTATCTTGAAAGTATCTTTGTCCAATAGAAATATCTTCGGGTCTAATCTCTTGGTTATCTAAACCTTTAAATGTAAATCCTTTGGGGAATTGTGTAGGGAATCTTGTGGGTAGATTTGGTTGGTTATTATCACGATTATAAAAGTAAGCTTTGAAATCAGATGTTTTCCATTTACCAGGTATACTTTCAAAACCTTGTAAATCTAAATCGGACTCACTTAAAACACTTAAAACTAAGACATCATAACCAGACTTACGTTTCTTCCAACGCAGTTCGTAATTAGCATTGAACATCTGTCCTTCGGGTGTAGGGAAAGTATCCGGTAACTTCCTGATGATACCGCTAACATCGTGAGGCGATCGCAAAAAATAGTAGGTCTCTTCTTCTCCTAATTCTTCTTGTTCTAAGTTCTCTTTGGTAATTCCTTTTTTTTCTGATTTTTTATATTTTAATTTTTCGAGTAATTCTTTGAGTTCTTCTTCTTCTACAGACTCCTTAGAGTAAACATATCCTTGATTCATACTTTTACTCCTTTTAAGTTACTACTAAAGCTTGATTCCAAGAATTAACGGCTTTTAGAAATAAATCTTTGACACCATTCTCTTCATTTCCTTCCCACTTCATTTGGACTCCAAAACCCAAGTCCATTTCTTCAGCACGAATTGGAGTTATTTGTCGATCCAGTTTTAGGAAACCATATTTTACAGCTTCGTCAGTTGATAGGAATTCTCCTGCACCGAGGAGTAAATTAACATCCCATTCCCCAGGATTTCCCAACTGTTTGATTTTGCGATTATTCTGAGAATCTTGACTTAAAATACATCCCGGATACTGTACCTTTGCACAATTATATTTAACTGAAACTGTCCCCAAACCACGAGATTTTGCAAAACCCAAACCGAACCAACCGTCATTCAAATCCCGTAATACTAACCCGATTAAAGCTAACTGAGCTAAAGTAAAGTTTTTTAAATGTAGTTTAGTTTTAAATTCTCCCCCGGTACAAACTTGATAATTGAATGGACCTACCGCAACGGAACCAAATACTCTATCAATAGCTACACCATTACGTTCTTCTAATCTGATTTTTTTGGGGTCAACAGGATAAGCATCTTCAACTCGAAAGCGACTCGCAATAGAAGTATTACCAAATATTTGGTCAGTGAAAGATGAATTCTTGTATATTTCCGGTGGAAGTAAATCTTTACCATTCTTATCTTTCAAATAATCATATTTATCATTTATAGGGTCATTTGCCCAGATAGTATTATTATTACTGTTACTATTTGATGGTTTGCGATCGCTTCCCACAGTACGAACAATTCTTTCCCCATGAGCGCGAATTGCACCCTTTAAACCGCTTCCTGGTAGATAAATAGACTTTCCTCCACCATAGTAAGTCTCTACAAATTCCATATCTGGTTTTGTCGGGTCTGCTCCTTCTTTACCAGATTTAATCAGGATGGGTCCATCTGGTATTAAGGTTAATTCGATGGTACAGTGATTAACAAATCTTTTGTGCATGATTATTTTTGTTTGTTTATTTAATTAATTATTATGTTGTGACAAGAGTATTAAGCTGTAATTCGCATTCTTGAAATATGTAATTAACAGCAGCGAATAAGTTATTAAGTTCTTGGATAGTATAAAAAGTAGTATTTCTAGTAAAAATATCTCTTTCGAGTTTACCAAACTGCCATCTATCGCCATTTGAGGTGATACCAAATATCGTTATTGGAGATTCATTATTTAATTTTTGTGCAGCTATCATTTCAGCTAAACATTGTGCCCAACCTCCTTCAAAATCGTCTTGCTTTGCTTCAACTAAAATAAAGTAAGGTTTATCAAATACAACTTTTCCCAGTGGAGAACGTTTTGCTAAAATATATTCGGGATAACCC
>JBCCDM010000655.1:0-2021 GCA_039030795.1 Cyanobacteria bacterium P01_A01_bin.84
AATTTAAGATTTATTCAGTCCTCTTTTAGAGGACTTCGTTTATAAGCCTGGGACTTCCAGTCCTAAACGCTCGGGAATACTGAGTATTATTTATTTATAAGAGTTTCTTGGTGCAAGATATGACTAAAGAGATTGCTCTATTAAAGTCCTTTCATACTTGGGTGAAAGAAAATATTTAGTAGAAATATTTGATTCTAAATCTTTGAAAATAGAGCAGCAGTACCCAATAACGTACATAATTGATAGGAAAGCTTTAGCTGTACGCTGTTTTTGTAACGAAATATAGATGACACTTAAAAGGATATTTTTAATTTTACTGACCCTAGTTGCGATCGCATCTTCTGGTTTAGATTTATACGAGAGTTTGCAAAAACCTCAATTTCAAAGCCGTATTGAGCTATATCAAACGGATATTCAGCTACAAGCTGCTTCTTGGAAACCCGATGACTCTCAAGCAGACTCTAATTTTCAAAGCTTACAGAAGTCTTTAGCTGGTGACAAACCTTTTGCAACTGCAACAAAACAGTATGAAAGTGTGCGCAAATCTGCGAAGGCAAATTTGGATAAAATAGAAACCCAATTAGAAAAACTATCTTCAGAAAATCAAACCTCTACTACTGTTATTCAACCTCAACAGGAGCAGTTACAGAAGTCTTTAAAAGAATTAAGAGAATTAGTTGCTCAAATAGATTTACGTTTAGGAATTTTACAAGCACGGGAAGGAAAAACCGCAGTTGCGATAGAGACTTGGGAAGATTTACAGTCAATACCTCAAATAAACTCTGAATATAGCGAGACTGCAACGGTTTTAACTGCTTTGTGGAGCAATCCACCACAAGTTTTAGATAATGCAGAAAACCTAATTAAAACCGATTTAGAAGGTTGGTTTCGTACTACTTCTTTAACTCAACTATATAAATTGCAGCAATTAAGTGAACCTTTAACTCAAGTACAAAAACAAGCTCAAAAGTCCGCAAAACAAGCTTTGTTAAAATTGGGGATCGTAGTTTCCCTACCAGGAATTGCTGGAATAACTGGTGTTGGACTATTGATTTTTGCGATCGCTCAACGAATTGTTAAGGGTAAAAACTCTCTTTTAGCACAAAATAGCGATACATCTTGGACTATTCCTTGGGAGGGAGAGACAATTTTACAGGTTTTTGTTCTGGGGTTTTTTCTCACCGGACAAATAATGATTGGTAAATTTGTCATACCCATTTTAGGTACAATTTTATCACCTGCTATATCTTTAACAAATGTCCGCGTACAAGCTTTGTTTGTATTAATTAGTTATTTGTTAGTCGCAGCAGGAACTTTGGCTGTACTATACTTTTCTATCAAACCTTTCTTACCTGAAAAACCAGACGTATTTAATTTGAAATTCAAAGATAAATGGTTCCTTTGGGGATTCGGCGGTTACTGTGCAGCACTACCAATTGTATTATTAGTATCGGCATTAAACCAGCAACTTTGGCAAGGTCAAGGGGGAAGCAATCCTTTATTACAATTAGTACTAAATAGCCATGATTCCTTAGCACTATGGATATTTTTCTCCACTGCTGCGATCGCTGCACCTTTATTTGAAGAATTATTATTTCGTGGTTTTCTCTTACCTTCCCTAACTCGTTACATTCCTACCTGGGGAGCAGTTGTTCTCAGTAGCTTTATTTTCGCTGCGGTTCATTTGAGCTTATCAGAAATACTGCCCTTAACAGCATTAGGTATGATTCTAGGCTTTGTTTACGTGCGATCGCGCAATCTTTTGGCACCAATGCTTCTTCACAGTCTTTGGAATAGTGGTACTTTGATGAGTTTATTCATTTTAGGTAGCAGTACACAATGAAAATGACATAGTGCGATCGCTATAATTTATCTTGATAAGTCAATTTCTATATATAGGGTTTTTGATTTAAAACTAGGATATCTCGAACTTCGCGAACTACCGGATCAAAGGGCCGGGGGCGAAGGACTGGCTGGATGCGCTTCTCGCCAATCGTATCCCGGCGGAGGTCGGACGCTCC
>JBCCDM010000656.1:0-2021 GCA_039030795.1 Cyanobacteria bacterium P01_A01_bin.84
CCCGTTCGCCAACTCTTTGTGGATCTACATCTATCCCCACAGCCTCAATTACTCCAGCACCGTCGTTGTGAGGAATAACGCGCTCAAACTGCATCGTTGTTCCCAGCAAACCGCCTCGACGTTTAGTATCGTAAGGATTAATGCCAGAAGTGTGCAATCGAACTAAAACCTCATCGGCTTTTGGTTCGGGTAGATCCATCTCTCCTAGTTGCAGAACTTTTTGCGCTTCTCCTGTGCTTTCATACCAAGCTGCTTTCATTTTTTTACCTCTGGATAAGTATTCGTAGCGTTACGGGTTTAGCTTATGACATTCTGCTTGAGTGAGTAAATTTATTCCTATATGGTTACTGAATATCCACTAGTAGAATGCGATCATAGGATATTTAATAGATCAAAAGTTGAATTTTTACTTAATTTACCAAAGATACTAGAGTCAGGATTAATATTCAAAACCGCAAACGTTGCTTTTTTTCAGTTCCCGCTGGCTTGAATAACAATTTTCTACTTCAGATTTTGTCTAATTCAGGCATATTTTGATTCAGGATTTTGATGCGATCACAGCCGCTATATTTTGAGTGATTTTAGAATATTAATAATTATCATTAAATTAGGAATATTTATAAAATGTATAGTTGGGGTGCTTGCGGTAAATATAGTCTTGATATAGATAAAGAACTGGAATTGTTAAAGCAACAATTGGGACAAGATAAATCTCAAGCTGCTTCTCCCGTTACTACTCAATCTAATGAAAGGAAACTAGATAATATTGATGATATCTTAGCAGAACTAAATGATTTAATAGGGCTGAAACAGCTTAAATCAGAAATAAATAATTTAATTAATTTTCTCAAGATTCAACAGAAAAGACAAGAATTAGGACTATCTAGAGTGCCAATTACGTTACACTTAGTATTTTGTGGTTCTCCTGGGACAGGCAAAACAACAGTTGCTCGCTTAATTGGCAAAATCTATCGAGAATTGGGCATCCTTAAAAAAGGTCACTGTATTGAAACAGATCGTTCGGGAATGGTCTCTCAATATATAGGACACACTGCCCAAAAGACAGACCAATTAATTGAATCAGCTTTAGATGGCGTATTGTTTATCGATGAAGCCTATACTTTAAAACCAGAAGCTGCGGGCAAAGATTTTGGGCAAGAAGCAATAGATACCTTACTCAAGCGCATGGAAGATTATCGCGATCGCTTGGTTGTGATTGTCGCAGGTTATCCCAATGAGATGTCGAGATTTATTGGGTCTAACCCAGGATTAGAATCTAGGTTTACACGCTATTTCTCTTTTGAAGATTATCAACCCCATGAGTTACTTAGTATCTTTCTAAAAATTTGCCAGTCCCATCATTTTAAATTGCATCAAACTGCCCAGAAAGGATTATTGAGCAAATTTACCGAATTATACGAGCAAAGAGACGGTAATTTTGGTAATGGTAGATTAGTACGCAATATTTTTGAAAAAACTATTGAAAAACAGGCAACAAGATTGGCTAAAGTTTCTCAACTCAATCGAGAAAACATTATGACAATTCTCCAAGAGGATATATTGTAATGATTTTAATCACTTTAAATTAATCGATCAGCATTACCCTACAGTTTATTCACAGTTTATTCTTTTTGGCGATCGCTGTTTCTGAAGAGGAGGGCGATCATTTTGCTTCATATAGATACGGTTACTAATTTGTACTATCTGGGTAATCGTTGACAACAGCCGTAATTAGTAATCGTACTAATCGCTATGGAAATAGTGGATCTATCACAGAAAATGTTATCAATTATGTAGAGGTATTGAGGCGTTGGTAAATGGGTAATGTATTGAATGATACCTTTAACCAAAAATCGATCATTAAATACCGTGACATTCTCAAATCACCAACGCCAATCTAACTAACTATATAAATCTAAATCGGTTACTGCTCCCAGGCTACTAGAAGAAACCAATTTGGCATATTTACCTAAGACTCCACGGGGATATTTTGGTTGACGTGCTTGCCATTTACTGCGACG
>JBCCDM010000657.1:0-2006 GCA_039030795.1 Cyanobacteria bacterium P01_A01_bin.84
CGTTAGAGAAGCACGGCAGAAATTAGAAGGCTTAGAAGATAGATATCCATGTGCTAGCTGGCTTCCCGTGATTTGCCAAAATCCAGCCGAAGTTCCTTTAAAATGGTCGCAGTTTCCTGGTGCTGGTAAGCCACAGCTTGACAATTTTCTAACTCAATTACATAGATTAGTAGAGGAAGACTACACAATTACAGCAGATGCTCAAAAGGAAGCTTTGGAACAGGTTCAATTGATTTCTGAAGCGCTACAACTTAAAGGCGAACTCGTTGAGAAAAAACAGGTGAAGGTTCATTCTAGACAACTGCGAGGTATTCTTGCAGAACAATCTGCTGCTGCTTTGTCATCTGAAGTAAACCAAGTATTGGCTGAGATTTATCGGTTGTTTGATTTGAATTAATAAATAATTCTTAATCCATGTTCAAGCGCTTATGTCAATATTCGTTAATTAATTTAAATATTGTATAACCAAGCCAAAGCAAACGATATATAAAATATTGGCTCTAAAAACTGTATAGCTAAATCAAATCAAAATCTATATATAAATGTTGGCACTGATAACAGTTTCAACATTGATATTACTTGAATGAGAGGTACATTAAATGCTTCGTTTCTTCAAATTCAACACCGTTTTAGCTACAATCGCTTGCATTTGTTTGGTTGGTAACGTACTTGCATCTGAAGTAAATACTTGCTCGAACAACTTACAATCAAACGATATCTGTCCTGTAGCTGTAGATAACAAGAAAGCGACTACTGTAAAAGCTCCTTTAGAGAACCGTTCAACTAAATTATATGTAGAAGTTTCTCAACCAAAGCAAAAGGATGAAACTGTTAAATTAACTCGTTTACAGCCATCTCCTGACTTTGATGCTACTCAGGTAACATTAATGTTGTTAGGAATTGCAGTTGTAACTGCTCTTCTCCAGTTAAATTTACAAGAAACTGATTCCAACTCAACAGAATCGGATTCTTTTAATCAAACTAATTCTCGTTTGCAAAAGAAGCTTTTAACTTTAGTACAGTCACCCGAAACAGCCAAACGTTTGTTTTTAAGCACTCAAAACAAATATCCAGAACGTTCTGCTAATTGGTTATTTGAGAAAACTATTTACGATTTAGAGCGCGATAGACGAGCGTATTAATTCAGGTAATAAGGTAATGTAACATAACTACGGGAAATCTAGCTGATTATTCGCAATGAAACAATGGTGAATCTGCATGAAAACATTAGTAAGCCTGGAATTTAGCGACGGTGACTTTCACTTGGGATTTGGTAATAACAAATTTCAGGTGAAGACAACAGATATGCGAGGTAATTTCAAACAAACTACAATTACATTACCCCCAGCACCCGATATTCCTTCTACTTACCAAAAGTGGAAGCAGGTTTATGATTGGTTAACTTCACCAGAGCGAATAATTAAACGAAAAGCTACCAGGGGAGGTTTCAAGAAAACTCAAACAAATTTCTCACCTTCTGAATGTAATAAACTCGCTCGTAATTTACACGAAGAATTAAATCAGTGGCTATCTCCACTTCAGTTACAATTGAACTCGGTATTTAAATTAAGTCCCGATTCGGAAATTCATCTGCTTATCAACACGAAAAATATTATTTCTGATGCAACCAAAGATATTTTACATAAGCTTCCTTGGCATGAATTAGATTCTTTTCTGGAAACAAATTCCTTAGAAGCTGCTATCTGTTTTAACGAATTAAAATCAATTTCTCAAACTTCACAATCAGAAGAAAAATATATTAGACGAGCTAGAATAATCAGTATTTTTGGTGATAATCGTGATATTAACACCAAAGCAGATGAAGCAATACTAAATAAATTGAAGCAACGGGGAGGAGAATTAATAGTTCTTCAACAACCACAGCGTCCCGATTTAGTTAAACTTTGGGATGAACCTTGCGATATTCTATTTTATGGTGGTCATAGTAATACTACTAGAAGCTATCAATCTGGGGTTATCTACATTAATCAACTCACATCTTGCAC
>JBCCDM010000658.1:0-1999 GCA_039030795.1 Cyanobacteria bacterium P01_A01_bin.84
ATTATATGGAGTTTCCATAGCGGACTATATAATCATCAAAGATTAGATTTACATGCAAATTAAGCTACCAATTGTTATTCGTAATTTTTTTATTACTAATAGTTTTTCCCAAAAGAACTATATTATTTTACGGGCATTTCAGCCTTTTTATCGTATCGCAATCATAGCCATATTTTTTACTATTATGGCAGCGGTGCTAGAAGCAGTTGGTATCGGTTTAATAGCCTCTTTGCTGCAAGGTTTAACTAATCCAAATCAGCCTCCGCTAGAAAGTGGTGTGAGGTGGTTTGATATTCGGTTTTTAGGAATCGAAACTGATTCGCAGGAGCGTATCTGGCGTATATCAGGCTTAATATTATTAACTGTTTGGGTCAGAGCAGTTTTTAGTTATTTTGGACGTTACTGTGCGAAGTTATGCGAAATAGGATTAGTCGATACTCTCCGTAAAGGAATATTTCAGCAGTTCCAAAACTTTAGTCTTTCATACTATACTCAAAAACGTTCTGGAGAATTAATAAATACTTTTTCTACTGAAGTTAGTCACCTTAGTTTTGCTTTTAATGAACTGATTAATTTTGTCACTAAAAGCTGCGTGATTATAGCCTATACTTGCGCGATGTTTGTTATTTCATGGCAACTAACTTTAGTTACGGTACTTCTTTTCAGCTTATTAGCAGCAGCAGCATCAAATTGGATTAGTAGAGTCCGTCAAGCTAGCTTTGAAATGACATCTGCTGGTGGAGAATTAGCTGCAAAAACTACAGAATTCGTCGGTGGTATTCGCACGGTACAATCATTTTGGACTCAAGAATTTGAAAGCAAGCGTTTTCACAAAGTAGCAAAAAAGTTTGCCAGCGCTTGGTTAAAAGCTAGTACCATTAGCGGGCTTTTGCAACCGTTAATTGAAGCTTTAGCTACTACTATTCTGGTAGCAATGATTTTAGTTGCGGTTTCTACTTTGATATCAAATGGAATTCTGAATGTAGTTTCTTTACTAGCTTTCCTGTTTGCGTTATTTAGGTTACTACCGATTATCGCTCAGATGAATAGTTCTTGGAGTTTAATTGCGATGAATTCTGGAGCTTTAAGAGCTGTTGAAGAACTTTTAAGGACTGATGATAAAGATTACTTAAGGGATGGCAAAAAAGAGTTTCCCGGTTTAAAAAAAACTATAGAAATTGTCAACCTTGATTTTAGTTACGACAGTAGCTCGTTAGTATTACACGATATTAATTTAACTATTGAACGCGGACAAACAGTAGCTTTAGTTGGTGCTAGTGGTTCTGGTAAAACAACTTTAGCTGATTTATTAGTGCGGTTTTATGACCCTACAAAAGGAAAAATATTAATTGATGCAGTTGATTTACGTGAATATAGCCTTGGTTCTTTGCGGAATAATATAGCAGTGGTAAGTCAAGATACTTTTATATTTAATACTTCAGTTCGAGAAAATATTGCTTATGGTTTAGAAAATATAGACGATAAAGCCATTCTAGAAGCAGCAAAAGGTGCAAATGCTGACGAATTTATTTCAGAGTTACCCCAAGGTTTTGATACCAAACTAGGAGATAGAGGAATACGTTTATCTGGGGGACAAAGACAGAGGATAGCTATTGCTAGAGCTTTATTACGTAATCCAGAAATTTTAATCTTAGATGAAGCAACTAGCGCTCTTGATTCAGTTAGCGAACGTTTAGTACAGCAATCTTTAGAAAAATTAACCTATGGACGAACTGCAATTGCAATTGCTCATCGACTTTCTACTATTTTCAAAGCTGACAAAGTAGTAGTTCTCGAACAAGGAAGGATTGTAGAAGAAGGAGGGTATCAGGAATTATTAAATCGTAAAGGTAAACTTTGGAAATATCATCAAACACAGCATCAGTTTAATGAAAATGGGTAATGGGTAATGGGTAATAGGTAATGGGTCAAAACTTGTGACTCAGAAATTTATAACTCAGTCTAATATAGATTTTTTATTTTACCTCTTACTTCTTAC
>JBCCDM010000659.1:0-1970 GCA_039030795.1 Cyanobacteria bacterium P01_A01_bin.84
CGACAACTCGCCTCAAACAAGATTCATCAGAACCATTACGCGATCTTGGTGGTGGCATCGTACCTTCTAATGTACCTGCTGATTCTTCACCAAATTTGCGGGATTTGTAATTTTACAATTTTAATAGCATGTCAGACTAAAAAAGGTTCGAGAAATGCCTAAAAATCCACTGGTTATAATCAATCGTGACCTTTGATGAGTTAGGGATATTGTAGGTGAAGTTTTGAATCAATAGTTGTTAGCAAAAAGAGGATTAATCAAAGCTTTAATAAAAATCAAAGCGAAGAATATTACTATCATGTAATCTATAAGAAATTATATTTTATTCAATAACCTTAATGCTAAATAAACTCACTATCAACTTTCTGATATCTGCACTTATATTGAGCTGCTTTACCAATTCCATTTGGGCAAAAGATGAGCAAACTATTAATATAGAGCAACAGAAATTAGAGAATAAAAGGGTAAAAATTCGTCGTCAAGATTGGCTTGATGCAGCCATATATTCTAATTTAGGCGTAGTTCACCAATCAAGAGAAGAGTTGGGTCAGGCATTAGCCGACTTTAACCGTGCAATTGAAATCAATCCTAACTTGTTAGAAGCATATATTAATCGAGGGCTTATATATGCCAGGTTAGAACAATGGAATAAAGCCTTTAAGGATTTTGATCGTGCGATTGCAATTAAATCTGAATATAGTAAAAGTTATATCTATCGCGGCTATATTTATGCTTTGCAAAACAAATTTGATTTAGCATTTGAAGATCTAGAGAAAGCAATTGAGCTAGATCGGCAAAATGCGCGAGATTATTATGTTAGATCAAGAATTTATTCCTTAAAAAAAGATTGGAATCAAGCTCTTGAAAGTATTAATCAAGCAATAGAAATTGAGCCAGATTATGTTCATAATTATATTGTTAGGGGTCATTTGTATAGCGATCATTTCGATGATTTAGATAAGGCTGAAGCAGATTTTAATCAAGCTGTAGCGATCGCACCAGATTCTAGTGATGTTAATCTAGCTAGGGGAATATTCTATACGCAACAAGAGCAGTGGAAACTGGCATTAAAAGATTTGAATCGGGCGATAAAACTTGCTCCCAAAAATCCAGAAGCATACTTTAGTAGAGGTAATGTTTTTGCACTGCAACAAAAATGGAATAAAGCCGAACAAGATTATGAACAAGCAGCAAGACTAAATCCTAATTATCCAGAACTTCAGGCTAGTATCGATAGTTTGGCGCAACAGCAAGCATCTAATAATTCCAATAACGATCTAGATTGGCAGGATATCAATCAATCCTCTGAATACAATACAAAGGGTTTGACTCACGCTCTTAAACAGGAATTTAGCGAGGCATTAGAGGATTTTGATCGGGCGCTCGCTCTAAATCCAGATAATGCAGGAGCTTATTTTAATCGCTCTAATATTTACCTAGAGAAGTTTCAGTGGCAACTCGCTCTTGAAGACTTGAATCGAGCTATTGAAATCGATTCTCGAATATCCAAACGAGCTTATTTTAATCGCGCAGGTATTTACAATCAACGAGGTCAATGGGACAAGGCAATCGCTGATTATAACCAGGCGATTGCCATAAATTCAAATTATAGTCCCGCCTATTATCATCGAGGAATTATTAATTTAAGACAAAAGAATTGGCTCAAGGCGATTGCTGATTTGGAACAGGTGATTGAACTCCAGCCAGACAACGCTCAAGCATACTTCAACTGTGGTTTTGGCTATATGAAGTTGCGTCAGTGGTCAGATGCTAAGACCAAGTATGATCGGGGAATAGCTCTTGATCCTAATGATGGCAAAGCTTACTTTAATCGAGCAACTGTGCTATCTAACCTGGGAAATCAAAGACAAAGTAAGGCTGATCTGGAAAAAGCTCAGGCAATATTTTTAGATAAGGGAGACCAGGCAAATTATCAACGGACTAAAAAACATTTAATGCAGCAACAGCCA
>JBCCDM010000660.1:0-1955 GCA_039030795.1 Cyanobacteria bacterium P01_A01_bin.84
AATTTTTGCTTGGCATATATTCTGGTAAGTTTTTGTGTAAAACTTTCCTTGGGAATAAATACAATTTATCAACTGGTTGTGTCAACAGAGTGATAAGCCTATGACAGTTTGGTCATAACTGTGGTTTAGACTAACGAAACGGCAGATAGGTTTGGGGTTAAAACGCGAAACGAAACCTGGTCTGAATATAATAGATTGCCAAATAAACGACCAAATCCATGGTGGGAATAAAAATGAATATTATTTATGGTGAGTTTAAACTATGAAGCTAGAGTACGGTTATGAAGATGCAGAGATCGATCTTGTAGTTTCTGAGGTAAAAAAAAATCCCCTGCTACATCAAATTGCTTTTGCTGCCAGTATTTGTGAAAGATTGCTACCAAACTATCTTATTTTCGCTAAAGAAATGAATTGGGAAACATATCCTATTTTGAGGAAAGCTTTAGATGAAGTTTGGATGATTCTGAAAGGTGACTCGATAGATTCAATTAGATTAAACCAATTATTGAACGACTGCAAAAAAGTAATACCTCACGGTCACGATAATGATTCAGGATATGTTGTCGAAGCACAGTATACTGCCTCATCTATTTATCACTTGATAGATATGTGTCTGCAACAAGAACCAGCAGCTTTGAAAATGCTAGTTAATGTAACATATAATACTTTATATCAATATCTTGATTGGCAGATGGAAGCAGCAGAAGATATGGCTGAAGAAGAAACAAATGATGACTGGAGTAAAAAAACGTTAAAAGAACAAGCTCAAATAATTGCTAGCCATCCTTTTGTTGCCAGAGAAATGAAAAAAGAAAATGAGGATTTACAACTTTTAAAAGAAACGCCAAATCTTACTCCTGAATTTGTTCGTCAGTTTTGTAATTCCGCTCTTGAATATACTAATGGCAAAAGTTTAATCGATTTAGGCTAAATTAGGATGATATTGACCGACAACATAATGCCTAAAACGAAAACACAAGCTGTTTCTATCCCACAAGAAAAAATTGATTGGTTTCGAGAGCGATCACGCCGACCTAGGGTGGGTAAAAAGTAACAATAATTTGAAATTATGTAACCAATAATTCGTTGCCCACTAAAATTAAAAAATCTTTTCTAAACTAAATTATCAACAACGCCTCACAAACAAATAAAAAACTGGCAATCATGATTATTGGATTCTCGATGAGAAGTTAGTTGCAGTCGAAAATCTAGAATTAGGCAACTGGATAATCTTTGACGATCCTACTACTGAAAATATCCTAGAGTCCAAGCAAGTACTCAATATCTCAGCTAAAGATGATGGTAGTTATAAGCTTCAGTTAGATGATGAGATTGTTACTGTCAAAGATAAGGAAAAGTTCTGGATTAAGGATGAGAAATGGGTTCAGACTCAGGATTTAGAAGAGGGAGATTTATTCCTAAAAAATTATAGACTATTGCCGATAACTAGCTGTTTAAGGTGATTAGGTTGCGTTCAAAGATAAACTCGCTGTAGTCGGCAATAGTATCTGTCCCCACGTAGCCGAAGAAAGCCTCTAATGCTACCCAAATACCAACTCTAAATACTAGTTTTTTCCACCGAATAGCCATAACCTAATGTTCGACTGTTATTATTTTTCTTATTTATGTTACCAAAATTAACAATTAATGTGAAGAAAAGCAACAAGAAAATAAATCCCCAGAGACATATAGGTGTTTAAAGTAGTAGGTTAGTGGAGTGTTTAGGGGGGTAAAGAATCATTGTTGTTTCTTCATCTCCCTCATCTTTTCCACCTCCCCTATTTTCGCTACTCTAACTCTGTGCCATTGTGACCATACACAATTAATTATTTTCTGGATCTACAGTCGCCACTTCTGGAGCAGTTTCTGAGGTAGTAGCAGCATCTTCCACCTGATTTGCCGCTGAAGAACTTTGATCCTCAGATGATACCTCAGCACCAGGATTCTGCGCTTTG
>JBCCDM010000661.1:0-1947 GCA_039030795.1 Cyanobacteria bacterium P01_A01_bin.84
TCAGTAATACCATCAAGAAGGGATTGAAAGGGTGGGATATCTCTGAAAAAATTGCGGTTTACCCAGAAGTTGAAAAAATATCTTTTGATGTACTGACTCCTTTATTATGGGGTTTGAAGTTAGATGATAATAATCCCGAAAGTTTTGCTGGTTTACCTGTAGCAAGTAAAGCCCAAGTTAAGGCTTTATATAAAACTTATTTTGATGGTTTTTATGGTTTAGTGAAATTGAAATCACCTCTGACAGCTTATGGAAGAGGAATTCAAGCCAGAGCAAAGTTAATAGAACTGATGCGTGCTGTTATTAAAAGGAAGAAGAAAGAAGAAATAAATCCCATTTCCGATTTTTTAGCAATGATGCTTGCTAATCAACAGGACAACCCAGATGGTGTTTTTAATGATAATTTAATAGAAAATCAGTGCCTGTTACAATTATGGGCTTCTCATTACGAAATTTCTGGTTTAGTATCTTCCTTAATTTATAAATTAGGACAATATCCCCAGTTAGTGAAAAAGTTGCGTCAAGAGCAAGTAGAAGTTAAAGATAAAGTAGAACAAAAAGATATATTTTCTTCAGAGAACCTAAAAAAGATGGAATTTCTAGAAGCAACTATTAAGGAAATTCTGCGAGCTTTACCACCTAGTTCTACCGCTAACCGTCGTCTTACGAAGTCAGTAGTTGTGAATGGAATTCTTTATGAGAAAGGTTGTGCGGTAATTGCAGAACCACGATTAGCCCATGTTATGGAAGAGCATTTTACAGAACCAGAAAAATTCGATCCAGAGCGTTTTCTAGCACCACGCAATGAAGGTAAAATGTATGAATTTATTCCTTTTGGTGGTGGTGTACACGCTTGCTTGGGGGCACAAATGGCAATGGTGGTAACAAAGATTTTCGGTTCTTACTTGCTAGATTTATTTGATTGGGAATCTATAGGAGAAGCTTCATTTGTACAGTTTCCTTTAAAAAAGTTAAAGGATAATTATCAAATTAATTTCCAAACTTATCAAAGTGTCAGTTAAGTTTTTTATTTCTTATAGGAATTACGCAAAAGTAATATAAATTAAATATTATCAATACTATCTATCATGACAATTGGCTTGAAAAAAATGTTTTCAACTGTTTAATATTTATTTTATAAACACCCTTTTAGAAAATCTCCAAAAATGACATACCTTCACCAAGTAATGAAGGAAGTATTGCGATTCATACCTCCTGTAGGTGGTGGTTTCCGCAAAGTTATGCAACCATGTGAAAGTAGTGGTTATCAAATTCCCCCAGGTTAGTCTATACTCTATCAAATCCCTAGAGGGAAATTCTTGCCCACCAAAACTTAGAAATGGCTGCTACTATGACTCCTCATCCCAAGGATGGTTTAAAAGTGAGTTTTCGGCGAATTTAGAAGACATCTGTATTGTAGAATGCTGTATATACGATCTATAACCTTTGTCTCATATCAAGTCCGCTTAATTAGTTAGGAGCCTTGTAAAAACAACTTGATAAAGTATGTTGCCAAAACCTAACCAAATCAAAGGCTCCAATAAAAAAGTTACGCAACTTATTTTTACATAATTCCTTACGATATAACGCTATTGAAAAGATGGTAGTGCTACTTATTACTCCTTACTCCTTACTTCTTACTCCTTACTCCTTACTCATTACTTATTAATTAGTCCCCACAAATATAACAAGTAGTTCAACCGGAATAATCTTAGACCTCTCCGATAATTAACCTCAAACCCCCATAATTACTAGGCTAAAACTTAATTTTCGGAGATATCTATTGTATTCCAGGAGGCGATCGCAAAATAAAACAGTAGAGTAATTGTTCTATTTTTTATACATAGTACTTACGCACGGACTACGTGTTTAGGTCATTACGACCGTAGGGAAGTAATCGCAAAGCCTTATTACTCGTTACGAGTGCGTAAGTCCTAAAATCATTAA
>JBCCDM010000662.1:0-1942 GCA_039030795.1 Cyanobacteria bacterium P01_A01_bin.84
AAAACGTAGTTATGATTCACGATTTAAACTTTAAGCAGTATAAATTACGTAAAAAATTACCATAATTCCCAAAATACGGAGTGATTCAGAAAAAATAAAATTTTTACAAGCACAAAATACTAGCAAACCAAGACTACTAATGCCTAGAGAAAAATACTGGAGTTCAAATATATTTACTAAGTGAGAATATTTAATCAAAAATAAAATACTTCTAAAATTTAGACATTACGTCTTTATACTATTGCTAAACTGACAAATCCTATCTAAATATGGTTTAGCAATTAGCATTTATCTCAAGTCTTAATTGTTTTTAAATCTACTTTAATCTAAATTATTTGCAAGTGAAATATTAGCTGTGCCTGTGACTCAATCACCTTTTCAACCTAATGAAAATAATAGTAGCGCTGCGACCGATGTAACTCCTGTTGTAGCACTCAAAGAGTTGGTTGCACGGCTACATCGAGAGCAGAATAAAATCCAAGACTTACTGAGTTCTTTAGGATTTGCTCTGAGAAGTTTTAATAATTTAAATCAGTTCTTAGAACTAATCCCCTTAATGGCAACTAGAGTTACAGATGCAGACGGTAGTGCTTTGTTTCTCTACAAACCAAACGGTCAAGTTAGATTAGAACAGTTGCACTGGCAAGATAGCAATCAACGTAAAAATATTCGTAAAGCTTTAGAAATAGCCAGCAGTCAGATTACCATTGCATCAAGTTCTGCTCCTTTAGCCACCACAACAGGTATGTTGGATGACCAGATGCATCGCTATCTGGGATCTGATATGCAAATATTCGGAACAGCTATTCTTGTCAAGCATACAGAAAGAGGATGGCTTTACGTCTTAAGTAGAGATCCCCACTATAGCTGGACAGAAACAAGACAAAAATTAGTACGTTTAGTTGCCGACCAAACCGCTGTAGCCATTGAAAATGATGAACTTGGGGTAGAACTTCGGAAAAAAGAGCGCTTAGACCAAGAATTAGAAATTGGTGCTGAAATTCAAAGAAGACTGCTCCCACGTCAATTTCCGATGATAGAAAATGTTAGTCTGGCAGCTCGTTGTAAGCCAGCAAACAGAGTTGGTGGTGATTACTATGACTTTATTCCCACTACCCATGACCAGATACAAAGTTGTGGGAAACATAATATTACCGACCATCGTTGGGGTTTAGTAATTGGCGATGTTATGGGTAAAGGAGTACCAGCAGGACTAATCATGACCATGATGCGTGGGATGTTGAGAGGAGAAGTACTCAACGGACACTCACCAGCTAGAGTTTTGCAAAATCTGAATCGGGTCATGCACGCGGACTTGGAAAACTCCAACCGCTTTGTGACTATGTTTTATTCTGAATACGATCCGAAAACTCAGATACTTTCTTTTAGTAATGCTGCTCACAATCCACCTTTATGGTGGCACGCTGCAACAAGAACCATTACTCGTTTAGATACTATAGGAATGCTTGTTGGCTTAGATGCGAATAGTCAGTATGAAGATGGTCAAGTCAAATTAGAGTCTGGAGATGTTGTTGTATACTACACAGATGGTCTCACTGATGCTGCTGCTGCTAGCGGCGATCGCTTTGATGAAGAAAACTTGATTGCCACATTTGAGACTGCTTGCGATCGCTTCAATAATCCTCAAGAAATTTTGGATCACATATTCAACCAAGTATATAATTTTATGGGTATTGATAGACCCAATACTGATGATATGACCATGATTGTTCTTCAATTACAAGGATAAATCAATTAGTTAATTTAGTTAATTAACTATTTATTTCTAAGTATTATTTCTCGCTTTTCCATTTTCATTATTGTAATTTTGTATCCGTATTCCCCCTACTATATTAATGATATTTTTTTTACTAGAATAATCTTGTAAAGCACTCTACATTTAATAAGAATAAAAAATATTCAAAAAATATTCAGAAAATAG
>JBCCDM010000663.1:0-1926 GCA_039030795.1 Cyanobacteria bacterium P01_A01_bin.84
AAGAGTTTTTAATTTAGTTACGATTAAGTCTGGATAGTTATAACTTGAATAAGTCATGATTTTTAACTTTAAGCCTATTAAATATTATCTCAAAATAAAAAGAGATAGCCCTTACTTAATAAATAAACTCGAATCTACATCAAAGAAATGACCTAATACGGTAGCGCGGTCTACTTATAATTCTCTCATAAAGCGATCGCCTGCATCCTATCCTTACCACCAGCTTAACCACCGTCATCGGTTTAGTACCCCTAGCCTTCAGCGATCCTAAGTGGTTTCCTCTCTGTATGGCAATTATCTTTGGCTTAATGTCTTCTACTCTAATTGCCTTTTTCGTACTCCCAGGTTTGTATTTACAGCTGACTTCTAATAAGTTGGTTGTGCAAGAAGGATAAAATGCTGGAATAAATCAGCGATTACAATTTATGAATTAATGAGTTGAGTCAATCCAGTGAGTTTGAAGAATAGATTTGAAATAAAATATAGACTCTTAACTCTTCAGGAAACTTGTAGTCAAGATGTTTCTCTAGATTATTACTTGGGGATGCCACCAGAATACTTTGTTGATGCAGAAATAGATTTTTATCTTAATGGAAAAAAGTTTTTCTCTGACAATAGTTTTTGTAAATATAAATTTGTTCTAGACACTTCATTTTGGTTCAAAGAATTATTTCCTAATTACCCATTCATTTGGAATGAGGAAAGATTTGATGGTTGGCTAGGAACTATCACTATTCAACCTCAGGCAAGTAAAACACTTTTCAAGGTTAATTTTGATTATGAAGAAGATAAAAAAGATGAAGTCGAGGTATATATTCCAACAAAAATTTTTAGCTATGGTTTTGCTAAATTTATCAATAGTTTCAAAGAAGAAGCCGAGTCATTTTGGGGAATGAGTTTTAATTTACCCTAAAATCCACATTTAAAAAATTACCTAATACTTTGGCGAGATCTATTTATAATTCTCTCATAAAGCGATCTCCTACACCCTGTCCTCACCAATAGCTTAACCACCGTCATCGGTTTAGTACCCCTAGCCTTTAGCGATCCTAAGTGGTTTCCTCTATGTATGGCAATTATCTTTGTCTTGGTTTCTTCAACTCTAATTGCCTTTTTTGTAGTCCCAGGATTGTATTTACCGTTGACTTCTAATAAGGGTATTGCCGAATAGAGATCGTCATTTCTTATCCAATAATTCTGAAAATTGAAGCCAAAGAGCGATCTCATTTTTCCCACCCTCAACTTAAGAACTGACCAATGATGTAGATACTGGGTCATATTAGGGTTTTACGCAGTAGCTTATCTGCCAATGGGCGATCGGATCGCCTTGTTGAAGATGTCAATATTTTCAATTTCTAACTCCTAGAATTCAAGAGTAAGATAAAAGAGCAGAAATTTAGCAATTTTCAATTGCAGTTGATTTTGGATCGCAAAGCAGCAATCTGTGCTTCTGCCTTATTTAAAGATTCGTACCATTCTCGTTCAGGATCGCTATCTGCCACAATACCAGCCCCCACCTGTCCATAAACTTGAGCCAAGTTAGAATTAGCAGATTTAACATACAGCAAAGTCCGAATCAGAATATTTAAATCTAAGTTACCTCGGCGATCAAGATAACCACAAGAGCCATAAAAGAGACTGCGGCGAACTGGTTCCAACTCTTCAATAATCTCCATGCAGCGGACTTTGGGACAGCCTGTAATCGTTCCCCCAGGAAAAACCCCCTGAATTAAATCAATCGCATCGTAATTAGGTTTTAATGTACCTTGGACATTGCTGACTAAGTGCATCACATGACTGTAGCGTTCGATTACTAATAACTCATCTACCTTCACCGAACCCCACTGGCATACTCGACCCAAATCATTACGCTCTAGATCTACCAGCATAATATGTTCCGCCAGTTCCTTTTTATTTGCTAGTAAC
>JBCCDM010000664.1:0-1918 GCA_039030795.1 Cyanobacteria bacterium P01_A01_bin.84
CTTGATTCTCGAGTTGTCGCACGTTCCGCGCGTTGCTGTCGAGTTGGGCACGGAGCTTGTTTGATAATCGATTTTAGTCCTGAACTGTAAGCAATTTTTTCGATTAGATATTCTGCTCCAAAATCTTTGACTACAACTTCACCATTCAATTCCCCGTTATAAAATCTGCTAATTGAAGTATTACCACCACCAATGTCACAGATAGTTACGGCACCTTCAAGGGATTGACTTTTTAGTGCTGCAATCCCCTCTGGCAGAACTGCTTTAATTTTTATAGTCACAGTACAAGGGATGCCAGCTAACTCTACAGTATGGACACCTTCATTTTTCCTGATGCCAGGCTCATGTCTTTCCACATCATTACAAGTAGCCATGATAATTAAATCCATTTGAGAATTGACTTGTGGTAAATGAGCCAGAGTTCCTAGAAAATACTCAACCCACAGGGAAGACTTCCCAGTATAATCATCTACCAGTCGTATTAAATCAGAGCTACCTGCCCGAACAGCTTGATTACCGATAAGCCAGCAAGTATTTTCTAAATCTTTGCGATCGCCTTCTACATAACGGACATGACCAGGCAATTTTTCAGAAGTGTTGTTTAAACATTTAGAATACCAGCTTGGTATTCTCAAAAAATCGTAGCCTTCTACATAAGACTTAATCCAATGATTGCCTAAATCAATCACGGAATGAAAGCATTTACGATTTTTGTGAGGTTTTTTAAAGTGGGTACTTTTGGGTACATCTTGTGTTTTCATGGCTAAAACCCTTCTCCTTGCGTTGTTTTTGATAAAGTTGAATAATTTGACAATAATGGGTACTTTTGGGTACGATATTTGCACATTTTTGCATTTTAATTTGAAGATATAAAGCTTATTTGGCAATAGTTTAAAATTGAGAAATTTTAAACATTTTTATAAGTAAAAGCTAATATTTTCTAACAATAATAAAATGCTCATATTTCCTAATAAAAACTGAAAGACAATATTTTCTAATACTAACTGAAGGATTTATAGATAAGTAGGTGGGCACAAATAAATACAACTATGTAACAGATTGTAAATATCGTTAAAAGGCAGTGGGCAGTGGGCAGTGGGCAGTAGGCAGTAGGAAGTGTACTTAATTTAAGTGCTAAGTAGGTGGAAACAAATAAATATAAACTATGTAATATATTGTAAGTAGGGCTGAAACTCTTACCCCGACTGCCTACTGCCGATTGCCTACTGCCTGTCCTAATTACAATTTTCAACACTAACCTACTTACTTATTTTTAAATTAGTATGATTACAAAGTAAACCAGGTCGCGATAGAATCGCGAAATCACCAAAAATCTTACATATAGGGGGTATTAGAATATCGCGAAATATCGCTATTGCTTACCCAGTAAGCTTTTGAGAGATTTTAATTAGTTTTTATAAGAGTGATATCGCGACCCTATCGCTATTGACTGATATATCTAGCTTTCAGCTATTCTGTCGCGATATGGTCGCGATAAGGTCGCGACCATATCGCGACCATCGCTGAGCCAATACCAAGCTGATAATTAGAGAATAACTATTAGCTAAAATCCTAATTCTACCTCACTAATTCCACTACTCCATTTCTTCGGGCTACCATCGCAATCCTTACAAGAATACAATTGCACCTTAGTTATTTTGTTTTTACCATTCTTGATTATATTAGTAGAACCACAATGAGGGCACTTAATTTCCTCTTTATCCTCTATAAATAATGGTTCTATATTGTTAGTTAAAAACTCATTTTGAGTATAATTACTCATTACCCTAAATTGTTCTTCCACTTCTACAGATACTTGCTCTTGCTCTGATGAAAACAAGAACGGGGGCAACTCAACAAAAGTTGGCTGATGATTAGGTATCGCTACAAAAGCAAAGCGGTAGTATCCATAGTCTGA
>JBCCDM010000665.1:0-1904 GCA_039030795.1 Cyanobacteria bacterium P01_A01_bin.84
AACGCATCTGTTCAACAAAATTATTCAGTTCAGTTCGCTTTCTCTTAATTTGCTTAAGTAGCCAGAGATTTTCTTTCTCTAGCTCTTCGAGTCTAGCGTGTAGTGATGAAAGAGCAAGGGAAGATTGGAGAACTTTTCCAGACATGATATAAATTTAATTTTTTGTGGGTTGCGGGAGTTAAACAAAATAATTTTGTAGAACAAAAAACTGATGAGTATAACAGATTATAAACTCAAGTCTGTATTTTACAGGTAATCATATGCATATTTTTAAACACAATTCAATAAATGATAGGTGGACATTATGAAGGAAATTTTTACAAAGAAAATCTTAATAAAATATTAATTTTAGACAGCGATCGCGTTCGGTATCGAAAACTAGTACTTCACCACAGAGATTATTATAGTTTTGTTTATTGTCAAAACCCCTGTAAAAACTCGCTAACTGGAGAGTCACCCCGCGATCGCTTTTTTCATGATGAACTCTAATAAAGTATTTGTACTTATGCCACATCAACAATAGAAACTGTTACCACAATCATCAAAAGACCAAGGGGAAACCAATCCCAATCCTTATTTTCAGCGATTTTAAAACGACAGACATTTAACCATTTAATCTCGAGCAAATGTACTTTCCATAGCTCTCCAATCTCCAGAAGGTATAAACGCAGCCCAGAAGTAAGGATGCTGATATTTTTTATCTCCTCTATCTCCTCGCAACATCTCTAATTGCACTTGACGCAATGCTTCGCTACGCCCTTGTTTCTTGCCATTTTGACCCAAAACTTTCTGGTAATAAGCAACCATCAACTCTTTAGTTGCATTATCTGCTACTTTCCACAAGCTAATTACCTGACTCTCCGAACCAGCAATTACTAAAGCGCGACGGAAACTGTAGATTCCTTCTCCTGTAATATCTTTACCTAAAGCTGTATCGCAAGCGGAAAACACAGCAAGTTTTGTCCCGGTGAGGTTAAGTGCTGTTGTTTCCAAAGCTGAGAGGATACCATCTTGATTTTCTCCACCTTGGCGTTTTTCGTAACCAGAAAGCACTAAGCCAGAAAGCAGCAGGGGATTATCTCGATAGGTATCTTGATATTCCGGTTTTTTAGGGGAACTTTCAAAGAAACCATGGGTAGCGATATGCAAAATTTCCGGACTTTGCAGTTGTTTAATTGCGGCTTCACTGGCTTTAGTTCCCAGGAAAGGGTTAACTTTTCAGATTTGAGCAATTGATTCTGCTTCTTTGCGGGTATTAGGTAAAGGAGAAAAATTTATTTTTGAGAGGTCAACTGAGCGGGTATTATTGGGTTTAAGTGCAACCACTTCTCCTGGTTTATGAAAAAATGGGTCAGCCATAATTACTGCTGGCTGTTTTTTGGCAGATTGGTTTTGCAGTCGTAGTAAGTCGCGTCCAGAGCTAAGGTAAGTAAAGGAATAATTTTCTACGAGATAGCGGTTGAGATAAAGCCTTTGAGCTTGATTTTTTTTGCTGTTCCAACACCTGTGCCATCAAACAATGTGCAGCACCAGGATTCGGAATATACTGGCTATGATCAGGATTTGTACTAATACTAATAGCAATTTCTAAATCTGAAGCTGCTTCCTTATATTTACCTTGTTTAAACCTTACCCATACTTTCTAAAGTATCTGCCTTTACAAACGCTATATTCCCCGTTTCATCCTCTAGAGCGATACCATCTTCCCCTTTACTGTGTCCGCAGAAATGAACAATCTGGGGTTGTGTATCTAAAATTGCTCGGTAGAAATCCCGCGATCGCACTGCCAATTTTTGCTCTAATTGAAATAGTTCTCGCTTATTTGCCCGTCGCAACCCCTCATCAATTTCTCGTACCTCTTCATCCAATCGTAACCGAGAGGTATTTTTAGGATTTGCTGCCAG
>JBCCDM010000666.1:0-1892 GCA_039030795.1 Cyanobacteria bacterium P01_A01_bin.84
CAGGAGCAAGATCAAAAATTAATTAGAGCTTCCGAAGTTACAGGGGAAAGGCTTGCAAAGCTGACCTTTTGTATACAAAAGCGTTTTAAAATTAAACGCTCCGTCGCGACGATGGTTGTAGGGGTATTAGTAACATCCTTCATACATCAGATAGATGAAGATAAAGAACTTCAAGAACATATACAAGACATAATCAAAATTGTATCGGAGCAAACAAATGCATAAAAAAAATGAGCGTCAGAAGGGACACCCAAAAACTGTAAATTAATTTTATTAATAATATGATTATAACAGAGAATAAGCCAAAAAGCACTGTTTCTCGCCCTGATTATATCGCCGAAAATCATTGGGAAGAATGGGTAAAATCCGGTGTAGATCCTTCAATAATTGCTGATAATATTTATACCGAATTAGACGCAAGAGAGCTAGATAAAGCTCTTGAACGGAATAACAAGAGGCGGTGGAAACATTCAGATAGTTTAGTCCCTGCATGGATAGTACGAGGCGTGAATCCGTCTTCCGGGGAGAAGGAATTCTTGGGAATCCAAGCGAAACCCGATAATCCGGAAAACAGAGATGGCAGAATTCAAAAATATCTTGGAGCTTCCGGTTATGAAAGCGCTCCATTATTTTTAAAAATGGGAGACTTTGATTATTGGTTAAAGATTATACAAGATCTATCAATTCCAATAATAATTACAGAAGGTGCTAAAAAAGCTGCGTGTTTGTTATCAAACGGTTATGCAGCTATTAGTATTCCCGGCGTAAGCACATGCAGGAAGAAAGGTAAATTAAATAAACTAATTCAAAAAATATGCGGTTTTGGAAGAACTTTTTACCTTTGCTTTGACAACGATATTATTACCAAACGCCCAGTACAATTAGCGCTTGAGGCATTAGCAAGAGATTTATCAGCAACTGGCAGCAAGGTAATGGTTATTTCTTTGCCCGAAGGTGATGCTAAGGGAGTAGATGATTATATAGTCGCTAACTCAGTAGAATCATTTAAATCTTTAGTTACTCATGCAAGCACAATAGAGGAATGGAAAGATGATAACGACTTGTCTTGGGCAGCTAAGCGAGAGCAGATAAAGAAAAAGAAGCAATCAAAACTAGCTAGGGCAATAGAATCAATTAGAACAGCATGGGGGGATTTTTTGAGATGGAACGAACTCACTCAACTTCCAGAACTAGGAAGTGAAAAATTAAAAGTAGATGATTTGAGAGTAAAGATTGCTTTAGAACTTGACTTAGATGTCACGAACCAGGATTCAGTTAGTGCAATTAGAGAATTATCAATGAAGAACTCTTACCATCCCATCAAAGAGTACTTAGAAGATGTAGCTGAAAGTTACAAGGATGTAGATCTAAGCATCATTGATAATTTAGCAACCGAGTTATTTGGCAATGATTCGGAGATTTGCAATATATATATGAAGCGGTTTCTAATTGGGGCAGTTGCTCGTACGATGCGGCCGGGGACTAAAGTTGATAATGCGGTCATTTTACATGGTGCCGAAGGACTTAAAAAATCAACTTTTTGGAAGAAATTATTTGGCGAGGACTGGTTTTCTGACTCTATAGATGACAGCAATGGAAAAGACGAAAAACTGTTAATACATGAGTACTGGTGCCTAGAGTGGAGTGAATTTGCGACCGCATATAAGCACAAAGATATTGAAGACCTTAAAAAATTCTTAGCTCAAAGCGAGGATTCATTTCGCAAACCTTACGCTTCAAGTATTTCTAAGCATAAGAGGAAGTGCGTTTTTGTCGGTACTACCAACAACCCAGAGATACTTCAAGACCCGGGCGGACGTAACAGGCGCTTTTGGATCATCAATGTCAACAAAGAAATAGATGATACAAGAGTCGAACAAATTAGAGATCAA
>JBCCDM010000667.1:0-1885 GCA_039030795.1 Cyanobacteria bacterium P01_A01_bin.84
AGACCAGCAGGAAGTAGACAAGGTTGTCCTATTTCTGAAAAACAACAGCTAAGTGCTTTAGTTCCCCTGACAAAAGAAACCAGCGGAAGAGAATTACGTTGGGGTCTAACAACAAAAGCAAATCCAAGTTTTTGGTTTTATGTTCCTCACAGATTAAATTCTATAAACAATGCTAAATTTTCTTTACGCAATCGACAAAACAAAACAATTTATGAAAAGAAATTACAGTTAATCAATACACCAGGAATCATTCACGTTTCTATACCACATAATGCAATATCTTTGAAAGTTGGTGAATGGTATCAATATTATTTATTTATGGATATTGATTGTAGTTCTAAGGGACTTTACCGTAAAGAATTTGCTCAAGCATGGGTAAAAAGGGAAGCAATTGCTTCTGGTTTTGAAGCTCGATTAGAAAGAATACCATTACGTCAAAGAGGATTATTTTACGCACAACATGGTATTTGGTACGATGCGATGGTGTCTTTTGCCAAACTCAAGTATGAACCAGGAACAAATACAGAGTGGAAGCAAATGTTGGAATCCGCTGGTTTAGGTCGATTTTCTCAAGTTCGAGTAATCGACTGCTGCGAGTAAAGTAGGAAATTCAAAGTCAACTTGAGTCTAATATTTTTTTTATTTGTTTGAATAAAAATATTTGAACAAGCTTAGGTGAAGTTATTTTAGAGCAAAGTCCCCCTTATAAAAAAGGGATTTTTATCAGCAATAAAATTATTTATTTCTAACTCCTAACTTCTAATTCCTAACTCCTAACTTCTAACTCCTAACTTCTAATTCCTAACTTCTAATTCCTAACTCCTAACTTCTAATTCCTAACTTCTAATTCCTAACTTCTAATTCCTAACTTCTAATTCCTAACTTCTAATTCCTAACTTTTAATTCCTAACTTCTAACTCCTACTCCCTATTCCTTCTAACTATTTCGCAAGAGCAATAGTAGCTACATCAAAAGGTGCTAATCGCTTGAGATTTCCTGTTTCTTTATCTAATTGATGTAGGAATTTTGGGGTTTCATATCTACGACCACCTAGAGCATATAACTCATTGTTTTGAGCGCAAACCAAACCACTAAAACCGTTGTTCCAAACTGCTCCTTCAAAGGTAACTGGTACTGTTTTACCTGTATTGATATTGACTAGACTTGTATCACCTTGAAAGTCAGTTAGAAATGCATAGCGATTTCCATCATTACACACGACTACATTTTTGTATTCTTTGTCCGCAGGTAGTTCGCTGGGAATTTCTAAACTAGGAGCTGCTTCTGCTTCTAAAATTTGAGTGTTAGCTCCCGGTTCAACAACTGCTGTACTAGTACTAGAAGACGTTTCTAAATTTCCTTGACTGGGAACTTTAGTAGGGGTGGTACTTTCCTTAACTACTCCACTTTCAGAGTCAACATCAACAATTTTTCTGCTTCCGGTTCCGTTTTCTTTTTTAACTACTCCACCAATAGAACCATCTGGTAATTCGATTAAATCCAGCGATTCATCTTTAGCAACTCCAGAAACTTCTTTAGTCTCTACAGAATTACCTTTTAGTGTTATCAAACGATTAGAAGTATTTTTCTCAGCAGCTATAGGAGCAGTAGCGACTACTAAGGTACCTCCCTCAGAAACCGCAAAACCACTGATTAATTCACCTTTTTCTAAAATCGGTTGTGTTGTAGTTACAGTCTTAGTCTCACCGGTGGAGACATTATAAGACTGAATCACAACCGGTTTTTTAGCATTATTATCGTTTTCTACAACAGAACTTTCTTCTGCTTCCGATTCAACCACAACATCTGAATCAACCGTGTCCGAACTATCGCTACTAACCTTACCAGGAACTACTCCTAAAATAACTACCCCTGGAGTTTGAGC
>JBCCDM010000668.1:0-1882 GCA_039030795.1 Cyanobacteria bacterium P01_A01_bin.84
ACCAAGAACGAGGAAATAGTAATTTCCAAATCCATCGCTTTAATTCGGCTAAACTGAGACGGATGAGAGTCGACGCTCCTGCTTGAACGCATCCAGACTTCCAGTTTTTCTGCTCTGAGAAAAAAGGGGATGATCGATAACATCTGGAAATCCTTCAAGTTGGAAGCGCAAAACGGATAAGAAAGCTCCTGCTGCCAGAACCAAAGCAGTATGGCGATGCCAACCAGTCCAAGAACGAACTTCGCGCAGCAGCCAATCCTAAATGACTCTTGGCAAATTTAAAGCACTCTTCAATTCGCCAACGCTGACCAGTAACCCAAACTAAAGTTTCGAGAGAAGTATCCCTAGGAGCAAAGGCTTGATAATAGCTGAAAATAAAGCGGTTTTTATCTTTTGAGAACTGCCGACGAAAAAGAAACCAGCGACTATAGCCTTCTGGTTGAATACAACTGAGTTGAATACGCGCCCAATCACTATATCGTTCTCCCTTAGTACCTGCTCCACAACTCAAAGTATGCCAATCTTTTTCTTCTAGCTTTTGTAATAAGTCTTCAGCATAATGGGTTTGAAAATTAATCGGCGTTGGTTGTTTTTTCGTAACTGTTAAGACATAGGGTTGTTGTAAAGTTTGCTCTAACCAATACCAAAATGAACCATCTCGACTATAGACTTCATCAGCGACAAACCAAGCTGGTCTTAATCCATCTTTAAAAGCAGATTGCAGCCAGTCTTATGCAGAGGATGCGGTTAAATTAAGAATGTGGGACGATTTGGCAAAAGTAAAAGGTTTGAAAACGCCTGATGTAGAATATTTCATGCCAGCGATGGAAAAATTGATAATCAATAGTTAATAATGGTCACGAGCAAGCTTAAAATTAATCTTACCACTAAAAAAGATTTGGCTATACTTAATAACTTATATGCAGACATGAACCATAAGCCGTTGATGTCTGAAAATGAAATAATTAAAATTTGGCAGCAAATACAAGAAGTTCCTAATTATTATATTTACCTGGCGTATTTAAAGAATAAGGTTATTGGCACGTTTACCTTATTCTTTATGCCTACTATGATGCACCCAGGTTTTCATAAATCGGCAATTCTTGATTCTGTAACCATTCTATCTATTTATAGAGGTCAAGGTTATGGCAAACAAATGATGCAACAAGCTTTAGAAATTAGTGCTGATGCTGGATGTTATAAAGTTACTCTTTCTTCTAACATTAAACGCGATCGCGCTCACAAATTCTATCAATCTTTAGGTTTCCAACAGCATGGTTGGAGTTTTAGTTATCTTTTATCAATGGATAATTTCCAGAATAAATTTTTTTGAATGTGTCAATTTAAAGGAAAGATGAACTAATTTAAGCTTATTTCTTATCTATCAGTCTTCTCTAGAATCTTTGCAACACTGCTGTATAAAATTAGGGCATTAATTAAGGCGTAGAACTTTTTCATAGTAAGGTATTCTCCAAAAGAAATCGTTAATCTAAGTAAGGAGGGATGAAAAAACTAAAGTATGTAAAGATAATTAAAGCCGAAGACTAGACAAATCAGGAAAATCGAGATGGGAGCAAGGCTAAGAATCTTTTTGAACAGAGAAGAAGATAGAACATTACTCGAATTGAGAACGGCGACCAAAGTTCCTCAAAGAGTAAAAGACAGAGCCTCAATGCTACGACTGAGCAATCGAGGATGGTACGTCGAAGATATCGCAATTCATTTTAATTGCCATCGACAAACTGCTGACGGGGAGACGACCTTGATAATCGAGATAGAATAAAGGAGCGAGAAGATTTTGTAACTAGATACAAATACTAATGTAATTGACTTAATAATCAAGACAAAAATTCCCAAGATTAGTAGAATTGTTAAATAATTA
>JBCCDM010000669.1:0-1881 GCA_039030795.1 Cyanobacteria bacterium P01_A01_bin.84
AAAGATGCGAGACAGCATTTCAACTACTGCCGAATACGGAGATTATACTCGTGGTCCGAGAGTAGTTAACGAAAGCACTCGCGCTGAGATGCGTAAAATTCTGCGAGAAATTCAGCAGGGAGATTTTGCCCGTGACTTTATCTTAGAAAATCAGGCTGGTAAGCCAGGATTTACTGCCACTCGTAGATTAGAAGCAGAACATCCAATCGAAGAGGTGGGTAAAGATGTCCGCGCTCACTTTAGCTGGCTCAAAAATGATTAATAGCTATAGTTAGCATGAATCGCAAATCGGCTTGAATAGCTAAATATATTTATTGATAGTCATTGCTCAATGTGACATATTTAATTGATCAAAGAGCTATTTAGAGATCGAGATTGTAGATACATACAGTCTACGATCTCTTTTTTACAGAGAAAATTCAGATGTATCAAAAGTTTTTTGGATACAATTTACCAGAAAAAATCTCTTGGAGATAGAAACTTTTTTTCAGATAAATATTTTTGGACTTGTCTTTTAACTCTCCCCTCCGACAATTCATTGACTATTGTAAAAGCTTGACCTAAATCTTTATTGCCCATTATCAAAGCTGTATTCCTTATGATCAATGGCTTCTTCCAACTATTCATATCTCGACAAGCCGACAATAAATTAGCCAATACTAATTGCAATTGTTTGTTACTTTTTTTGCTAATAGGAAAGATTGCTTGATATTGTAAAAATAATGCATCTCCTCGACAAACTGGATTAGAAATAGTTGAGCTTACTGTTAGCAATTTTGGCAAATAGGGATCAATATATTGATATTTTTTACGTTCTATTATTGCCCGTATCACCCAAGCCGATGAGCCAACGATTTTGTAAGGATCTGAATCGCTAAAAGATGCTTGACAAGCTCGGCGAATAAATTTATCGAAATGATCATCATTTGCATAGCGGGCGACCCAAGATAATGCTTGAGTGCAATACCAAGCATCAGCAATTTTGAGTGCTAATTTATATGCTTGCTGAGAATTAAATTTTGCTTTTTGGGTTGCCAATTTTCTTTGTTGAGCGAACGACTTCTTACTCAAATTCTAAAAATTATTGCTTTATTGTTTAAACCAACAAACATCATTATATGTATATGAAAAAATAAAAACGCCTAGATATAATCTAGACGTTTAGTTACAAATTAATGAAATTAATTTATATTACAGTGCATTAGCACCTGCAACTACCTCAGAAAGTTCTTGAGTAATTGCGGCCTGTCTTGCTTTGTTGTAAGACAAGGTTAAAGTTCCCATTAAGTCTGTAGCGTTTTCACTAGCGTTATTCATGGCAGTCATTCGGGCTGCTAATTCACTAGCTGCTGCTTCTTGCAAAGCGCGCAATATCTGGTTGTTGAGATAAAGGGGTAACAAAGCATCGAGAATTTGCACGGGGTCTTGTTCAAAAATTGTATCTTTGGGAAATTCTTGAACTTCGGTAGTGACTTTTTCTCTTTCTACTTCAAAGTTGCCACCTTTGGTAGTTAAACGGAAAATTTCATCATCCTTTACTTCTAATCCTTGAGTCGTTAAAGGAAGCAAGGTTTGAATTACAGGCTTAGAGGCAATTAAAGAAACAAACTTAGTGTAAACAAGTTCGACTTTATCAACTTCTTCCGCTAAAAATAATGATAGTAACTCATCCCCAATTTCCGCCGCTTCCGCTGAAGTAGGAATTTGCTCCAGACCAACAAAGGTTTTTTCGGTTGGAGCACTGCGATTGCCAAAATACTGAGTTGCTTTTCTGCCAATCAAAACGAAAGTATACTCAACACCCTGCGCTTCTAACTCCTTGGCTCTTATTTCAGCTCTACGAATGACGTTAGCGTTGTAGCCCCCACATAAACCACGATC
>JBCCDM010000670.1:0-1857 GCA_039030795.1 Cyanobacteria bacterium P01_A01_bin.84
GCCTTTGATTAGCTAATATTAGAAATACGAGATAGTTGTTAGTTGGGACAATAAAAAACGCCTCACGGAGCATGAAGCGTTATGAATTTATGACAGTAAAATATCAATCTAAAGATAGCTTAAAGATTGAGTGTTGATTAGCTATTTTTGACCTTTACTTTCTTCGATAGCTTTAAGCATTTTAAGCTCAGTTTTTAGTAGTTTAATTTCGTTTTCTTTAGCTTCTAATTTAGACTTTAAAGACTGGTTTTCTTGTTCAAGCAATTGAAAATCTGTACGTTTTTCTTGTTCCTTTGAAATTTCTTTGATTAAATTATCATACTTAACCTTTATACCCATATGCCTTAAGTAAGTGGTTGCACTCATTGCTAAAGAATGACCGCCGCTATCGGCTAATGCTTTTGGATTACACCCACGAACATGCCCTCGAATAGTATAGGCGTGTCTTAACGCATGAGCCGTAAAACCATATTTTTTTCTGTGAAACCATGACGAGGTAGCATCTGAACAATTATACTTACTTCGGTTCTTATCTCTGCTACCTAATGGATTAGGAATATCAGGCAGATTCAAAGGTTGGAGTAGATTAAATTCTTTTATCCAGTCGTGACCTTCAGGAGATAAAGGGAAAACCATTCTAAATCCTGTCTTAGTATCGTGTTTAATACATAAAAGGTAGCTTTTGTCTTCAGGGTCAAGAATAGCGGGAACTACAAAATCGTTATTACTAACTTGCATAGATGTCTCGTTATCTGTGTCTACGTCTATCGTCACCCAGTCACCATTTTTTAATGTTACTGGTTTATCCCAATTGGCTATGTTCCAAGCTTCATGAATACGTAAGCCGTAAATAGCCAGCAAGCTATATAAAAACTGCCATTGTTTTGGTCTATGTATGTATAGCGTATTGCGTATATTAGACGCATCAAACCCGTTTTCATATACTTCTTGAATACGCAAATCACTAGGAATTTCTTTAGGTTTGCGTATGATTTTACAATCATTCTTATAGGTTTTGATAACTGTCTTGTAATCTGTATTGTCAAAATATTTTAAAAAGCCAACCAATCCATTTAATAAATTAACTCTAGTAGGTGTATTGTTGTCAGTTGATTCTATTACTTGTTTTACAAGAGCCGCAGACAGTGACTTATCTATATTAATTAAAATGTCTTCAATTTTCTGACATTCCCTGTACCATGATGCTTCTGGCTTTTTATTAGCTTTTCTTTGCTTAAAGTAGTGCTTCTTATACTGCTCTACCATCTCCTTGCAGGTCAACTGCTTAATCTGTTGGGGAGTCGGTTTCCCTATTCGCTTATTGAACCATTCCCAGCTAAAATTATTTGCTTCTAGCTGATGCGTGACCGCCGTGGCTATTCTCTCAGCTTCTTGTATTCCACCAGGGCTTAAAGGAATAGCGCCTAACCCTGGATTCCTTTGTTTTTTCCCTTGTTCATCTGCGAACGTGAACTGAAGAGACAAAGAGCTTTTTCCTGCTTTTATCGTTGCCCTTTTGCCCTGTCTGCCAATTCGCTTAAGCCTAGCATTAGCCTCATCAACCAAAGGCTTAATATAGTATCCGCCGTCATTAGGTAGCTGTTCTGATATTAGTTTTTTCATTACTTAGTTGTTCCTTAAATAACTAGTATTAGCATCCTTGTAGAGTTGAAAAAGCTTTGTTATACAAGGATATTCTAATATAGCATCTTTTTTTACGAAAAATCTGTGGTATATCAATCATGTCTGATCATTCCTTTTGTTTATAGCTCGATTAATGATCAGAATATTTATTCCTATGGGTTGCTATCGGAACAAGGATACAACAGCACTTTACACCAAACAGAAAATCCTGCA
>JBCCDM010000671.1:0-1850 GCA_039030795.1 Cyanobacteria bacterium P01_A01_bin.84
GGTTGTCAAAGATTAATTAAAAATAAAGGAGCTTGCTGAGAAAAGAGTTTTTGACTTATGTCCTCTATTAGCAAAAACTACTGTGTCAGTTGCTTCAATCTAAATTAATTAGGACTTACACACTTGTAACGGAAAATAAAAGCTTTGCGTTAACTACGTTATGCTACGCAAACGCGCTAGCGTGTCCGATAGGACTTATACTAACCTTACGGTCGCTCCGGACCTAAACACGTAGTCTGTGCCTAAGTCCTGTTAATATCTAAATCTAATATCTAAATCTAAATTATCATCAACACTACTTGACGCAGAATAATAGATAAGGACACTAAAATCAGTACTACCAATGTCACCTTACCACCAGGAACCAGACGTTGAGTAGTTTGCTGTTGTTTGTGTTCTTCTTTATATTCTTCTCTTTGTTTCCAACTCATCACTGCCGGAAGAATACCACCTAATATAGAAGTGCTATAAGTTCCAGCATAGTCTAATGCGGCAAGAAAAATATCCGGGTTGAGTGCTGATAAACCCATGGGTGGGATTAAAGCTAATGATATGAATGGTAGACGAGAATTTTTATCCGACGGTAGTAAATTCCAATCTTGATTCAAATCCCGAAAAAAATCTAATAAACCGTAAACAAAACCTATAAATGATGTGGCGATCGCAAATTCTGAAAATACTGAGATAAATACTCCTAGTAACTTTCCAAAACTACCAGAACGTAAAATTTCTAGTGGATCAAAACTATTATCGACGATACTTGTAATATTAAAACTACCTAAAATGACTGCATTCCACGCAAAGAACATTACTAAAGGAATTGCAGAACCTACAATAATAGATTGACGAATCTTTTTTCCATCTCCTTCTAGTTGGGTGGTAATTACAGGCACTATATTGTGATAGAATAACGCTACCAACATTACCGGTACTGCTACTGGTAATGCTTTCCAGTTTTGGATTAATAAATTAGATATTTGAACTTGTTCTCCTGCTAGTATCAACAATCCGGCAAAGGAAACAAGCACTATACCTACCATTACACTATTAAGTCTTTCTACAAACTTATCTCGCCCTACACATAAAATACCCCCCATTATCAAAGCAAATATTGTGCTTCCCAGATATTTAGGTAAATCGGAAGGTATGTGCAAAAACCTAAAAGCAGCATTGGAAATAGCCCCTAACAATATCTCTCCACCTTCTGAGAGGTAAGCTATTAACAAAGCATAATGGAAAAATAAGTAAGCTGCACCAGCTATTCTCCCTCCTGTTTTACCAAGATAGCTTTCTACCATCCCTATAAATCCTACATTTGCGCGTCCCTCAATTTGCATTTTAGCTAAGGCTAGTTCCGCAATCAGTAATGCAGATATTAATGCATAGAGCCAAACTCCGAGTAGTAGTATGGTTGAAGGTATGATACCCGCTCCCACGGTCACAGCAGGTAAAGCCAAAATACCTGCACCTACTGTAGTTCCTGCAACCAAGGCTGTACTTCCTAAAACGCTACCTGAATTATGAGTATGAGTGGATTTTCTCTCTTCTAATTCCACATTGGAAAACAAGTGGGTTGGGATAACAGTTTTCATGAAGTTAAGGCTGGTATAGGTTTGCTTGGTCAAAAGTTAAGTTAAGTTAAGTTATGTAAATTAAGTTATGTAAAGTATGTTAGCAGACCGATATGAACTGGTGTGGAGAGAAGTACTGAAAAAACAAGGGAAAATACGGATTTTTTTAACTTCTTGATGATATTTGATAACTAAATTTAAGTATCTTTTTTACTTATCACTCAATATTTAGAGATGATAAAATAGACCGATAGATTATATTTATTTATTTTTTATAAA
>JBCCDM010000672.1:0-1834 GCA_039030795.1 Cyanobacteria bacterium P01_A01_bin.84
GGCAAAGTAAATTTAAAAGCATTGGATAATAAATTTAATAAGATGATTTCTAGTTTCCCCTTATCTAGTTCGACTTGTAGTTCTTTATCGCCCTTGTAGTTAAATTTAAACTGAATGCCTTTCACATTTGCCAACGATTCAAAGTTGGCGATTAGGACTTTCAAATAGTCATATAAGACAATCGTTGTATTACGAACTTCTAGTTGACTTGATTCTAGTTTAGCGAGATCCAATATTTCATTGATTAATCGTTTTAAGCGATTGCCATTGCGTTGTGCCATGAGTAGATTGGTATGGGTTCTATTGGTTAAATGATTTTCTCGCAAGGCATCATCTATCGGGGCTAACATCAAGGTCAAAGGAGTACGCAGTTCATGAGAAATATTGGCAAAAAACCGAGACTTCATTTCATCTAGGCTTTTGAGTTCTTCGGTTTGTGCCGCAATGGTTTTGGTGCGTTCTTTAATCTGTTCTTCTAGGTAGTTTTGTTGTTTGACTAAGAACTGCGTTCGATATTTCAACCAATACCGAATACCCAAAAATAGACTAGCTAAGACCAACACCAAAAACCACCATTGTAGATAAAACGGTCGTAATACCTGAATGGGTAAGGCTAAGGTTTGGGTAGAAAATTGCCCTGATTCGCCTTGTGCCCTAATTTTTAATAAAAATGTACCATAGGGCAATCCACTAATTCTTAGCTTATTGTCCTCTAAATACATCCATTCTTCGTTTTGCTCGTCTATCTGATAGCTATATTTAATTTGATTGGCGTTTTTATATTCTAATAGTGATTATTGACAAAGATAATTTATTATTCGTGCGCACGAGAAAAATATTACCTTTGATTATGAATTATGAAAAAGTAAGAAATAGAGCTTCTCAGTTTGAAAGTGTGACTTCCTTGACAGTAGAAGAATTTGATACACTTTTACCTGTTTTTGAAACCTATTTGAAGCGTTCCTTATGTTACACCACTCGGGGTACAATTCGATTAAATAAATTAAACTACCCAAGTAGTTTACCTAGTGCAGCTCACATACTATTTTTTACACTTAGCTATTTAAAACTAAATCCCCTCCAAGAACAACATGGAGCTAGTTTTGATATGTCTCAGGAAAGCGTCTCCTACTGGTTTAGAATAGGAGAGAAAAGTTTGAATGCGGCGATGAAAAAAGGGGGTTACACCCCTCATAGAGACGGCTCGACGCTAAAAAATGTACTAGAAAGAAAGATAAATAATGAACCAAAGGAAGATAAATCAGATGGAGAACATTATTTCATAGATGCTTCGGATAGAGATATACAGCGTCCTAATAATAAGGAAGAGCAAGAAGAAAAATATAGTGGTAAACAGCACCGTCATACAATAAAAAATACGTGTATTAGCAATGAGAAAAGTGAGATTCTATACTTAGGGCAAACCTTTTCAGGACAAGCTCATGATAAGAAAATGGCAGATGAAGAACTGCTTACCTTCCCAGATGGTTGTTTTTTATGGAAAGATTTAGGCTATCAAGGTTATTTACCAGAGAATGTACATAGTTTTGAACCATATAAGAAACCAAAGGGTGGCGAACTGACTAATCTACAAAAGCAAGAAAATCAATTAATTGCAAGTATAAGAATCGTCGTGGAGCATGCTATTGGAGGTATGAAAAGATGTCGTATTGTAAAAGACACCATAAGAATTTATGCTTCGAGCATTCGTGACAGGGTTGTAGAAACATGTGCGGCACTTCATAATTTTAGGCTATCCCAAAGAAAAGGGTACAAGCAGAATGTTTTATTTAATCCGATTACAACTAATTAATTTTGTCAATAATCACTAATA
>JBCCDM010000673.1:0-1834 GCA_039030795.1 Cyanobacteria bacterium P01_A01_bin.84
AGAAAAAATTAAATCTGTGGAGCGTGCTAAAAGTCCTAAAACGGCTGTAAGTAAGCCAAAACCTAAAGTTAAACCTACCTCAGAACCACTCATAACAAGCAAGGTTCAAGTTACTCCACCAACCAGAAAATCTTCTACACCTGTAACAAATCAAATAGTTTCAAGACCACCGCGACCGACACGGGTTCCGTATATACCTCGTCCGAAACCCCAAGCATTACCTGTAAGGTATAGTCCCTCTAGAGTTGCACAAAAACCCGAATTTCGACCAACTGCAATAAGTAAACCAACTGTGCCCAAAAATGAAAAAATTGACCCAATGGAAGAATGGACTAAAATTAGTCGTTTGGGAAGCTATGGTTCGAGCGTAATTGCTACAAATTCAGACGAGCAAGCCTCGGAAAGTACGATTGATAACACCATACAAGAAGAGCCAAAACACATCATTCCCTCCGCAACTCTAGTAAAAGCAGCAGATTATACAACTCAAACATCAAACAAAAATGAGCTAGAACCTCTTCATACCGAAGAAGCTGCAATTATTGGGTATGAAAATAATTATCAATTGCAGGTGGGTGAATCAGTTGAAGGGAAGTTATTAACCCCTTTGATTTGGAGTAAACATCAAAACAATAACCCAGATCAACAATCTAAAAATAAGTCAAAAAGCGAAAATTTTATCATTGAACTGGAACAAGCATTAAATACACAAGACGGTTTTGTTGTTTTACCGAAAGGTTCTCAAGTTGTAGCTCAAATTAACAACGTTAATCAAGGGGGATTAGTTGAGCTACAAGCAACACAAGTTTTGATAAATGGACAAGAATATATTCTCCCACCAAACGCGATCGCCATTCGTGGAAACAAGGGAAAACCTTTAATTGCATCTCGCTTAAACAGTAAGAAAGGAGAAATTGCGCGACGAGATGCACAAACTTTTGCTGTTGGCTCGCTAGCGAAGGTTGGTAAAGTCCTTAACCAGCCCAAAGAACAACAAATATCAACAAATAGCAGCTTTGGTGGTACTAATTCTTTCTCTTCAATCAGAAGAAATCGAGAAAATATCTTTGGAGCGGTTTTAGAGGGAGGATTTGAACCACTAACTCAACAAATTTTTAAACGCAATCAAGAGGCATTGCAAAAAATTCGACAACGGGAAGATGTTTGGTATGTAAAAGCTGGTACTAAGGTACAAGTCTTTGTTAATCAATCTTTTCAATTTTAGTAATCGGTTTGAAATAATGAGTAAGCGCTATTCGATTTTAAAAGGATTTATTATTGTTTGTTCTTTAACGCTTCCTTACTTTAATTTATCCACAGCTATTGCAAGTGAAATAAATTTCGGAGTGAAACAAATTACCACACAAGTTGCTACTGGTAACAGTAAAAAAAGTATACCTAAAATTAAACTATCGCCAGGGTATGGAGTAAATATATCGTTCATTAAGAGTGATGAAATAATAGAAAAAGTATGGTTAGATAATCCAACATTCGCATCACTTGATGTGGATGGCTGTTTGTCAACAGAGGAAAGAGAATGTGATAAAGAAGGGGCAACGGTAATACATTTACGACGAATTAAGCCATTAAAAGTAAGACAATTGCCGTTATCAAATACCAGCTTGTTAACCGTTATAGCAAAAGGGAAATCAGAAAGAAAGGTATATTTATTTAAAGTGGGAACGGGAGATAAAACTCCTACTTATCATACTTTGGAAATCATACCTGATAACAGCATTCCAGAAAATACTCAGTTGCAAAATATTAAAAATATTAACGAATTACAGCTTATAAGTAGAGGACTGAAGATTGTTAATGCAAAAGGATTAATTAA
>JBCCDM010000674.1:0-1821 GCA_039030795.1 Cyanobacteria bacterium P01_A01_bin.84
TATAGTTTCCGCATCTGTCCCAGACCATTCTGTAGAAATAATAGCCTTGGCTAGCTGAACATCGGGATCGGACTCTTTGACCATCGAGAAGTAGCCCATTATCCCGCCAACAAAGAGGAGGAAACTGAGAAGGATAGCTAAGATTTGGCGGTTAAAGAGAAATTTTTCAATACCAGTAGGGCGAATTGGTTTGATTTCGGTTTCGGGGTTTGAAGGTGTTTGTTTTTCTGTGGTTTGCATTGTTTGTTAGTTGTTAGTAGTCCGTTGTTAACCACAATAGAGAAAGCCCTTATTTGTGTCGTTACAGCAAATGTCAGGACTTTTTAGCGAGTAGATTCCGAATAATGTCAGGTTGAAAAATTTTGTAGGGCGATCGCCTGTAGTTAGATCGGTTCTAATCTAATTAAGAAAAGAGTTTCAAGAATTTTTGTAGGGTAATTCTTGCTATTTTAAAAAGTCTGGTAATGTCAGGTTTATCTTATGGCGTATTTTGCGAGAATCTAGCGATCGCATTTAAGACAGGCGATTCCCCCAAACTGATTAAGAGAAATCGCATAACCTATAGCTGTCAGAACGCAATTTTTCATAGTTCAGTCATTGGTATTTTTAAGCATGGAAAGTGTGGCTTCTACATCTGGAAAACCATCTTCATCAAAAACGACTGCATCAATTTCTTCTTCTTTTATATCTCTATACCCTCCTATAATGTATGTTGACCACGTAGGAAGACCTAGTTCTCGCACCAAATTCTTATGACGTTGAGAAGCAAATAAATAAACTGTTTCTGTAGTTGGTTCTCTCAATATTGGTCTAATTCTGTTAATCGAACTTTTTGCACCTAGAATCGTACAAAGTTTTTGAGCATCGCCTCCTTCTGGAAATAAATCTTCCCCTGAACTACAATATTCGTCTCTCAAGTTGCCGTTTTCATATAGGTCATAAGCAAACCAAGACTCATCATAGGTGACAATCGAAAAAGCCACACAAGAAAAATCTCCAGATATTTGAAGCGATAAATTGGATAGTTTTTCCAGATCGAACTCAGAATCTTCATCATAAACCACCACGAAATTATTCACTTTAGGAGAAACGTAAGCATTTCGTTGATGTTTTTTCAAATAGTTAAGAAGAGTGTTCTGGGTTTGTCCTCTTACAGTAATATTTGCAAAACCATGTCCCATTTCAAAACTCCTTATTTTTTTATGTTCACAAGTTTATTCAATTCAGAAGAAAATGAAACATAGGAGATCGCACTAACGAATCTTCGAGTGATGCAGGTTAGAACCTTCTGAACGCACTAAAAAAATCCAAATTGAATATCCAATGCTTTTTTAATCTCCGTAAAATAAGCAGATTCTAAAGTTCCAAGCTTTGATTTGAGTCGAGAAGCATCAACGGATCTGATTTGATTAAAATGTAATCCTCTTTCTTTATCTAATTGATTTAGATCGCTAGGTTTTACATTGACAACAAATGGATAATTTTTCGGACTGAGGAAAGGAACAACAGTAGTTAGATCGCTTTCTTCGTTGCCAATATCATTTTGAATTATTAAACAAGCTCTTATTTTACGTGCTTCTTTGTTGCTTGTAGGATCGAGATCTACCCACCAAATTTATCCACGTCTACACTGCATCTAAACTATCTCCGACTACCACATCCCAATCCTTAATCGATTGTTGAAACTCAGGATCTTGGTTTTGTTCTCGATATGCTTGTCTTAGTTTCTCTTTTAGCTGCTCGCGCTCTTTCTCCAAAAGCAATTGATTGATATAGGCACTGCGGTTATCGGTAGCTTGTTTTAAAAATTCTAAGGCGCGA
>JBCCDM010000675.1:0-1813 GCA_039030795.1 Cyanobacteria bacterium P01_A01_bin.84
CAGCTCCGCAATTTTTCTGGGCCGGGATGGACCTGAGCCGTCAGAGTCGTAGAGGAGAGCGCCCGTGCGCTGGTTGTAAAACAGGCCTTCGATGTTGGGGATGGTGCCGCTAGGTATTAATACCATTCGCATTTATTCCCGAAAAAAAGAATAGTGTCATAAATACCACTGCTGCACAAACTTTATAGTTTTTTTTCATCATCTATTGTATTTAAATATTAATAATTGTACGCCTTAACAGGCTATATTAGAAGTTCATTTGTAGCCAAACTTTGAATTACATTTGCGTATATCTGAGAGGTTCCTTGAATAAATTCTTTATGATCCTTTCTTCGTAATACCGCTATGGAACCCAAATTCCGTAAGGTTAAAATACTGGTAACCATTACCAATTCACCTTCAATGTTGAGAAGGGCCTTTAAGTCCTCGAGGCCATGTCTATTAAAGTAAAGCGATTTGTGAATAAATTCATAATAGCGATTAGACGGCCTTCCTACCTTAAGCTCCATACCTAAACTCAGTGTTTTCGCTATATCGTCATTGGTATTAGACTTTAGCCTTGATCCGTTCTCCTCATATCCTGGAAATAATATAACACGTTCCTTTTTCATTGGTAATGAATATTAAGGTTTTAACTAGGACAAAGGTAAGGGTTAAAATCAAAAATAAAAGTATTACTTTGGTTAAACAATAGTTAAACTATTTAAATATAATAGTTTTACTATTAAAAAAGATAATTTTCAACAGGATTCAACTCAAAGAACAATACTCATCTATAACGTGTAGTCCAATAACCGCCCCTTCATCATCTCCTTCTTTGGAATCCTCTACAAAATCACAGGAACCAAATGCTATTGGGGAGGCAAGCGACATAGTTTTAGGTATATCTTTTCTCATCTCAATGTGTTTTTAGATACATTCAAGATGCTTTTTCTAATTGGGAATCGTTTTAGCCAAGCATTATAAATTCTTTACCATATTATTACGATTGTGACTATAATGTTAAGAAGAAATAAATACGGTTGATCTTAGCTTTTAAGTTCCAAGGGAGCGTTTTTTGATCATGCCGCCCCGGGTATCGTTTATACGGTTCATGACCACAAACGCCTTAGGGTCTATCTTGGAGATTTCAATGTTCAGTTTTCGTATTTCCAATCGTGTAATAACCGTATATATGACGTCATATTCATTATGTTGTCCATTCTTGCCATAACCACCTTCGGCCTTATAAATGGTAAGTCCCCGGCCTAATTTATTAATGATCATTAAGCGTATTTCCTCACTATGGTTAGATATGATCGTTACCCCGGTATATTCCTCAATACCTTCAACTACAAAATCCAAGGTTTTTGAAGCCGCCAAATAGGTAAGCATGGAATATAATGCGGTTTCTATGGACAGCAGGTACGCTGCACCCAAAAAAACCAATATGTTGATGAGAATAATGATGTCCCCTATAGTGGTCCCCAATTTTCTACTTAAGAAAATAGCCAGGACCTCCGTACCGTCCAAAACGCCTCCCCCTCTTATGGAGAGTCCAATACCGGCCCCTAAAAAGAAACCGCCAAACACTGCAACCAGTAACCTATCTTGTGTGATTTCCGGAAAATCCACCGTGGCCAGTACTAGCGCCAGACCTAATACGGCAATGACCGTTTTTATGGCAAACGTACGTCCAATGACCTTATAGCCCAAAAGCATAAAGGGTAGATTAACCAGTATGATCAACCCATACAGCGGTAGAGAAGACGTTTCTGCTATTAATAAGGAGATGCCGGTGGCACCGCCATCAATAAACTGGTTTGGTAACAAA
>JBCCDM010000676.1:0-1803 GCA_039030795.1 Cyanobacteria bacterium P01_A01_bin.84
AAGATTTCCAAACAGATACTAACCAATCCAAATTCTATAAGATTAAACACACCTTGTACCAATCAACAAAAATAGTTCCCGCAGCAATAATTGCACTTAGCAGTTTCGGAATCATTGCACCAAGCACATTGGCATCTTTAAAAACGGAAACGGAAGCACAGTCCCGCTCTATTGAATGTTGTTTGAGTAGTCATCGTTCTCAGATTTTAGCAAATAAAGGAGTCAAAGAAGAAGTCATTAGAGTTGCTGTTGAAGAAGGAACTGAAATTGTTATCAAGCTGACAAGGTGCCTGGTAGAGACCGAGATAGAGGATCTGGTATACTCCAGCACGGTAGTGTGTTTTATCTTAAATATGGGACAAACAGAGACCGCGCATATTATTTTGTGGCTCGCAATACCAATATAAAACCTGAACACCTTCCAAGAGGAGCTTATTTTCGTCTTGAACGTCTGTAACATTTTTAAATAACATCAGAGCGCGATGCAAAAGTCGCGCATTTTGGTTTGATACCAACAAGAACCGGCATAGCACCTGATATTAATAGTAAAATCAAGCACTACTGAAAGCCTCACAGTTTATGTAGGAATCCGGTTTGATTTCTGAAAGAGTTTTTAGGATTGCACCTTACTATATAAGCGTTTTAGCCTCAGTATATTTTAGTATATTTTCAAAATCCAAGTAGTATTCCTAGAATTTCTATAGATCATAAAAGAAAGAAGTAAGGTAAAACTAAGGTAAAGCTGTAGTACTGAAAATTACAATATAATTTTTTGGTATCAAAATACCCAAAACTGATGAGTATCTCCACAGAAAAACATTCACACTTTAACGCTTAATAGTGTGCTTTTTGGGTAACAAATTTTTGTAGTGTATTTTGCAAGTGATGCGGTGTACCGTGACAACACAGCATTAGTTATATACGGTTTATTATTTTTGTCATTGCTATATTCCAAGAAGAATTCCGGAATTGAACAAAGATGTAAGACTTAAACGCTATACATCTTGTCTTGATACTTATGTCGAATTGTTATCCGTCAAATATTTACTAGATGAAAATCTTTTTTGTATTCATCTAGTAAATATTTAATATTTTTTATTTCACAATATTACATACGTTCAAGACGGAAATAAGCTCTTCTTGGAAGGTCTTCAGGTCTTATCGCACTATTGCGAGCCACAAAATAATATGCGCGGTCTCTGTTTGTCCCATATTTAAGATAAAACACACTACCATGCTGGAGTATACCAGGTCCTCTATCTTTGTCCCGCCTATTCTTTTTATCAGCCTTCAGATGCACCCTGATTGCGTTACGTGTAGAATTTCTTACCCCATGTACCGTAAGACGTACTTTTACAGGATTGGAGCCGCGAGGTACCCAGCTTTTGTGATTGAAGTTTAAAGATATGCGAGTACCACGGAAATCTTTGAATTTACCTGCTGGAATGTTAAAAGCAGTTCCATTATCAATGGGATATACACGTTTATCACTACCCCAAAGTGCTTTAAAATGCCTCCAGCCTGACCGAATAACGTTAGACCCTTCTTCCTCTGCATAATTGACTAAAACGTCTTTTACCCCTTTTGTATTTGCCAAAGTCTGGGAACGATAGTTATTTATGCAACATTCAATAGAGCGGGACTGTGCGTTCGTTTCCATTGTTAAAGATGCCAATGTGCTTGGTGCAATGATTCCGAAACTGCTAAGTGCAATTATTGCTGCGGGAACTATTTTTGTTGATTGGTACAAGGTGTGTTTAATCTTATAGAATTTGGATTGGTTAGTATCTGTTTGGAAATCTT
>JBCCDM010000677.1:0-1781 GCA_039030795.1 Cyanobacteria bacterium P01_A01_bin.84
CTGCCACACGAGTTTCATATAAGTTGAACCTTAAGGGACCAAGTCTTAACATTCAAACATCTTGCTCTACATCTTTGGTAGCCATCCATTCAGCATGTCAAGGATTACTAAATTACGAGTGCGATATGGCTTTAGCTGGTGGTATTTGTATCCAAAATCTGCAAAAAGAAGGCTATTTATATGAAGAAGGGGGTATTACTTCTCCCGATGGTCGCTGTCGTAATTTAGTAATCCTTGACATGCTGAATGGATGGCTACCAAAGATGTAGAGCAAGATGTTTGAATGTTAAGACTTGGTCCCTTAAGGTTCAACTTATATGAAACTCGTGTGGCAGCAAAGTTTTGATTATTGCCATATATAATAGGAAGCCCTATTGATTCAATTAGGTTGGGGTGAGAACTTAAATTTCTCAAAAAGTAAGAACTCATTTCGGTTCCCACATAAACACCCGTCAAGTTTTTGCCAGATCCAGGTTCATAACCAGCATTTTCTAATGCTTTCCAAGCACATTCGATTAAAATACGATGTTGGGGATCTATGGTTTCAGCTTCCCTTGGCGAGAAATCGAAGAAAGAAGCGTCAAACATCTCAATATCTGAAAAACTTGCACCAGCTTTTACATAATTAGGGTTATTCAGCAATGTTAGGTCTACGCCTGAAGCCTCTAATTCCTCATCATTAAAGAAAGAAATTGACTCTCGTCCCTCGCATAAGTTTTTCCAAAATTCACTAATACTTTTGGCTCCTGGAAAACGACCAACTAGACCAATTACGGCTATGCCTTTAATCAAATTGTCCATTTCTTGATTAGACATCTATTTTTCTCCTTTGCTTCATTAATTGTCGTTTCTCTTGCATAGCCGCTTCTTTTCTGCTGGCACGCTCATCAGCTTGTTGAAATATTGGTTCTTCAATCTGTTTACCACTGATATATTCAGCGAGGGTACTTATAGTTGAATATTCAAATAGGTCAGCAATTGATAAATTTTTATTTAATATTTTCATTATTCTACTGCGAACCTGAATTATTAATAGTGAATCTCCTCCCAATTCAAAAAAATTATCGTAAATACCTACATCTTTTATTCCCAAAATCTCCTGCAAAATATTGCAGAGCTTTTGTTCTATTTCACTACTGGGAGCAACATAGGGATTCTGTAAATTATCAGGTCTTGAATACAGTAAGAAATTTGTTTGTTGACTCTGTGCTTCTGTTTGCAATGATTCAAGCTTAATCCATTTTTGAATCCTAGCTTTCAGTTCTCCAGTAGAAACAATTATGTGATTGAATAAACCGTAATTTAAAATCCTTTGAACAGCTTTTATTCCTTCTTCTGATTCAATAGCTAATTCTCTCAAATTTGCACCCAAAGATGTATTTTGTTCATTTTCCTCTACTTTTTCAAGTTGCCAGCCATCCCAACTTATGCTACTCCATAAACCCGTATGACTTTGATTATGCTGATGTACAAAAGCGTCCATGAAAGTATTAGCTGCTGAGTATGCAACAAATCCTAATCCTCCTAGTATAGAAGATAAGGAAGATAGTAATAAACAAAAATCAAGCTCTTGATTTTGCAAAACCTTTTCTAATACTAAAAGTCCATGTACTTTTGGTTTGAATTGCTGTTCGCAATCAGTTTTAGTTATATTTTCAATCGCTTCAATAGATTTACCTTGAAGAACACCAGCAGCGTGGATAACACCGTTAAGTTGACCGAATTGCTGTTGAGTTTGAGCAATCACATTTTGCATTTCTTCTTCATTAGCTACATCAGCA
>JBCCDM010000678.1:0-1780 GCA_039030795.1 Cyanobacteria bacterium P01_A01_bin.84
AGTTTAAGATGTATGTTGCCATTTCCTAGTGAAGAAAGGGAATATACCGATGAAGATACACCCAAAATATATGTAGCCTGTCTCAGTGCTTATAATGCTCGATATCTTCTGGTTGTTGAGTGCAATCAATCCATAAACCATGTAGATATCCAGCATTATAAGCACTGAGACAGGCTACATATATTTTGGGTGTATCTTCATCGGTATATTCCCTTTCTTCACTAGGAAATGGCAACATACATCTTAAACTAGCATTTCTTTTGAGAATTTTTACCTGAGCTAAAGAAATAGCTAAATTTAAAGCCCTTAAATCAATATTTTGAATAAATAAAATATTGTTCAAACGTTCTGTATTATGTAATTGTTCTGCTATAGATATAGCATCTTGTTCTGATTCAAATACTAAATTCATTGTCAAGTCAAATATTTTTTGAAGTGAAGGGGCAGTTTTATGACTTACCCCAAGCCTTAAAAATTAGCTATCAGTTATTGTCTAATACCGTTACCATTTTGCGAATATTCTGATGCTTGGATTTGACAATTAAAATTTTTCATTTCTGACAATTCCCACTGCAAAGTTTCTATTTGCTGATTAATTTGTTGTTCAGTCACGCTGCGAAGATTGTTCAGTAACTTTTCTAAAATAGGTATCTGGTTAGGGTGAAATTCAATGGTTAATTTTTCGTTATCAGCATAACAAACCACAAGTTCTACAAAACCAGACAGAATAAAGGTATTTAAGTAGGTAGTGTCTAGTAATTTTATGGTTGTTGAACGGTAAACTTCTATGTTGCTTTCCATTGCTTCAAATTCATAACTTTTCGCCCTCTGCAACAGCAAGTTCCGTATTATTTTTAAATAGGTGCTTCTAGAATATTTTCTATATATAGAAATGTGTATTATCTTTATCCAGTAATAAAGCTTTGAGTTAATTAATTTGGATTTCAGCAAGCTTTCACCAATCTCTGTTTCAACTGCGTATATCGCTCCTGAGATTTTCTAGAACGCACGCACATACCTATGGCTTTCTTACTACCAATAATAATCGCCAATTTCTTTGCACGAGTTAAGCCGGTATACAATAAATTCCTGTTCAACATTACGAAATGTTGCGAATATAATGGCAAAAATACAACGGGATATTCGGAACCCTGCGACTTATGTATACTAACGCTCCAAGCTAAATTAATTTCGTTTAAATCAGCATAATCGTAAGTAACTTCCCGCTCCTGGTATTTTACGATAACTTCCTGTTCTTCAGTATCAATATTGGTGATAAAACCCATATCACCGTTAAATACCTCTCGCTGGTAATCGTTAGTTAATTGAATTACGCGATCGCCAACTCGAAAGATTATTCCACCCCTTGTGACTTCTACCTTCTGGGGACTATGAGGATTAATTAACTGTTGCAGTACATTGTTAAGATTGCGAGTACCAACCAAACCCCTCGTCATAGGTGAAAGCACTTGTACATCAGTCACAGGATTAAAGCCAAGCTTGGGAATTAAATCAGTAATCAACTCACTAATTGCCTGTACTCCATGCTCTGGTTGAAATCCTCCCCCATGCCACAAGCAATCCGATTCGGGGGTATCGGAAATTGTTTCAATTAAAGGATATTGTCCGCGATTGATTTGATGAGATGCAGTGATAATTTTACTACTCGCAGCTTGACGAAAGACTTGGGTGAGTCGCACTACCGGGACTTTACCCGAATGAATTAAATCTGCCAAAACGTTACCAACACCGACTGACGGCAGCTGATCTTTATAACAAC
>JBCCDM010000679.1:0-1753 GCA_039030795.1 Cyanobacteria bacterium P01_A01_bin.84
AACTAAGTTGGCTCATTTTAAGATCAAAGATTTATCGGCAAGTACTCTTTATGAGTTTTGGTCGAATAAATTAACTGATGTTGTTAACCAACAATTAGCCAAGCTAGACCAGAAAATTATTGTTAATCTGGCTTCCAACGAATACTTTAGAGCCATTCAGCCTAAATTGTTGCAGGGAGAAATAATTACACCAGTATTTAGGGATTGGAAAAACGGCAAATATAAAGTTATTAGCTTCTATGCTAAAAAAGCGCGGGGAATGATGACAGCCTATATAATTAAAAATCGCATTGTCGATCCTCAAGATCTTAAACAATTCTCGCAATCTGACTATAGCTACAATGCTGAGTTATCGGAATCGAATAATTTGGTTTTTACTCGTCAATGATTAATGTTGAAACTCTTTTCTAAAACATTATTTATTAGACATCTTGCATGAATAACAGATTAATAGCTTTTCCCTTTTACCTTTTCCCCTTTCCCCTTTCCCCTTTCCCTCCTGGTAAGGTAGTTCATAATGATTCGTGCAAGAAGTCTATTCAGCAACGCTGCCCAACATACACATGAGTATTTCTCTTTTATCTTCCAATGGCACTGACTATAATCGGCTACAAAACTTACTTGTAGACCAAAAGTGGGGCGAAGCTGATAATGAAACGTATAGACTGATGCGACAAGCTATCGGTTTTGGCAATCATCAAACTTATTTGCTCAATAGTAATGATATTAAGACTTTTCCTTGCCAAGACCTTCTTATTCTGAATAACCTTTGGTTACAAAACAGTAGCTCGCGCTTTGGTTTTACTGTCCTGAGCAAGATTTGGCATGCTCTTTCCATATCTGAAACTATTCAACACAACTACTCCGTTGCGGACAGATATATGATGTTTCAAGAGAAATTTGCCGTAAAAGTTGGATGGAAGAAATATGAGGGACAAAATATTCTTCGCCCTGAGACAAAGTTTGACCCTCGGAATATAACATCTATTCCCTGTGGCTACTATCCTTGTAAGATTTTTGTAAGCAGAACTTTGGCGTGTCAGCTTATTGATTGGAATGTTTTTTTTAAGAAGCTAGATCACTGTCTTGAGCATACAAGTTTATAAAAGCTCACTTTGCTGTAGCGGTTGCTATATTCTCAGACTTTGCTGAAGATAACACCCATTGCCTTTATCGAAATCTAGATTAATCTTTGGCTATGCTTTGCGATCACACTCAATTGTAGAATATGTTGAATGGCGAGCACCCAAAATTGAAAGCCTTTAATTGATAGACTATTCTAGTCTATTAAGATGCGAAAAGGAGATCGCCTAATATTAAGTCATAATCATTAAATTAAACTATTAGATAAAATATTATATATCGATAATGGTTCAAGTTGTCATTGTTGGTGCGGGACCCACAGGTGCGGTAATGGCACTTTTGTTAGCTCGTCAGGGTATCAAGGTCAAGTTGATTGAGGCATCCCGTGATTTTAAGCGGCAATTTCGAGGGGAAGGCTTAATGCCCAGTGGTTTGGATGCCCTAGAACAAATCGGACTACTAAAATTACTTCCAGATCTTCCCCATCAAACAATTGATGCGTGGGAATTTATCTTATCTCACCGTAGGTTATTTAAGGTTGAAGAACCCCTAGAAACTAATGGCAGACATTGCACCACAGTTTCTCAACCACACTTACTAACAGCAATCATTGAATCAGCACAAACCTATTCTCAGTTTGAATTTATCCAGGGACAAGCAGTACAGGATC
>JBCCDM010000680.1:0-1740 GCA_039030795.1 Cyanobacteria bacterium P01_A01_bin.84
AAAACGTTGCAAGCCGCAGAGTTTAATAACCCTACTGAGGTCAGCATGGTTTTAGCGGATAATGATTTTGTGCAAGAGCTCAACAAAAACTACAGAAATAAAGATAAGCCCACTAATGTTTTGTCATTCCCTCAAGATGATGAGGGGTTTCAAAACTTAGGGGATGTTATTTTTGCACTTGAGACAATTCAGTTGCAAAATACGAACTTAATTACAGATATATAAGTAAAGTTAATTTTCTCAATGTTAGATAACTTATTTTTGGTTGCTCTATTAGGGTTTTATATTGCTTGGAATCTAGGGGCTAATGATGTTGCGAACTCCATGGGGACTTCTGTGGGCTCTAAAGCTGTGACCCTCAAACAAGCGCTGATAATTGCTGGAATATTAGAGTTTTCCGGGGCATTGTTATTTGGACATCAGGTATCATCAAGGTTAGCTACAAAAATTGCAAATCCTTTATTATTTGCTGATGCTCCATATATATTAGCAACAGGGATGGTAGCAGTGCTGTTAGCCTGTGGTTTATGGCTACAAATTGCTACTTCACAAGGTTTACCAGTATCTTCCTCCCATGCAGTTGTTGGTGCGATCGCTGGTTTTTCTTGGGTTGCTGTAGGTGTAAATGCTATTGAATGGGAATCTATTGGAGAAATTACTCTAGGTTGGATTTTAACTCCTGTAATTAGTGGTTTAATAGCGGCTTTGTTTTATACACAAGTTAAAAATTGGATATTATCTCAACCCCAACCGTTAGTCCATCTAAATGAATGGATACCTTGGTTAAGTGTTTTTATGTTGGCAGTATTTGGGGTTATTGTTTTTCCATCTTTAACACCGGGAATAAGTACTTTTGTTGCTGAAAATACTGGTATAAAAATTCCTGAACATGACTTTCCTTTATTATTTGGTGGAGTAGGGGCAATAGGATTAACTTTTTATAATTGGAGAGGATTAGAAAAAACCTTTACTGAACATACTATTGCTGTTCAAAATTCCCAAAACTTAGAAGAAAATGTAGTCGAGAAATTAGTCGAAAAATTAGTCGAAAAAATATTTTCTCGTTTTCAAATACTTAGTGCTTGTTTCGTTGCTTTTGCCCATGGTGCAAATGATGTAGGGAACGCGATCGCTCCTGTTGTGGCAATTAATTACATTAAACAAACAGGGGAAGTACCTATGGGGGAAGTAAATATTCCCTTGTGGATTTTTATTATCGGTGGTCTGGGAATTATTACAGGATTAGCTATCTGGGGTAAAAAAGTAATTGCTACCATTGGTGAAAGTATTATTACTTTAGAACCTAGTAGTGGATTTTGTGCCGAACTCGCTACCGCAACAACTGTACTGTTAGCTTCACGTCTAGGTTTACCTGTTTCTACATCTCACGCTTTAGTTGGTGGTGTTGTAGGTGTAGGATTTATCAAAAATCCTCAATCCATACAGTTAAAAACATTAAAAAATATAGCTTTAGCATGGATTATAACTATCCCTGTAAGTGCTGCTTTGAGTGTAGTAATTTTTAGTGTTTTGCGTGGGTGGGGAATAGGTAAATTTTAGCCGCTTCAGATAGAGCTACCGAGAAACAAATTTCAACGTCCTTGGACTAGTAATTTGCAACTTCCGTTTAAAATAGTATTAGCCGTTAGCCGAAAGCTCAAAACCGAAAGCTCAAAACCAAAATTATTTATCTTAATTTGGCGCTATATTAGTAATCATGAGTATTATAAATATGGGCTT
>JBCCDM010000681.1:0-1739 GCA_039030795.1 Cyanobacteria bacterium P01_A01_bin.84
ATGCAGCGTATTGGCAAGATGGGGGGAACTATTGTCAATATTAAGTCTCTAGAAGATTTTCAGCAGCAAAATACTAGTTCTGAAACCGCAGAAACTGCTAAACCAGAGTAAAAATGAGGCTTAGAGAATTAATAACTCTAACTAATTCCCCCAGAATTGGGGGCTAGGGGGCTAAAATCAGTTTTCGTTACCAACATTTTAAGCGTGTCATACTACTACCCGATTGATGGGTAATTATCGCCCTGCAAACCCTGGAGATAACGGTTTTATGCGCCAGATTTCGTAAGGTGCATGAGAGTCATCTTTGCCACCATTAAGAGGTGCCGAAAGATGTAGCTGATCGCAGTTGAAATAGAGATAACCGTCGTTACCGAAGCTAAAGGAGTCAATCCAAGAGAGTTTTTTGTTAGTTTCCAGGGTTTGGTAAGTGCGATCTGGTTTAATAATGCCCAGTTTGTTAGTAGCCAAATCTCCAAGATAGAGATTATGATCTTGGTCAATGGAAATCCCATCACAAATAGGCTTATCGCTGTATCGTTCAACTCGATTAGCAAGTTCAGTTGGGCTTAAAGCAGGATTGCATAGGTCAGCACTTTTGGCGCGATACATACTGGTGCCGTGCATGGGGCAATAATATAGCCATTCGTTTTGCGGATCGAGGACAAGACCATTTACTCCTAAATGAGGACGAAACTTATTACCGTTTGGTTGTTTGATTTGTACAGGCTGATCATCAATAATCAAGTCTAAGTCTTCGGGAATCACGCTGACATGACCCTGGAGAATACGAGTAGCTAATCCAGTTTTGAGATCGACTCGAATTAAAGCTGACTCAACTCCTGCAATAGGGTCAGAAATATAGATTACATCACGACTAAGATCGATCGCCAGATCGTTAATAAAGGAGTTATTTAAAGTAATGGGCGATGGCAGATAAATTACTCGTGCTAGTTGCTCACTTTTGGTATCCCAAGCTACTAGTTTGGGTAGTGACTGACTTTGGTTGCCATTATCTAAAATCCACAAGAAGCCATTGGCATCTGCTTGAATACCGAGAACACTCTCAAAGCTAATTCCTAATGATTCAGTATCAGTAGCTAGAGGCTTAATAAGTCCGTTAACCAACTCAGCTACAGGGATTTCTGGGTTATAAAACTGGTGCAGACTAAAGAAAATGCGATTGTCTGGAGTTAAGGTAATGTTACCTGGAGATACGGGTAAGGATGCCACCAAAGTTAAAGTTGGGGAATCAGCTAAAGTTAACATATTAGGTATGGTCTGAATTAAAAATTAATTTATTTGAAATTGGTCAATTAAAACATTGAACATTAAACATTGACCCCTAATAAATACTGAAAGACTAAATGGGAAATGTTAATTGATAAATGTTAAACGCCACTACTAGGATTATGCCCAAAACAAAAGAAATAATTTTAACTTTTAACTTTTCTTTGATAAATTTCCGAAGCATCTTGTATCGAATAGTCAAACTAATCTTAAACACCTTATTTGAGATAATTCACCTCCAATTCTAATGTGTTTAATCAAGATTATGATCTTGATAAGATATTGGCAAGATCAAAAAAATATCAAAGCTAAATTTACACTTTATTGTACTTTGTTGTCGTTAAAAACATCAAAGCTTTACTCATATAAACGTAGACGAGAAACAAAATATTGGCAAACATGGTGTATGAGCAAAGCGCAATTTAGAGTGCATTAAATTTAGTCAATAAAGA
>JBCCDM010000682.1:0-1737 GCA_039030795.1 Cyanobacteria bacterium P01_A01_bin.84
ATCTGACCCTGCCAATTACAGACCTATCAGTTTGACTAGTAATGTAATTAAAGTAATGGGAAAACTCGTTCGTGAGTCTCTCATTAAATTTCAAGAAAGTAATAGGCTAATTACAATCCATCAGCATGGTTTTAGATCTAAGAGATCAACTGTAACACAACTCTTGGAATGTGTAAATGATTGGACTTCCTTTGTTGATCAAGGTCAATCTGTTGATGTGGTCTACTTAGACTTTGCTAAAGCTTTCGATACAGTTAGCCATCCTAAATTGCTATTCAAATTGAAAAGATTAGGCATAGATGGTGAGCTATTAAAATGGATTGAAAATTTTTTGACTGGTAGAAAGCAAATTGTTCGTGTTTCAAACACCTTGTCTAATGAGGCAGAAGTTAGAAGTGGGGTCCCACAAGGTATAGTCTTAGGTCCAGTACTGTTTATTGTATATATAAATGATTTAGTTAGTATGGTTAAAAACTCTTCACTCAAGATTTATGCTGATGATGTTAAGTTATATGTTCGATCTGATATCAGTGCTAATCGACATTTACTCGCTGCTGACCTTAACAGAATACATCGGTGGGCCTTAGACTGGCAGTTACAACTGTCAGTTAGTAAGTGTCAAGTGTTAACGATTGGAGTTACAAATGAAAACTTTTTATATACAGTAGACGATATTGCTTTGGCAAATCTTTATAGTTTACGTGATCTCGGCATAATCTTGAATTCAAAGCTAGATTATTCTCAACATTGCCATCATTTATATAAGGTAGCATCTGCTATCAGTATGAACATTTTCAGATATTTCAAATGTAGAAACCGCGATTTTCTTATCAAAATGTTTAAGACTTATGTAAGATCAAAGCTCGAATCAAGCATTGTTATCTGGTCATCGTACTTGAAGAAAAACATAGAGCTAATTGAAAAAGTTCAGAGAAGGTTTACGAAAAGAATTCCAGGATTGTCAAATTATAGCTATGAAGAAAGGCTGAATATCTTAAATCTCGATACCTTACAGCATCGGAGGATTATCTTTGACCTATCACTATTACATAAAATTGTCCATAAGACAGTTGATGTCCAATTTAGTAGCCTTTTTGAGTTTGCCAAAAATTCTCGAATCACCAGGACTAGCTCTAAACGTAACCTCAAGCACCCCCGCTGCCAAAAAAAGATTAGGGAAAACTTCTTTGCTGTTCGTGTTGTTAAGTATTGGAACCTATTGGATTCAGACTCACAATTTGAAACCGGCTTTAACCGCTTTCGGCGTAAAATAATTAAGCTGTTACCTGAAATTAGTAAATACTTGAGCTAAGTTTTCAGGTGGGGAACCGGACCTTTTAGGTCCCTTTTTCATAGCCCTACCTAACATGTCCATAACTACTAACTTGCTAATGATGATATCTTAATATTCAATACTGAAACTACGTCTGCGTAATTTTGTTTATTGAATGCTTATTTGTGAAGTGTTGATTGTTTTTCACATGGCATGTTGAAGTAAAATCAAATTGAAAATTGAAAAAAAAATTACGAATTTTTCTATCGATTAGCACGCTGCGTTGGGTCTGAAAATTTGGCGATCGAGAAAAAAGTAAAAATAAAAGGTTTCCAAGATAAATCAATTAGACCACTTTCATTCATTCCCTCTCCGCCCTATAAACAGGACCTTACACTCCATGACTTGACATGTTTTTACAAACTCATATATTTCTAGATCCTGAATCCTGATATGCTAGCACC
>JBCCDM010000683.1:0-1737 GCA_039030795.1 Cyanobacteria bacterium P01_A01_bin.84
CTTTGTGCGAATTCTGTTGCCTGTTCTGCTGTGGTTGTCCAAGCCTCCTCCATATCTGTTTTTCGTTGTAAATTCGCCTGTTGTCTATAGTTATCATGCTTATCACTCAACTCCTGAACAGGTTCTTCTTCAGGAGGTGATTCCTCTATATTTTCAAAGTGGGTAGACGATTCGGTAGGTAATTGTGTAAAAAAAATATTGTCACTTTCACTTGTTTCAAAAGACTGGTCTGTATTTTCTAACTCTTCAATCTCATCTTCAACTACTATATTTTGCCCGTACTTCTCTTTTATCCTTTCCCACTTAGTTAGAGAAATAAATTTGATATTCTCTGGATTTTTATAATATCCATTCAAAAGATTTCTTAATTCTTCTACAGATACTCCAAGCTCTGTACACCCTTGTTCTATTGAAATTGAATTATTCATTTTCGCGTCTCCTATAAATGCCAGCATCAAAAATTAAATGTCCTATTGTAAATAGCGCCTTTACTCTTACCCCTAGTGCCTACTGCCGATTGCCTACTGCCTGCCCTAATGACAATTTTCAACACTAACCTACTTATCCATAAATTAAAACCTCTTTGTTATTTTCAAGCCATAAGTAATAGGCTAAATCTGGGTGGTACAAACGAAAGTTTACAGTATCACTACTTTCTCCATTCCAACTCAGGATTAGACTTAGCTCTATCACATCCGGCTCTTCTTCTGAGTGAGTACCAACATTACGTAAAGTTTGATGACTCAAAACTGCATATTTGGCATTAGTTGCTATACCTCTTATCTGACGATAAGTAGTTGCCAGCTCTGCCTCTCCATTCCTATCAATACGTACTAGTAAGTACTTTGGACTTGTTATTTGCCCTAAATAACAAAAGTGATTCGCTACTTTCGGGGCAAAATTTTTTAACACCTCCAAATCACTCTCACTCAAAACCAACTGACTTTCTTTGACAAAACTTATATGCCTCACACCTCGATAATTAGAATCACATCTATATATCCCACTGATTCCTAATTCTTCTTGTAACTGATGGATATTACTACGAATTGAATTGTATACAGCCAGACCTACTGTCCAAGAAAGGTTTTGAGAATCCTCAATTAATCTTTCTTCCATAAACTCTTCTGCTTGCCTAAGCATTTGTTGATAAACACAAGAGTCAATCCCACTCAGGTACTGCATAATTACAGGGTTTTTCAGACTTGGATAAAACCACTGTTTTTGAGCCATATTATTTGAGCGCAAAAGACATTCACTCAGTAGTATGCCCAGACCTTCTGTGGTTACTAAATCAAGACTATCAGTCATTAAAGCTGTAATCCCTTTAAAAAAGTCATTCTCTTCCCCCAGCCTTTTAAAGGCAATCAGACATTCCTCTTGAAATCCTAAAAGACTTGGCTCATAACTCCTTTGAAGATTTTTTGCAATCAATTCCCCATATTCCATATTTTTTGCCTCTACTTATATATTCTCCACCATTGTTTTCTGTAATAATTGACTTCTCCAAACCTCAAATGCTTGCAAAGTAATTCGAGAGGTTACACCTGGGTTACTGACATCTAAAACCTTTACGGGAGTAACTGTTTTAAACCCGGGAGCATCCAAACTAAAAAGATTAATCAAATAAAGCTCATAGTAAATATTGCAAACTTAATGCAACATTTTTAGTACTAAAAAACTAGGGCAAAAATCAGAACAAGCGTAAATTCATTGTTATTGGAAATTTTAGTTTAC
>JBCCDM010000684.1:0-1712 GCA_039030795.1 Cyanobacteria bacterium P01_A01_bin.84
CTATGAATAAAAAAATACTTTTCTTATCATCAATTGTTTTTATTTCATTGTTCCAGTTATAGCCAATTTGATTTTGAGGACATTTTTCGCTTACCAGGAGTAACACCTAAAATAACGAATCTTGATTATGGTAACAGTTTTCAATGTAATACCACAAGTCTCACTATAGAATGGGCTAAAGGTGCTCAAGAGGAGCGTCATATACGAAATTATATTATACAGGTGTACGATGCCTCTAATAGAAGATGGAAAACAATAAGAAGTATTTCTGCAACAGGCGCTACTAGATATGAATCGACAATTACCTCTTTTAATGAAAGTTGGTTAGATACAAATGCTAATTTTACTTTTAGAATATTTATTTCAATAACAATAGATGCTTTCAATAATTCGGATATTTCTTATTCCCAAGGAAAATCTGTTCAAGTAACCGATTGGTGTGTTGGAGCTACAGCTCAACTTTCCTTATCAGAAGCCAAATTAACACATCAAGGACAAACCTATGATTTACTAAACGGACAAAAACCTACGCTATTTTCAAACGGTGGTAACCCTCATCAAACTGAAATAGAAACAACCACAGTAAGTGTCGGAGGAATAAATTTTGGCCCAAGACAGACCCGGGTCGAAACGTTCATTTCCGATCGTTCAACATTGGGGGCTGGACCTATTCAAACCCGGGAACTAGGATTTTCTCCTATCGCAAACTTACATAGAGTGCCAAAGGGAACTGAAGTATTTAGGAGAAGTAATTTCAGAATCTTGGGACAATACGGAAGCTTTAGATTAAAAAATAACACAACTTACTATCTTCATGCCCTTATTTACGATGTAGGTACCATTACCCCTCCCCTTTCACAAGGAACACACCATTATGTCTGGCCTTTTACGTATAAATTTTCAGATGATGATGGTAGAGGAGGGTCACCAATATGTCCGATTTGCCCCGACCCTATAGATGATGGTGAGGAAGATGGCGATGATGGACCACCAGACAATCGCATAAAAGATGTCCCAGACTATCTTTTAAAATCAAATACTCGCGATAGTTCTTATAAGATTTCCATTTTTGATCTTACAGGTCAAAAAATATTAACCGCAACGGTGTCAAATAAAGAAGAAGAAAATTTAATCATTGCTGATCTCCCAAAAAAAATATATATTATCAAAACAAAAAATGGGGATAGAAAAATCCAGAACTAATAATCTATAAGGTTTTGAAGGAGCAAAAGCGGCCCAAGAGGGCCGCTTTTTATTTAATGTTTTGCGCAAAAGTCGGGAGCTTAGAAATTAAGGTTCATTCCTATCCTAAAGTTCCGCCCTCTTGTCGTAAAGCCGATAACTTCGGTATAACTTTCGTTTAAAACATTATTGGCGTTAAGAAACAGCTTTAGTCTATTGGCAATCAATTCATGACCTATGTAAAGGTCTACCAAGGAGAAGGCGTCCAGCTCAACATCCGTAAACGTATTAAAATCGGTGTCCATGCGCGTTCCTGTTAATGCATAGTTTATGGAGGCATTGGTACGCTCCGAAATCACATAGCCCAAAGAGGCATTTATCTTATGCTTGGGGATTCTAATGGCATTGTCCCCTTTCCTTTCGGTATAGGTATAATTCGCATTTACCCGTAGTTCATCGATAGGCGTCCAATCCACTTCCAGCTCAACCCCTTGTGCGTCGATCGTATTCCCGGCGTTGATACTCATAAA
>JBCCDM010000685.1:0-1711 GCA_039030795.1 Cyanobacteria bacterium P01_A01_bin.84
CGCATAAGCGTAGTCTTTTCGTTCTAATTCTGCAATCAACTGATGAATAGGGGTGATATTTTCAGTCACACGGGGATACTCCGATGCATCGATGACGTTTAAGCGACGGATATCTTCAAAATAGGCTTGAATGTACTTTTGAGAAACCTCTTCCATTGATGTATTCTCAGCATTAGCGCGATTCAGAATTTTGTCATCGATATCGGTAAAGTTTTGCACGTAGCGAACTTCATAACCACTAAATTTTAAATAACGTCGCACCGTATCCCAAATAATATAAGACCTTGCATGACCCAGGTGACAATAATCATACACCGTGACACCACAGCAGTACATTTTGACCTTTCCTGGTTCTAAAGGTTGAAAGGTTTCTTTACGACGGGTGAGGGTATTGTATATTTTCAGAGTCATGTGGATTATCAGTTTTTTTTAATCAAATTTAGGAGGAAAAAGACATTACAGTAGAAACACCCGTAGATGTCTCTAATGTTGAAGGCACGCGAAAATCATTAGTGTTAACAATTCCTTAAATAGCATTAAATATTGGCTGCCATTTCACTCCACAAATATGTTTATGGCATTTATTTATTTGCTCATAAGTTGCGCTGTCACAGTAATTGACTACTATTTTATTCGCAAAGAATATTTGATTAGTAACTAAATAACGTTCTGCATCTGTAGGTAAATAGTTTGCAGCATTAATTACTGTAATCACTTCTTTCAAAAAAATACTTCCTGGGGAAAAAGATTGTCGAATTGTTCTGATTACTGGAATTGAATCTGTTTCGTGACTAGCTTTAATAAACAATTACTGACATTCAATTTTGACCCTTTCTCTATCAATAAGTGAATCTTTAATTAACTGTTTTAAATCTTTGAGTCCACTACAGCAAATACAACCACCACCAACTTCTGAAGAACCACTGTGTATTTGTTCTACAGCAGTCCCAGTTTGATTACTCAGATGTTGAATCAAACTAGTTTTTCCACTACCTGCAAACCCCAAAACTAGAGTCGCAGGCAATGGTGAAGTTTTGTTTACCATTGCCTCTATTCAAGCTATCAATTAACAAAAATTAGCCTTGTGTCGAATCAAATTCATAAACTCCTCCCGAGTTTTTGCATCTTCAGCAAATACACCACGCATTGCGCTGGTGACAGTCCAAGAACCAGGTTTTTGTACGCCACGCATTACCATACACATATGACTAGCTTCTACAACTACTGCTACACCTTGGGGTTTGAGTAAACCTTGGAGCGCATCAGCAATTTGTAAAGTCAATCTTTCCTGTACTTGTAACCGTCTTGCGTACATTTCACAAATGCGGGCAATTTTTGATAATCCAATGACTTTCCCATTAGGAATATAAGCTACATGAGCACGACCAAGGATTGGCAAAATATGATGTTCGCAGTAACTAAAAATATCAATATCTCTGACTAATACCATTTCATTGGCATCTTCTGTAAATACTGCACCATTTAACAGTTCATCCAAAGATTCATGGTAGCCCTTGGTCAAAAACTGTAAGGCTTTTACAACTCTTTTAGGAGTATCTTTAAGTCCTTCTCTATCTGGGTCTTCTCCTAATCCAAGCAGTAAAGTTCTTACAGCTTGCATCATTTCTTCATCTGTGACTGTTGGTTTATTTTGTGTAGATAAAGATGAAACAACTTGCTCGACAGAATTTAATTCGGAAGGAAAAGATAA
>JBCCDM010000686.1:0-1705 GCA_039030795.1 Cyanobacteria bacterium P01_A01_bin.84
ATGGAAAAATCATTCAAAAGCCAATGCCACAAGGTAAACATAGTACAATTCAAACAGAAGAATCTGCTGCTATAAATGTTGCTTTGAAGCCTCAACGCATTGCACGAGCTTTTACTGAGTTAAGATGTACATTTGGCGGACGTTCAATAATACCAGATATTTCTGTATTCTCTTGGAAAAGAATACCACGGGATGAAAATGGTGAAATTTCTAATATATTTACATATCCCCCAGACTGGTCTATAGAGATATTATCTCCTGACCAAAGTCAAACAAAAGTAGTAAAAAATATTCTTCATTGCTTAAAATATCAGACTCAGATGGGTTGGCTAATTGATCCAGAAGAACAAACAGTATTTGTTTACTTTGGTGAAACTATTCAAGTGTTTGATGAAACCCAAATGATTTTACCAACACCAGATTTTGCTCAAAACTTTCAGCAGACAGTGGGAGAACTATTTGCCATGCTTTTAGAATAATATTTTGAGTGATCCTCTTCCTGACTTTTCCCATTAAGTCTTTTACATCGAAATAACAAGCATTTCAGACTTAAATTCTATTAAGTTACTAGACCTCTTGCAAAAGTGTTTTGTGCTATAATATAAGACTGTAAAAATCTAATTGATTTGATAGCACGCGCAGCTATGCTGCGATAAGCGAAGCCGACAAGCCGAACCTTTGTACTTGTGTCGATTAACAAATAATCTGGCCTTATTAACAAATTAAATGACCGTTGTGTTTATGGTTAAAAAGGTTGTGTATAAAGGGTTTGGGGAGATAATGGTATAAGGACACGATTTAACAGAATAGGTGTCCGTAAATTGGCGGGAATTTTTTAATAAATTAAATATTAGGTATTTGTGGTCTGTATAGGGCTTGAATTAAGGGTTACAGATGATTTAACAGAATAAGTGTCCGAAATAATCAATAAAAATTAACATCGTTGAGTGAATCAGAAAGGGAACGGCTAAGAATAATTCAGGAGTTGGTAGCAACGAGCGATCGCCGAGATTATGGGAAGTATCAGCGTGCGGCGGCGAAAAAGCTTGGGATAAGTGATTGAATATTTTGTGGGATTCTTCTGACATAACGACGAGAGATGATTGTGCTGAATAATCTATAATTTTTGCTTCTATTTTTATAAAAGTAGGAGGGACATACAACGGTTATAAAGATGTAAAGAACAGAAAGTTAATACTAGAAAATCAACCCGATATTTCAGACCCTCACCAAAAATAAGGTTTTTTGGCAATTTTTGTGTCAAAGAGCAATTACAGCAAGGATTTCAGACTGTATCTTGCTCCCCCTAGCAGGTGCTCCAGCACCATCGCTAACCTTCCTAAAAAAAACGTAATCATGTCATATAGTTATATTGCTTCTACTATTGCTTCTACTAGTTATATATGACCTAACCAGATTTCGATAAACTAGTTATTTTTACCAAGACACTCCTAACTTCTAACTACTTAAGCTAAGGACATCTAGTTATCATAAACGAATGATGTACTATACTGAGCTTAAACCTGGTAAAGCTGTAAGCCTTGTATAGCATACAATACAAAGATTAAAGATTATCCAATCCACGAGCAGAACGATGTCTGCACATATAACCAGTTGATGCAGATATGAATGCAGACATCACCTAACGCAGAGATACTTCAATGCAGAGATAACCACTAAGCATCTGTTAATCTAGATTAACAGA
>JBCCDM010000687.1:0-1705 GCA_039030795.1 Cyanobacteria bacterium P01_A01_bin.84
GAACTACAGTTGAAGCAATTGACTTAACTGGTTTCGATGCTCAACCAACAGTAATGGTTGATTACACTATTACCAGAGAAGCTGCATTCGATAATGAAGTTTATTTCTATGCAGTTGATGATATTACTGGTACTGTGAACGGTGTAGAAGTTGGTGATGCAAACTATGCTGAAGAAGCTTTGCAGCGACTTGTTTCTCCTGAGTTCTCTATTGCAGACGGTGATATAGAAACCAAAACCTTTGAATTCGATGCAGGTTCTATTGTTGTTCCTGTAATTGTTGCTGATGGAACCCTTGCAGAAGCATTAAGCGGTGCTGCTGAAGTTTACTTCCCATACTTGGGTGCTAACAGCGACGGTTTTGACCACATCAGATTCAATGACGCTACCAAAACCTTTGAATTTGAGGATTTAGCTAACGGTGGTGACCAAGATTTCAACGACATCACCATTCAAATTAGCAGAATTGCTTAAGGGACTCTACTTAATTAGTTAAAGTCTAAAACCTTCACTGTAAAGTATTTAGTTTTTGAATCAAGTTCCCTTTACCGACTTCTTTATGGAGTCGGTTTTCTTTGGCAGCATTACTGTTGGTTTGTTCCATTAGATATATACCTTTATAGTCATTTGAAGACTACATCTTAATAGCTTTACTGAAAATATAAAACATTTAGTCCGAATAAAAAGTTTCAATAAAAGACAGAATTTTTAATCGACATTCCTATCTAGAGGGGTTTTAACTAGATACATACGCAACTGAAACCTTCAAAAGTTACTTTCTAATTAAAATTAGCGGTTTTTTCGGAATTTAACTTATAGAAAAAGAAGTCTAATAAAGTATTTCGTATTAGCTTGAATAAATAAATTTACTTTTTAAAATTTATTTATTCAATCAATATTCTAATTTAAAACTTTATTGTGACTGAGATAGATTCAGTAAACCAATTTAAAAAATAGTTTTTTAATAATTTTTGGAACAAAAAAGATGTTTAACTTAACAAAGAAAATCAACGCACGTAATTCAATCTTGGCTTTAGGTGTTACTGCTCTTGGCTTATTGATGGCACCAAATTCTGCCCAAGCAATGAATTTAGTTAATACAACTAATTTTACCGACACAGACTTTAACACTTTAGTTAATGACGGAGATTTTTCTGAGTTATTTGTTGCTGAAGGAAGGATTGGTGATAGAGGAGGTCGTGCCCAGAAAGAATTAAAAATCAATGGTGACGTACTTGATAATGCTCCTGTTTCAGAAGAAACACAGTTTAATTGGGAAAGTGGTCAACAATATGACTTTACTTTAGAATACGACGGAAGCACAGTTAACTATATGCTCGGCGGTCAAACTTTAAGTACTCAAGATTTCAGCGGTCCGATAAACAGTATTTTCTTCCGTACAAGTGCTGGTGCTGATACCACAACTTCTTTAACTAACCTTGTATTTAACGGTACAGCAATTGGAGATTTAACTTCTAGTGAAAGCGGTAGTCGGGATATTGATTATCTCCAACTTGATGATGTTTCTTCTCCTTTCACAATTACAGGTCAAGCATCAATGACTTGGGAAGGTAAAGCACCTAGAGGCTCCCTTAATGCTTTTCAAATCAAAGTTGGTAATTCTCCCGCAACTAGCGTACCAGAACCCGGTACAATCGGTGCAATATTCATCACCGGACTTAGTGGTTTAGGCTTGAGTAAAAAGA
>JBCCDM010000688.1:0-1705 GCA_039030795.1 Cyanobacteria bacterium P01_A01_bin.84
CATTTACAACTCATTATTTAGGAGAATTAATTTTAACTTCAGGAAAATTAGTTGCTTGTGACCCTCTAGCTTTTTCTAATAGTGAAGCTTTTAAAAAATCTTTACCTACTGGTAGATATCCTGTTTTTTTGATTGTTGCCCATTATCCAAACAATAATGATGAAAGAGTAGTTTACGCTATGATTCGCATTAGCAAACAAACTCCTGTCAAATGGGAATTAGGTATTTGCTCTGATGAAGAATTAAACTCACTTTCGGAAGATGATATTTCGGGTTATCCCGTAGATTCTGGAGTTGGTTGCTTTATGGATTTAGATGCAGTTTCTAATCTCTTTGGTTGCTCATGGATGTCCTCTTAACTCCCTACCCCGAAATTTTGAGCGGATACAATGTTTTTATGCTCCACAATATGATAAATTAAGCCAGAAAACCAGATAACCAGATTTATGGAAAACCAGAAATACATAATCACTGTCACTGGTTACAAGGGGGGGGTGTCAAAAAGCACAACAGCTATACATTTAGCTACGTTTTTAAGCGATCGCGGTAAAACATTATTGGTAGATGGGGACTTGAATCGTACTGCTTTGAAATGGTCGGAGCGGGGTAAGTTACCATTTACTACTGTTGATGAAAGACAAGCTCTTAAATTTATAACTGGGGCTGACTTTGTTGTAATTGATACTTCTGCACGTCCTGAGTCTGATGACTTAAAAGAGTTAGCCAAAGGATGCGATTTGTTGATACTCCCAACTAAACCAGATGTGGTTAGTCTTGAACCTACTTTGGATATGGTTCGAGATTTAGGTACAGCAAAATATAGATGTTTACTCGCAATTGTTCCACCTTTCCCCAGTAAAGAAGGTTTGACAATGCAAACTGAATTAATGAACGAAGGGATACCAGTTTTTAAATCGATGATTAGGAGAACCGTTGGTTTTGAAAAAGCCGCGATCGCGGGTGTTCCTATCTGTAACCTGAATGATTCTCGTTTGCGTTGTGCTTGGCGTGACTACGTTAACTTAGGCAAGGAAGTTTTAGAGGTATTGAAAGATGAGTAAATATGGCGACTTAATTAAGAAAGCCAAAGAACCAGAAAACCAGAAAACCAGTGAACCAGAAAAGATGGTTAACCTCTGTATTAAAGTCCCAGAATCTCAACGTAGGCATTGGGTAGCAAGAGCAAAAGAACAAGGACTGACAATAACATCAGTAATAGTAGAGGCATTGACAGAAAAATTTTCATTACCAGAAAACCAGAAAGCCAGAAAGGAGTAAAACCAAAATACCAGAAAGCTAAGATTTAAGGTTTTTGCTTTTATCCATTCCTATGTCAATGTCTTATCATTTTTAGCAATAATGACCCCTTGAGTCATAGCACATAGGGATGATTTCAAGTCTTCACTATGTCGTGATTGTGAAGCGATGGCACGTGTCCGCCTGCTAGCGATCGCCCATCGCGCTTCTAACATCCTAATAGACCCGTCCAAAATATAAATTTGGACACAAAAAAATGGTAGAAAGTAAAATTAGCACCCTACCACTCGTATAAAAAAATGTGTATTGTCATACTCCGAAAAGTTTTATAATTTATAATCTATGTAACTGTTGTATGCTAAGCGGTCGCCCAATTATTTGTTAATATGATTTCCACAAAATGGAAAATTGACAGAATTTTGACTCGAAACATCTCAAACTATTGATA
>JBCCDM010000689.1:0-1693 GCA_039030795.1 Cyanobacteria bacterium P01_A01_bin.84
AATAGTCTCACCGAAATGAAACGGAGTGCTAGTACCTGCACGACAAGCATATTCCCATTCTGCTTCACTAGGTAAACGGTAGTCTCGTCCTGTTCTTCGACTCAATCTTCTACAAAATTCTTGGGCTTCATACCAGGATATATTCTCTACAGGTCGGTTTGCACCTTTAAATTTTGAAGGATGAGGATTTAAAGGATAATTGACTATAGGCAAAGAGGATACAACTTTCCATTGTGCCTGGGTGATGGGATATTTACCCATGAAAAAAGGTTTCATATTTACCTGGTGCTGCGGACGCTCATCTGCATCCCCTTCATAGTCGCGGGAACCCATCATGAAACTTCCACCAGGAATAGAAATCATTTCTATATTTATGCGATCGTTTATTTCTTCAGTATAGTACTCAGAGGTATGCACCTGGCGACTTACTTCTCTTCCAGCAGGATCTATTTTGACCACATCAAACTGAAAGGTTTTAAATGTTGGAAATAACGAAACAAATTCTTCTTGACTCTGGTTTAAATACTCTTTTTTCTGATTGGAATTATGAGAACTATAAGAATTACTGGAATTATAATTAGCAACAGGTATCAGAACAGATAAGGTATCAAGTTTCTGTAAATCCTGTAATACTTCATTTGCGGACTGGTATCTCTCGGTGGCTAAATGCCGTAATAACTTATCAAGTATTTCACCTAATTTATCATTTATTCTCACACTTTTTTTTGCTAGAATATCTCGCCACAACCACTGACCGCTCATGGGATCGTAGAGAGGATCGTAAAAGTTACCAAAGTCGTCTTGTATGGGCAGACACTGAGTTAATAAACGTATACAGGTAACACCCAAAGCATATAAATCACTCGCATTACAAGGATATCCTGCCATTTGCTCATTTGGTGCATATCCAACGGTATATATAGCTGTTGCTTGCCTAGCTAAACTATTTTGCGTGACCTGCTTGGCACCACCAAAGTCAATCAAAACCATCTTGCGATCGCTATGACGACGAATGATATTTTCTGGCTTAATATCGCGATGAATAACATTACGAGAATGAATAAATTCTAATACTGGTAGTAAGTCAGCTAAAAGCTGTCGAATTTGCTTCTCGGTAAATGCTTTATTTTGTAATTCTACATATAAGTTTTCTCCATGAATAAATTCTTGTACTAAGTACAAGCTAGTACCTTGTTCAAAAAAAGCTAACAGTCGAGGAATTTGTAAGTGATTTTCTCCTAATTCATATAACCGAAATGCCTCTTCTTTAAATAATTCTGCTGCTTTGATCCGGGCATTTGTACCGTTAGTTTGAGGAGAAAATTGTTTAATAACGCAAGGTGCGTTTAACCTATCAGCATCCTCCGCTGCATAGGTTCTGCTGAAGCCACCTTCGCCTATCAGTCTCAATACACGGTAACGATTTCTCAGCAGTTCGCCAAAATCACTTTTTCCGCAACTGATGCAAAAGTTATTAGAGTCAGCATTAAAAGGATTAGAGCATCTGGAATTTTGGCAGATTTGCATAGCAGACTGAGAATCGCATCTTGTCCAAAGTTAGCCCTTACATTAAAAAAATTAAAGTATTAATGTATAGAAATAAACCGGATTTTAATTCATTTTTATGTATTTTTTAATATAAACAAAATAAAATGATTTTTGTTACAAATGTAACTGTATTTCTGAAGCTTAA
>JBCCDM010000690.1:0-1693 GCA_039030795.1 Cyanobacteria bacterium P01_A01_bin.84
CTCGGGGCCCGTCGCCGAGATCATGTGGTCCCAGTTCCATTCGCTCTCCGACCAAGCCATCGGTTACTAATAATATTGATAGTTTCATAGTCAGAAATTTTTAACTGTCCATTTTCTAACTGTAAAGAGTATCTAACTAATCTAGTATCAAAGGAAGTATTTTTACCGGTAACTATTTTGCCATTTCTATAAAATTTTCGGTCTTCAGTAAAAATTATTTCAATTGTTGCTCTATCCTTACTAGCAACAAACTTTTCAACAGAATCAATACTTTGTACGCCATATCTATAATATGAATTGTTGTTTGACAACCATTCTAATGAACTATCAGAACCAATATTTTTTCTATAAGCTTCACCTGTTGTTAATTCGGCTCCAAGAATTCGATTAAATGGAGGAGCAAATACTTGTCTTTTTGCATCTTGCCATCTATTTACAACTGAAAGTGCTGCTTCTTTTGTAATTGATGATTTTGGAGACTGAACTAAATTTGTAGTCTTTTGGGAAGAACTATTTTTATTTTCAGCTAATGTTTTTCTAACTAGAATATCTGTTGGTTGTCTGTTAATAAATGTCATTCCACCAACAACACAAACCCCAATAACACCTCCGATAATCGTGGCTTTTTGCCAATCTTTCATTCCTTGATTAATTAGAACTGTTGATGGCTGATTTTGCACTTCTGATGACGGTAGTGAAATTACAGTCGGAGGTTCAGCACTGTTCTTGACTGGTAAAGAAATTTTAGGTACTTTAGCTTGAACCTGAACCTTTCGGGGTTGCAAAGCTAAGAGCATTTCTTTTGCAGTTAAAAAGCGTTCTCTTGGGTGAGATTGAATCGCTTTGTCTAAAATTGCGGCAAAATCGGGACTAATATTAGGAGCAAATTCTTTCCAGATAATCTCACCTGTAGACGGATTAGTAGGTAATTCCTGGGGCATTTTACCCGTAAGTAAGTATATCGCAGTTAGTCCCAAACTATACAAATCACTGGAATATACTGGTCTTCCTGCGGTTTGTTCGCTAGGCATAAATCCCGGTGTTCCAATTACAATTGACCTTGTGGAATTCTCGGAAACAACCATGACGGTATGCATGGTTTCCTTTACTGCTCCAAAGTCAATTAAAACAGGCTGATTATCTACTGAGCGAATTAGGATATTATCTGGTTTTATATCTCTGTGAACGATACGTTTAGCGTGAATATACTCTAGGACGGGTAAGATATTGATTAAAATTTCTTTGACAAAAGTTTCGTTTAACCTCCCTTCTTTTCGTCGCTTTTTTCCTAAAGTATCTCCTTGTATATATTCTTGAACTAAGTAAAACTGCCCGTCATGATTGAAATAAGCGTATAAATGTGGTATTTGATTTATACCGTCACTTAATTCTTCTAATAGTGCTGCTTCTCGCTGAAATCTTTCTTTGACTAATTCATATATTTGTGGGTTGTGTTCTACAGGTTTTAGTTGTTTAATTACGCATTTACGTTTAGAAGGCATTTGAATATCTTCAGCCAAAAAGGTTTCGCCAAATCCTCCCGAGGCTAAGATTTTAAGTACTTTATAGCGACCATTTAATAGTGCTGGTGTCATCATAGGCTCACACCCAGTATTTATTAAACTATAGCCACGAAAAAATACTATTATCCTCTATATATTTACTTAAATATGATTACTAATATTTTTATCAA
>JBCCDM010000691.1:0-1692 GCA_039030795.1 Cyanobacteria bacterium P01_A01_bin.84
GCCATGGCCGATGCAGCTCGATCGCGGCTCAGCGAGTTTAATACCCAAAATCTTGCCAACACCGCATGGGCCTACGCGAAGGCTGGCGTTGACGCGCGAGAGCTGTTCGATGCTATATGAAAGTAGTGCTAGATTAATTGCTCATCCCCTTAGCTATCGGCTAAATCGCGATAATATTAACGATTTGGTTGCCAAATTAAAGGGTTAACCAGAAAAGCCATCAATTTAAAAAAGGAAGAGACTTCTATTGATTTGAGTTATAGTCGTTCTAAATAAAAAACAGAGGAATGTCTAATCTTACTACTCGTTACTCGTTACTCGTTACTCGTTACTCGTTACTCGTTATTCATTACTTCTAGTACAGATTAACCTACGGGAATTAATTAGAATGACTATAGTTGCTAAAGAACTTAATGATTAACCACAAATCCATAATCGAACAATTAGAGAAAGCTCTTTACCTAACGAGGGATGTTTTGATACCAGATCGAATAGAAGGTATTAGCTCTTGTATTCATGCTGGGGAATGGGGGATCGCTTTTGAAATTTTGTGTGAAAATCTTTATGAATACGAGTCGCCAATCTCCAAACAAGTATATGAACTATTAGAAGAAATCGGATCTACTCTCAAAATTAAAAAGTATTATTGGGAGAATCTTAAACCGCAGATAAGCTCAGATTCGTAATCTAGCTAAAAATTTATATTGATTTGATGATGTATGACTTTTCGAGTTCAATAACTTATTCATCATCAAAAGTTCTAATGAATCTGAAATCACTTTAGTCTTTGAATTATGCTGAAAATAGTTTCAAAAAACTTAGATAATACCATTAACTTTCTGCAAACAAATCATTACTTTGTGCCAATTTGATTGCTCTAATTTAATTAATATTGATTCTTGACCAACTTCTATAAAGTAATGTTTGGATAGTATGCTTCTGAAGCAATTGTGATCGCAGTTGATAGTTTCCTATTTGTCCCAGCTATCATCTTCTAGACTGTGTATTCTGGATTTTTAAAATAGGCTTATATTCATAATTTGAGATGATGAGTTGCATGTTGAATGATTGGCTCAGTTCTAAATCCTAATTTTCGATAAAACTCATCGGCTGCTGATGTATCAGTACGTAAAGTTATTAATTCATAGTGTTGCTTTGCTTCGTGAATTAATTTATTTACCAACAACAGCCCTACTCCCTTTTTGCGCCAAGCAGACTCTACATACAAATGTCGCAACCGCCCAATTTTAGAATCGTTAAGATATGGATCGGTATTCAGTCCGCAAATTCCTATTATTCTACCTTTGGCTGATGCTCTTAGTAGCATTTCACCAGGTTTATTGAAGCAATTTAAGCCAGCATTATATTCTCTAACTAATCGGGAAATAAACTGAAATCCTTGGGACAAACTTTCTTTAACAAGATGATTAATTAGTCTTAATTCAGCTTTTGTCATAGGAGCAAGATCGATTCTTGTCATAATTTCTTAAATGATTATCTACCAAGGCTTAAAAAGTAAACTACCATGACTGCACTGAGATAAATTTGCCGAATTTCATCATTTTTGACTAAAACCTTGTCATAATTTGAATCTAGAACCTAGAGATTGAGACAAAAAGCAGCCACAAGCTGACATCACAAGACACCGTAACACAATGACTATCGCTTCTTCCAAGCCGAGAATTAAAAGCA
>JBCCDM010000692.1:0-1684 GCA_039030795.1 Cyanobacteria bacterium P01_A01_bin.84
CTAAATGATCAAATAAAGACATCTCGACTTCTCCAGGAAGCTCATTAAGATAATCCTCTCTTGCTTGATCTTGGTCTTTAGTAGGGGTTTCTAAATTAGATGGTGGCATATGTAGAGTTGTCAGTAAAGCGATCGCCTAAATGTCTAAGGCAATTTATAATTAGTTTAAATAATTATATCTTTCTTCTCCAAAACACTTCTTGGTCATTGTTTTTATTCGTTATTCGTAATATTGAAACAGTTGCGTTCCACATTTATAATCTTGATCCATAGCAGCAGCTTTAATAACTGATTCTTGGGGTGTAAACGTCTTGCCTGTATAGTAATCTAAACCGTGCATCGTTAGATAGTAAAAGAAACCCGTAATAAAGAGAGTATGAGAATTGCAGGCTACGTCTGCTTGGGTAGGCAGGATACAAGCTTTATATCCTGCTGCTAAAAATGCTTTTGCCCAATTTCCGCTACTGGCACCAGAAATTAAAATTCCTTGAGGATTTTTGATGTATTTATCTAAATTAAAAGGTGTGAGGCTAATATTTACTCGCTCCCAACCTGATTTATTACCGTAGTCATTATCCTTTTGATGGACGACAGAGAAATTAAGTTGCTCATTTCCATCACTGTCGGGGCAACCATAGCAAAACCAGATTACATAATCACAGTCGGGATAATCTCCAGCCAAAAAACTAAGAACGTTTTGTTGCTGCAACAATTGATAAAAATACACTCGCAAACAAAAGGTTTCTAAAACGCTACGCACGGCTGAGGCACGTTGAAAATTTCCTGCTGCCCCGTCGCAGACGATAACAACGGTGGTAGAAAATATTTTCATCTTTTTGTGGTTAGTAAAAAAACTATTTAAAAATAGCCGAGGCGATCAATTATGTAAAGTTTCTGTTGAAATGGTATGTTGCATAAGACTAGTCCCATACAAGACTGGCAAAGAATTTAGATCCCATAAATAATAGCTTTACTGAGGTAATTAATGACAAAATACGATGTATACGCTTTAGGCAATGCTTTGTTAGATATCGAGTTTGAGGTATCACCAGAAATCTTACAGCAGCTAGGCATTGAGAAAGGGGTGATGACCCTGTTAGATCAGGAAAGCCAAGCTAAAATTGTCAGTAATTTAGCTCAAAAAGACCCTAAACGCTCCTGTGGTGGTTCAGCCGCCAATACTGTAATTGCCATCAGTCAGTTTGGTGGTAAAGCATTTTATTCCTGTAAGGTGGCTAATGATGAGCCTGGGCAGTTTTATACTCAGGATCTAATTGATTGTGGTGTAGCGACTAATTTAACCAGTCATGCTCCTGAATCAGGAGTTACAGGTAAATGCCTAGTATTTGTAACACCCGATGCTGATCGCACGATGAATACTTTTTTGGGGATCTCTGGAGAGTTAAGTGATCAAGAATTAGTTCCCGAAGCCATTAAAAACGCCGCCTACACATACATTGAGGGCTATTTAGTTAGTGGAGAAACTAGCAAACAAGCGGCAATCAAAGCCAGAGAAATGGCTCAAGCAGCAGGTAATAAAGTTGCTTTTACCTTGGCTGATTTTAATATGGTGAAATTTTTCAAGCCAGGATTATTAGAGATTATTGGTGATGGAGTTGATTTTCTGTTTGCCAACGAAAGCGAAGCTTTATTAATGGCGGATACGGAAGATTTTGCGGTGGCA
>JBCCDM010000693.1:0-1683 GCA_039030795.1 Cyanobacteria bacterium P01_A01_bin.84
AATAATTATTACGATGCAGAAGGTAATGATGATTATGCTCTAATTACAGATTTTAATATGGCTGAAGACTTAATTCATTTAGATGGCGCAGCAGAAGATTATAGTCTTGGTGCATCTTCGCCTGATTTGCCAGAGGGAATAAGTATTTTCCAGCAGGAAGAATTAATTGCAATTGTGCAGGGAGCAGCCATAGATTTAGATGCCGATTATTTCCAATATCCAGTCATTTAGATAAATTGCAAAACCTCAGTTGTGAAGCTGTATTTTTGATAAACCATGTAGATTCATAAACCTTTGTAAGATTAATTGGCGTTGGTAAATGCGTAATGCTATTACTTCTTTTTCTACCTTTAAAAAAGTAAACCTGAATTGAAAAAGCTTAAAGCTTATGGCTTAAAGCTTAAAGCTACAATTATTAACCTTAAATAGGACATTACCTAATGACCAACGCCGATTAATTAAGTCTATATATTTATCAAGATTAAAATGTACAGTCTAAATGGAAAATAGCAAAATTCAGCTTGTAAACATCCCATTTGATCAATACAGAATAAAGCAATAACAACATAGCTATGCTCTCGATTAAACAATTAAATTCAGCAGAACATCTTTCTTTTAAGAAACAAACACAAATACACGGAGGTTTGATGAGTACGGCACTTGCCTATCAATATAACCCGATGTTTATCCCAGCAGAACCTCTTTGGACGGGATATGCAAATCGTGTTTTGGATATAGAACTCACTGATACAGGAAAAATAGCGTTCGAGAAAGATGATGGCTCGATAGCTGGTTATGTAAACCCCGAAAGATCTGCGTAATAAAGATCTTGGGATTGAGTCCAGACACGTCTAACATCATGCAACATAGACCTACAAGTATTACTGTTACTCCATTAATAGTAGTATCATACTTAATTTAACCAAAAAATAGCAACATGATCACACTTCAAATCAAGCAGCTTGTTTCTACTAAATACGCTACTATTACTTCTGCCGAACAAAAACGAATATGTGGAGGTGGAGGTCTGTCACCACTAGTAGACGACTCAGTTACTAAACACGAGAAAGACGACAGAATAAGGAATGAAGTTTGACAGTCTTACGCAGACGGAGACGCTAATATAACTAGCGTAAATGAAGAGGAAGGTTTCACTGTTTTTAAATTTAAAGATGGTAGTAAACATTTATTCGTGTTACTTTAATCCATTCAACACAAAATATGATACAAAGCAATTAATATTCCCCACTAAAACTGAGATCTTGCACCCACCCCGTAACTGACTTGTGGTATCAGGGAAAAAGGAAAAGGTAAAGGGAAAAAGGATAAGAAATTGATTACCAATCTTAGATTATTAAGTTTACTTGTACTGGTGCAAGATGTGAGTAAAATGGGGATTCCTAAATCCTAGTCTGCAAATGAAATTTTAACTTGCAATCTGGAAAAATTAAAGCAAGGCGATCGCTCTATGCTAAAAAATGAGTAGGCAGCGATCGCTTTTCTTTTTCAATGTTAGATTATTCATCACTGTTAGTTGCTACAGATAAGCTCAAACTTATAAATTTCTCTATGATTAATTGAGTCAACATAGCCAGCAGAGTCATTACTAATTATCATATGTAGAGTTTGGTGACGCCGAGGAGATAAATAGTTCAATCAATTCTCGACAACTTAATTAGTGAT
>JBCCDM010000694.1:0-1668 GCA_039030795.1 Cyanobacteria bacterium P01_A01_bin.84
ACTGAATTTGTATTTAATTTGTCTGGCTACACCATAGATGCCGTAAGGCGTTGAGCATAGGTAGCATCGATACCTAAAGCCTGTTTTGCTCTCTGGCTACACCATAGATGCCGTAAGGCGTTGAGCATATAAAATTATTGGATTTTTCATCATTGAGCAGCGCACTGGCTACACCATAGATGCCGTAAGGCGTTGAGCATAAATAATTATTTCCGAGCATTTTAAATGGTGGTCTCTGGCTACACCATAGATGCCGTAAGGCGTTGAGCATTTAGTTCGTTTAGAAAACTATATTCTTGACTACTAACTGGCTACACCATAGATGCCGTAAGGCGTTGAGCATCGTAGAGGGGTAAGGCAAACCTCGCCACTGCAAGCCTGGCTACACCATAGATGCCGTAAGGCATTGAGCATCTTATCGATTTAGTAATACAATTGATAATTCTTCTGCTGGCTACACCATAGACGCCGTAAGGCGTTGAGCATTTAATCTCCCTTCTATTCCTAACTGAGTTATCAACAAATTCTGCTGCATCGCTTTTTAAGTCTGGTGATAGAGGAAATAAGGTTTCAAAAAAATCGACTATGGGTTTAATTTTTTTTGAATATTCCTGAGATGCGCGATATTTTATTGATTGAGCTAACTGAATTAAACGATTATTTGGAGCAAGTCCAAACACATAATCAATCTCTGTTTGAGATTCACACCAGGCCATTATCTCTTCTCTAGAATAAGCGCTATCTCCACGAATAATAATTTTGACATTTCTCCATTTCAAACGTATTATTCTTATTACTCGTTGTAATTCTTCTAATCCTCCTTCTGCCGGGTCAACATTAGAAGGGCGAAGCTTTGCCACAAGTAAATGTTTATCACAAAAAATATAAAGTGGAGCATAGCAATATCCTCCGTAATAAGGATTAAAAAATGTTTCTTCTTGATTTCCATGTATCAAATCATCCGTAACGTCTAAATCTAAAATTATTTGTCGTGGTGGCTTTCTATAAGATTCTAAAAATAACTCAACGAAGAGATTTTCTATCTTATTAGTATCATGTTCGATACGGTGATATCGACTATCTGCCCTTGATGATATATTTTCTGGACAATGTTCCAGGCGGTTTAAAGTGCTTTTTCCTGCCAAAGTAATTGATTCCTGCTCAGAATTAACTACTTTTCTAACTGCAAGTGCGAATATTGGATCATGACGTAGAGTTTCATGGTCATTTATATCTTCATAGCCCATGATTAAGCCATATACTCTTTGTGCAATTAAGCTATTAATTGGATGTAAAACTTTGCTTGGCTCTCGGTAATCTTTAAAACATGCTGCCAACCGTGATGTTATTTCTCTTTTTTTATCCAGTTCCGCAATTAATGTCAATCCTGCATCCGATGTTACAGGCTTACCACTAAAATTAACTACAACTGGGCATGACTTTACTTGTTCAAATATGAACTGTTCCGGTATACAATAATTTTTACTTGGGGTCATAATTTAAACTGCTTAGATTGTTGTGCAATATACATTTTGGCAGTTTTTACCCCTGTTTCTTCAAGCTTTGTGAGAAATCCGGGTTAACTGTATTTTGGGAACAATGATAGGTCGAAGTAAAAAAATCAATAAAAAACAGTAGTACAATGCCTCTTAATTTGAAATATAAAGA
>JBCCDM010000695.1:0-1663 GCA_039030795.1 Cyanobacteria bacterium P01_A01_bin.84
ACCCAAACATATTTATACAGTTTTATCCGGAAAGTGCCTGTTAGATACAGTACATAGAATTGGTAGATGCACCCTGATAACTGTCTCCCCCGGTAAGCCTACAAGCATGCTGGGGGATTTTTTAGAAAGTCAACAATAAAGCTGATTGACAAATCTATATAGAGAATCTAATGTTATCCAAGTAAAAAACGTGGTTAAATGCTAGATGATAACTAACTCTGGATAAGAAACTCAATAACTACTAAGGATTTCCTCTTAAGTAATATAAGTTAAATCCCCTTGTTTTCACTTAGTTACCACTAGAATATAAGCTCTAGAATTTACTAAGCAGTAAATTTTATTTAAGTAGTGTGTTTAATGTAACATACTTTTTGAGAATATTTACACTGCTCTGAGAAGCTTTTATATTTACTTAATTAAGTGGATATAGCTAATTTTGGTAGAAGCATAGTTGTAACTATAAAGTTTACCCCTAAGATGGAAGGGTATCCACATTTATAATTGTTTCTATATTATGAAGGTAGAAGATAGGCAATGTATGTACTATCTTTAAGGATTTCCCTGTATTTACGTAAAATAGAATAATATACTTCGACAGAAATTAAGCTCTTGACTGCGTGTAAATGGTATTGAAGGTAAATCGCGCCCTAAAAGCAGTATCGGATTTTGATAGCGACAAAAAGACATTTAACCGTATAAGCCGCACATCTTACCTGATATCACCTGTCGATTCCGAAGCACAAAAAGTTCCTTACGATTGAAATTGTTTTGTATGGTATGATTTCGTGTTGTATTTAATAAACCACGAAATAGCTCAAAAACCTTAAAATTATGCCTTTAGCTGTAATTAAATTTTCTAGCGAAGACTGCGGTATTTGCCACAAAATGTCTTTTTACGATAAAAAAGTGAGTGAAGAACTTGGATTACAATTTGTTGATGTCAAAATGCAGGATACTGCAACCTACCGTAAGTATCGTAAAGTTTTATTAACTCAGTATCCAGACAAATCAGAAATGGGATGGCCTACCTATATTATCTGCGATTCCCCAGAGGAAGAGCCAAAGATTTTAGGTGAGGTGAAAGGGGGACATCCCAAAGGAGAATTTAGAACTCGTTTACAATCAGTTATTGATGAAAATAGTAATTAGTTGGATATTGACTAGCTACTAACAAAAAACAATAAAACAAGGCAAAGTCCACCTGCGTGGACTAACTAATTTTTAACCCGCGTTAGCGAAGCGTGTCCGGCAGGACATATTAAATCGCCAGTGAAAGTATTAAATTAGACTTTTAAAATATCCTCTAACGCGTTACTTAATCGCATATTGAATATTGTGTAATTTAGGTCAATTCTTAATATCAAAAGATTTGACTTCTAATACCGGACCAATCATGGCAGATGTCATCACGTCTTCACGTATATCTCCAGTGACTTCTGCTTTTTGCCCAGATTGGAGCAGGCTTTTATCTGCTCCTCTCATGATTTCATAGGTTTTACCATCTTCGCCGATAAATGCCCAAGCACCCATGCCAATATCGCGGCGTTCAACGGTACCTTTAACTTTTATGCTCATATTATTTTTTAGTAGTTGATAGTTGATAGTTAATAGTTAGGAGTTAGGAGTTAGGAGTTAGGAGTTAGGAGTTAGGAGTTAGGAGTTA
>JBCCDM010000696.1:0-1650 GCA_039030795.1 Cyanobacteria bacterium P01_A01_bin.84
ATTATATTATCTGCGTTTAAAGAACGAGTAATTTCATATTCCTGTTTGTAGCGGTTTAGTTCTGAGGGAGTAGGATAGTTTTCTTTAAGAATTTTGAGAATAATAGGTTGATTATTTGCTTTGAGAGTAGCTCGATAAACTAAGGAATTAGCACTTTCATATATTTGTTCGAGAATTTGATATTTTGTTTTCATAATATTCTTAGAAGTTATGCTAAAACAAGATAAATCAGCCTAAAATATACAGAGTTTTTAGTTTGAGGTTTTTAGTTTGAGGTTTATTTTGTACCCGATGAGCATCTAATAGCCTAAATTGCTCTGTCGTAATTTAGACTATCGTGTCATCTAGTCTTAATCTCGTCTTAGATGATACAGAAATATTTCTTTATATATAGAACCAGTGCGATCGCAAGACACTCAGGCTTCAAATCCCATTTTTTGCTTCTTAGAGGCTGTATATAAAGAAAATCTGACGAAGGCGATCGCTTTTGAAACAAATTAGGGTCGATTCTACTACAGTGAAGAATTGCAACATGGTCAGCAGATCGATCGTCAATAGATGATGATTAATCCTTTTCATTTTTAACAAACAACAGAGACAAGCGATCGCATTTCCCAAATTGATTAACAACAGGCGATCGCTTCTTGATGCAGTAGTTTTTTTATAGTTTCTGTTTCTCATTTGAATTTTGCTCAGATAAATATGGTGCTATTAATGCCAAGAGCAAAATAGCTATAAGCTAGGCAGTAAAACAATTGTGGGCTTTATAGGACAGTTAGCAAAATCGATCGAGTCAAAAAAAATCGCCCCTAACTCGAAAAATTCAGAAATGGGGTTGTGAGATCGTCTTAGAAGTGAACAACAAAACAAAATCATAAAAAGGAGTTCATTATGTCACAAACAGTTATTTCTGGTACTATTCCAAATGGTGCTAAAAAAGTAGTCGGTAAAGAGTATACGGCAGAGTATGTCAAAAGTAGAGATGATATATATGCTGAATTAGAGGCTATAAGCAACCAGATTTATAAAAAATATGGTTATGGTGGTGATGAAAGCGATCCTGAATACAAAAAACTACTAGATCAATACAACAAAATACGTGATACTTTTTACGAGGCAAATATTGTTAGCGGATACATAATAAAATTTGATAGCTTGCCGCAATGTGATATTGTCTGTCAAGCTTGGGAATTCGATGATGCAGTAACCTGCGTCAGCTTTGGTATGGGTGAGAATTATATCTTAGTGACGACGTTAGCACCTGATGGAACTTTTAAGCCTGCAACCTTTAGTTTTATGGCAACTGAGTATACATCCCCCGAACAAATTATCTGGCAATAAGCTCAATACAATTATGAAGCTACTTATTGGTCAATAGTATCAACATAAACCTCAAGTAGCTTCAGTGTAAATTTGATTCGGCTTCAAGAGTTGTCCTGTGGATTTTCCACAAGTTAACAAGCTTTGATCTATTCGGCGATCGCTCTTCTTTTGCAGAAAGGCGATCGCCAAAATAAGTTATACTTGTATAACAAATAGGAGATGGTAAAAAGTAGGTACTATGAATACTGAAACTATTGCTGTTCGACTCCAAAAAGAACTTTACCAACGATTAAGCTCCTTAGCTACCCGTACTGGTCGGTCAAAGAG
>JBCCDM010000697.1:0-1627 GCA_039030795.1 Cyanobacteria bacterium P01_A01_bin.84
CTCCACCAATACCCCTGAGTGTAGCGGCTTCTCCACGTCTGTCTCCCACCGCACGATATAAAGGTAAAGCTTGGTCGTAGAATTGCAGCGCTTTCTGCTTTTCTCCTAAATCGGAGTAGACTCCACCAATACCCCTGAGTGCAGCGGCTTCTCCACGCCTGTCTCCCACCGCACGTGTTAATGTTAATGCTTGGTTGTGAAATTGCAGCGCCTTCTGCTTTTCTCCTAAATCCAAGTAGACTCCACCAATATTATTGATTGTAGTGGCTTCTCTACTCCTGTCTCCCACCGCACGAAATAAAGGTAAAGCTTGGTCGTAGTATTGCAGTGCTTTCTCCTTTTCTCCTAAATCCGAGTAGACCATACCAACATTATTGAGTGTAGTGGCTTCTCCATACCTGTTTCCCACCGCACGTATTAATGGTAATGCTTGGTTGTAGAATTGCAGCGCCTTCTGGTTTTCTCCTAAATCCGAGTAGATTCTACCAATATTATTGAGTGTAGCGGCTTCTCCATACCTGTCTCCCACCGCACGATATAAAGGTAATGCTTGGTCGTAGAATTGCAGCGCTTTCTGCTTTTCTCCTAAATCGGAGTAGTCTGCACCAATATTATTGAGTGTAGTGGCTTCTCCAACCCTGTCTTCCACCGCACGTCTTAATGGTAAAGCTTGGTTGAAGTATTGCAGAGCTTTGTGCTTTTCTCCTAAATATGAGTAAACTGCACCAATATTATTGAGTATAGTGGCTTCTCCACTCCTGTCTCCCACCGCACGATATAAAGGTAATGCTTGGTCGTAGAATTGCAGCGCTTTCTGCTTTTCTCCTAAATCGGAGTAGATTTGACCAATACCCTTCAGCATAATAGCTTGCCACTTTTTATCCTCAAGTTTCCGCCACTTTATCAGCGCTGCTTCCCATTTCTTCCTAGCTGCTACCAGTGATTCTGCTGTTCCTTGTTGAAATAACTGTAATCCTTCTTTTGTTAACTTTTCTGCCTCTGCACGGGTTGCATTGGGTTGGAAATTTTCTTTCTGTTGAGCAATAATTCCTAAATTCAATGAAGCATATACTCTCCCCACATCGAAAATCAAAAATACAAATAAAAAGACAGCAAAAGCGCGATGCATTAAAACTCGGACATCGTGATATTCTTTGCTCATAACTTATTACTTTAAGTGATTTTTTTATAGCTATAAACATCTATATCTAGCGCCTACTTAATTATGCCGTTACTCTTTAATCCGCATAATTACTTATTTAAAACTGCTGATACGCGGAAGACTAAGAGGCAAGAGGTAAGAATAGATAATTATTGAACGGTAGATAGCCCGATAAAATAATATTTTTGATATATCGAAACGATACAATATTAGCTACAGAGTATGCTAAATTACGATTTACGATTCCGCAAGTAATTAAAGTTACATTTTAATTACATTTTTAGGTAAATCTTATTTTGATAATCAAGACTTGATTTGCTTGTATTGAGCTAGAAAATACTCAATAATAAATCCTCTACAGATGATGTTGTAATACTTATCCGTAGGATAATTTATGTAAATTTTAATAATAGTCTCAAATAAATGTTAAATAATAATTGAGTTTTATAACAGATAATAAATTTA
>JBCCDM010000698.1:0-1612 GCA_039030795.1 Cyanobacteria bacterium P01_A01_bin.84
AGGAATGTTTGTTCTTCCTTTTATGTCTCGTTTAGGTGTTACTACATCTTGGGGTGGTTGGACATTATCAGGAGATACAGTATCTTCATTCGGAATTTGGAGTTATGAAGGAGTAGCTGCATCACATATTTTACTTTCAGGGTTATTATTTTTAGCAGCTATTTGGCACTGGGTATACTGGGATCTTGAATTATTCCGCGACCCACGTACAGGTGATCCAGCGTTAGATTTACCAAAAATTTTTGGTATTCATTTATTTTTATCTGGTTTACTTTGTTTTGGATTTGGTGCTTTTCATGTAACTGGCTTATTTGGTCCAGGTATATGGATCTCTGATCCTTATGGTTTAACTGGAAGTGTTCAAGCAGTAAGTCCTGCGTGGGGCCCAGAAGGGTTTGATCCATATAATCCAGGTGGAGTTGCTTCACATCATATTGCTGCCGGATTATTAGGGATTTTAGCAGGATTATTTCATTTAACAGTTCGACCTCCTCAACGCCTTTATCGAGTATTAAGAATGGGTAACATTGAAACTGTTCTTTCAAGTAGTATTGCTGCAGTTTTTTGGGCTGCTTTTGTTGTTTCAGGAACTATGTGGTATGGGTCAGCTACAACACCTATTGAGTTATATGGTCCAACACGTTATCAGTGGGATCAAGGCTTTTTTCAACAAGAAATTGAACGTCGTATTCAATCTAATGTTGAACAAGGAGGCAGTTTATCAGAAGCTTGGGCAAAAATACCTGAAAAATTAGCGTTTTATGACTATATTGGAAATAATCCTGCTAAAGGTGGTTTATTCCGAGCAGGTCCAATGGTTAACGGTGATGGTATTGCAGTTGGTTGGTTAGGCCATGCCCTGTTTGAAGATAAAAATGGAAATGAATTATTTGTTCGCCGTATGCCTACATTTTTCGAGACTTTTCCGGTTATCTTAGTTGATAAAGATGGAGTTGTTCGTGCTGATATTCCATTCCGTCGTGCAGAATCTAAATACTCTGTAGAACAAGTAGGAGTAACAGTAAAATTTTATGGTGGAGAATTAGATGGAACAACTTTTAGTGATCCAGCTACCGTGAAGAAATATGCTCGCCGTGCTCAATTAGGTGAAATTTTTGAGTTTGACCGAGCTACTTTACAATCTGACGGTGTATTCCGTAGTAGCCCTCGTGGTTGGTTTACATTTGGTCATTTATGCTTTGCATTATTCTTCTTTTTTGGCCATATTTGGCATGGTGCAAGAACGATTTTCCGTGATGTTTTTGCTGGTATTGATCCGGATTTAGATGCTCAAGTTGAATTTGGTGCGTTTGAAAAACTTGGGGATATTACAACAAAACGTCAAACTCTTTAATCATTATAAAAGTTTATTATTAAATTCTAATATATATGGAAGCTTTAGTTTATACTTTCTTACTTGTGGGAACACTAGGGATTATTTTCTTTTCAATATTTTTCCGTGAACCACCTCGTATTATTAAATAGTAAATAAAAGATCTGAAAATTTTCAGATCTTTTATTTAATCCTCATGTTCATCAAAAGGGTCTCTTAATTCAGTCGATGGGCTACCAAAAGCTGTATATACAGAATATCCTGTTAAACTAAATAAGG
>JBCCDM010000699.1:0-1599 GCA_039030795.1 Cyanobacteria bacterium P01_A01_bin.84
CTTTTTTGCTTACCTATATTTATACATTAACGTGTATTTTACGTTTTGTAAAGTTTTTGAAATAAAGTTTGTTTTATAGGACTTATATGTTAAGCCTATCAATGAATATAATTTGGGCATTACATTATAAGGACTGTAGTTATCTTCTATCAGGATGCTAATAAACTTCATTTACCCGCTATCGTTGCGTGTTTTAGAGCGGGGATGTTTACGATGAGGGGCAATGTCCAAGACGTAAAGCACGGTTGCGGGTAATGGCAAAATATAATTATGGAGTGTGTCAAATAAAGGGTGCGCTCCATGTGGCTCAGATACGGCGTTAACCAAGATAATAATCTTGTAGCAATTGAAGATTCCCCCAGGGGTAAAACCGATTTGAGGTGTCCGTACTGCGGGGGAAAGTTAACAGCCAAGAAGGGACGGGTGAAAGAACATCACTTTGCTCATGATGGAGAAACCTGTCTCCAAGTTGCTAGTAAAAATCGCGAAGTACCCAACTTACCTTTGTTTGACAGCTTCAATATATCGCTGACTGGTAAAGAGTTAGAACATTTAAAGAAGCTTTGGAAGGATTACGGGTGTAAAGATGAAATAATTTATGAAAGCGATATTAAGCCAGTTTTTGTTGAAGAAGGACTGCTCAAATATAATGGTGCGCGTTATTACGATTGTTACGAGTTTACAAAACTGGGTAAAATCCCGGTGGGTGCTTTATCTTTAATGTTGTTCAATCAAGTTCAAGAACCATTGATATCGCAAAAATTAATCTACCTGAATGCAAAAGCGCGTTCCGATTATTTAAACGGTGAACCTAGTTTTAATGAATCCCTCGGTGACTTACAAATATTTCGTGCCGAGTTGAGGAAGATTTTATCCAATACTCTTTACTACCTTCAAATTAATGCACTTGAAGAAACTTTTTATAAAATTGGGATTACAACTCGTGATGTTACCGAACGAGTAGCGGAAATTAAACAAGATTTACTCAAATACTTTACTACTTGCTCAATTAAAGTATTGCTTCAAAGACCGCATCGGGGAAACGTTGAGAAATATTTTAAATACAGGTACGCTCCACACAATTACCCCATTGGCAGCCTGACCGAATACTATAAATTTGAAGACCCGCAAGAAGCTAAAAAAGCGCTGACTGATTTGCGGAGGATGAAAAAGAAGGTACTGTCAGAGGATGAATCCGATATAAAAGCAGGTAAACCAAGTGTAGTTGAGGAACTTTTAGAAGAACACTTAAGAGAAGAACGACGTTCTCTTGCAATAAAAACGGGAATGAAACGAGCTGCATATTGGGGAACTCATATCGGTCGTCCCGTTGGTTCGGAAACTGAGGAGGAATTTTTAGCTAAACCATCATCACAGAATATAATAGCAGCATTAAATGAAGGATTATCATTGAGAAAAGCAGCGGAGAAAGCGGGTGCTTCAGTTAATACGGTAAGAAAGGTGAAGGCTTTGTTGGATAAATAAATTTACCTTCTCAGTTTTCTCAGATAACTCTTATCAACCCTTCAGTTACCAATCATTACCACCTCAGTTTCATCCCCGATATTAGTAATTAAGGACGGAGAAACAACAAACCCC
>JBCCDM010000700.1:0-1592 GCA_039030795.1 Cyanobacteria bacterium P01_A01_bin.84
AATGCTGTTGAACGCTCGCCGGACAGTCACCCATCCGACTCGTCCGGCTTACGGAGCATGAATATGCACGACTCACTCCGCTCCTCGGTAACACAGCCCTTGTCATGGGAACCTGTATTTATAACCAAAGTTTGTTGGTCTTATGCAGGTTTTATGATGATGACAATGTTTATGTAGAAGTTGAAGATTATCCCTTCGATTCGTTCCCCCATTTGACTTGGGAATAATATGGTCGAGTTCTAATAAATCACCTTCTTTAAAGTACAGTCCACAATGGTTACATATCCCTTTCTGCCTTTTGAGCAGGAACGCCTTACTTTGAGGGAATTCGGGATGTTTGCCCATACGAGAACAGAGCGTAAATCAAATTCCCATCCATTGGAGAAGCGGTGTCTTTAACTTTAATATGCCGGCGCAATTTTCGTTTCGGCATGGTTAAAGAGTTTCTGTGAGTTATCCGAACAGTTGGTGCAAAAACACCAGTGCTTGTTACCAATGGTTTTCCAGTATTTAGAAGAAATCCAATGCCACGATTTGTTAGGATGACGACGCTTAGCCCAGCGACTAACTTTTTTGTATACTAAATCATCGATTCTGGTGAAGATTTTCTTACTACAGACCGATGAAAAGTAGTTTGACCATCCCTTAATAATCGGGTTGAGAGCAGCTATCAAATCAGCTTGGGATACTGCTTTGAGCCGGTCAGTCGCTACGCTCCAATTCAAAATTAGTGAACAACAACTAGGAACGGAGCATCCCAACACTATTACTGTGCAAAATAATCTTGAATATCTTCGTAATAACATAAATACACCAAAAAATTTATTAAGTAAGTTATGGAACTTTTTAAGAAGGGATTAGTTTAATCTTTTAAAAGCCGTATAAGTATCTTTATCGGGCGTTTTTAAGCCCTAAAATACGCCTATTTCAAAACAGTGTTTCTAGTGTATTACAGAGTATGTATAAGAAAGGATTGAGACGTGGAAACCCTCAAAAAATAAAATGTTCCACGCATTAAAACGCAGTTTTTATAAGTAACTATTATTTATTTTCTCTTTAATGCCGGAATGCCGGAATGCCGGAATTTTGAATTTTGAATTGTTTCGGTTAGATTACCCAAAGTCTTTGGGGAGGGGGTCAGCAAACCCCTCCCCCCAGGGGCAGATGGGAAAAGAAATTTCCTTTATTTCCACTCATTTAATTCTCTTTTCTTTGTATTTATGTTTCTGCAATTACAACTACATCCACACTACCTTCATAAGGATCGTCAATATTACCAGAACTGTCTCGGAGTAAAAATGCTATATCTACCTCTACATTATCACCGTTAATTAATGAAACTCTTGTATCAATCTTTTGTTGTAAAATATGACGATCACCTCTTGTATATTGAATATCAAAACCGTTTATTACAGCTTCTGCACGTATTACGTTTTTATTGAATTTAAAAGTTGCAGTTTCATTTTGTTCAATACCTTGATTACTGTTAAAAACTACTTTTTTTGATTTGAAGTCTAATGCCATGGATTTAATTACTCCATTTATTTTTACTAACCTAATAATTAGCTGGTAATCGAGAAGAAGTAGAGAAG
>JBCCDM010000701.1:0-1592 GCA_039030795.1 Cyanobacteria bacterium P01_A01_bin.84
CAAATAGTATCACAAGATTTAAAACACCAAGACTTTAACTGGTCACAACTAGTACAACAATTACCAAGCAACGATGCAGGCATTTTTCAAGTGATGTTCAACTTGCAAGATGCTTCAATTACAGATACACCATTACCAATTAACCTCAATGAATTTGAACTAGATTTATCTTTATTTATAGTCTCTTCATCAGAAGGATTAAAAGGAACAGTTGCCTATAATCAAGAGCTATTTGAGTCAAACACAATAAAGCGGTTAATTGGTCACTTCGAGAATTTACTCAATTCAATTGTCTTAAATCCCGATACCTTAGTTCAAGAACTAGCAATATTAAGTGAAATAGAACGTCATCAAATCTTAGTTGAATGGAATAATACAGAAAAAGAATATCCTGGAGATAAATGTATTCATCAACTATTCTCAGAACAAGTAGCAAAAACACCAGATGCTGTAGCAGTAATATTTGAACAACAACAGCTTACCTATCAACAATTAGATAGGAGAGCAAATCAACTTGCAAATTATTTACAAACACTAGGAGTAAAACCAGATGTGCTGGTTGGTATTTCCATCAACCGTTGTTTAGAAATGGTAGTAGGAATACTAGGAATACTAAAAGCAGGTGGTGCTTACGTTCCCTTAGACCCAGATTATCCGAGCGAGAGATTGTCTCATATGCTCGATGATTCTGGAGTCTCGGTTTTATTGACTACAGAGGATTTACTATCTCAAATACCAGCGAATAACGCTCAACAAATTTGCTTAGATAAAGACTGGAATAATTTAATTGCTATTCAAAAAGAACAAGCACCTTTAACCGATGTTTCCCCATCAAATTTAGCTTATGTAATTTACACCTCCGGCTCTACAGGTAAATCAAAAGGAGTTATGATTGAGCATAATTCTCTAGTCAATTTTACAGCTACAGCTACTAAAGAATATAGGATTAATCATAACGATAGAATTCTCCAATTTGCATCAATTAGCTTTGATGTTGCAGCAGAAGAAATGTATCCTTGTCTTACCACTGGTGCGACTTTAGTCCTACGAACCGATGACTTTTTAACCAACGGTTCCCAGATGTTAGAAAAATGCGACGAATGGAAACTAACTGTAATAGATTTACCTACTGCATATTGGCATCAAATTGTCTCCGATTTAGATAATAATAATTGTAAAATACCCGATTCATTACGATTAGTAATTATCGGTGGAGAAGCAGTTATTCCTGAAAAAGTTACATCATGGTACAAGTTTTTTAAAAATAAAAAATCTCTTGAATTTATAAATGTTTATGGACCAACTGAAGCCACTGTAGTCGTTACCAATTGTAAATTATCTGAGTCTATACAAGATAATGGACTTCCTCGAATGACTATTGGAAAACCTTTTGATAACATCAAGATTTACATTCTCGATTCGAGTTTGAATCCGGTTCCTATTGGAGTCCCTGGGGAATTATATATTGGTGGTGTTTCTTTAGCACGTGGTTATCTCAATAGACCTGATTTAACTGCTCAAAAGTTTATCCCCGACCCGTTTAATCCGGGGATGAGAATGTATAAGTCTGGTGATTTAGCTCGTTTTCTTAG
>JBCCDM010000702.1:0-1559 GCA_039030795.1 Cyanobacteria bacterium P01_A01_bin.84
AGTTACCTACAGGATATACTTTGTTGAATGAGTCAGATAATTTTGAATCCTTTAAACTTCTTTATGAGCATGAAGGAGTTATTGTAACTGTCAAAACCTTCGATTATTTTACCCCTAATGAGAAGGATATACAGGACGCAATAAAAGGTCATACGATTTTAAACGCTATAAAAAAGGTAAAATTGACTCATACAACAAGCGGAAACTTAGAATTAGAAATCTTAGACAAGAAAGTATTTGAACATACTGAAATCCTTTCATGGGAAGACGTGGGGATGAAAGTATTTCTAATGCACTTGTTAGAGAACTCAAATTTTTCTAAGTATGAAACTATTTTAACTGAAGGGAATGAACACCCCTGCATAGGTTCAGATTTATTGAACTCTCCATTAGGGCTAATATATCAGCAAAGATGGGACTTTATTTCAGAGGATGGAAAATCCTTAATAGAAACATTAAGAGAGTGTGGAAAGGCTATGTTTTGGCAACCTAGACATTCTACTTTAGCAAAATTATATAGGTTAGAAGATAGCCTAAATATTTTATCTGATAACTACAAGTCTTTTAAAACTAAGGCTTTATATGTAGTAGATGAGGGCGAAGAACTTTGGTTCAAGCGTATTAACCATTCTCAAACTCAAGAGTTTAGAAAGCTTATTAGCTTGAACCATTTAAGAGAAGAGCAATACAATGTTTTTATGAGCTTATAATTCTTAGAACTGCCTATGATATTACAACTTTAAAATTTGACTTTTTAATATTTTTTTTATACTTTTGATATATGCAAAATCTAAAACAATTATCTCAAAAACTACATGATGAGTCAGTTGTTATGTCTGAAGGTGAGAAAGTGTTTAATTCTGCCTTAGCATCATTTCCTAGATTTGATTACGCAACAGTGCCATGCTAGCAAATACCAAAAGAAATCGGAACATTATTAGATGTATAGGGACACTTTCAGCCCTTGGCATTTATCCATCCATTATGTACATGATTATGCAATTTAATCAGGTAACAGAACCTAGTACTTCTAATTTGTTATATGCATTACCCATAGGCTTTACTCTGATTATCTTCATGACTTGTCTTTACCTCATTGACTCTCTAACAAGTCAACAGAAAGCAGAAGCAAAAACAAAGGCTCTAATGACTAGGTTAAAAAGTGAAGGCCAAACCATAACCGTCCAAGAAGGAGATAGTACTATATCGTGGACCTTCATAGGGATAGAACAACTAAGCGAAGAACAAAAGAAAGAAATAGTTCAGCACTGGACACAAAAACATGAAAATAAAGAACAATAAGCATGAAAATCCTATATAAAGTAAACCCTGAAACGGGACACATCATAGCCCGTAGATGTGTCCGGTTTTCCGCAACAAAGAAAAGCTTCTATGATGACTACGGGAACACTCATAAGATGACAGAGTTTCACTATGAGGACTTCCAAGAAGCTAAGCAAGTCTCTCTGATAGCAAAACAGACCCTTGCCAGAACCTTAAACCTGAAACTGCAAAAAGCACAACAGGCCTTATCTAATCATGCTAACCTGACTGAGGAA
>JBCCDM010000703.1:0-1548 GCA_039030795.1 Cyanobacteria bacterium P01_A01_bin.84
TCTGGAGCAAAGATATTTCAAAATTTAACCACTCGTTTAATTGGGCGAATTCAACCCACTGCTGTTGATAGTTTTACAACGATTTTGAAATATCCTCAAGAGATTATTTCTCGTAATGCCACAGAAAGTTTTTTTCCAAAAAAGGAGGATTTGTATTCGCAATGGTTGCTTGATGATAATGGAATATTTACTTTTTGTCGTTATTATCCAGCACCTATTTTGTTAGCTGTAGTAGGGAATAATCCAAAAGAACAACAGCAAAGAACGCTTTACTTGTCGAAGTATTCAGATAAATTTGTTGCTCTGACGGAACTTTCTAAACAATTGATTTAAATTCAATAGTTACATCATTATTTATCGTATGAAAAAAATCAATAAATTGACCATTACTTTAGTTGGAATTAGCACAATATCATTAATTAGTATTAACGGAGCTTATGCTTTAGAAATAAAAAATCCCTTGGTAACAGTAATTGAGCAATTGCAAGAACAAACTGTTTCTGTGAATAAATATATTTCCTCAACCATCTCTCGAAAATTAGATAATCTATCAGAATCTTTAGAGGGAGATTTACAAGCAGTAGTACAAGAGGCTGCTGGTGTTTTAGGCTTACCGGATGCCGGAGAAGTTAGAAAGGAAATTGAGGTTATAGCATCCGATAGTAACAATACAGTCAATAGTGTTGACAGAGCAACCAATGAACTAGACCGCCAAATAACTCGTGCTTCAGGTTTTACCTTGACTAAAGAGGGGCAAGAAAATATGAAAGCAGAAGTTGAAAAAACCCAAACCTCAATTGAGACAGTTTCCATATTTTCTGATGCTGCTCAAAATGATGTAGTAACCCAGAATGTGATGAAACGTATTGCTCAACAGAATACTCAAATATCAGGAATTTTAGGCGCAATACGAAGTGATGGCTTGAAAACAAAACAATCCCAAGATTTGGCAAATCTCAATTTGACTAATATTTCACGTTCTCTAGATGGGCAAAATCAAGCAAGGCAAAAAGAAGTTGTTGGACAAGGTTTTAGTAATTTACGTACAGCATCACAAGCAAGATTGTTTTAGAAGATTGCTTCTTTATGTCATTTCTACTATTATCTTGGGGACTAATTCTTGCTCAAGTTGATAATCCAGAACCGGGACAGGCTGCTTCCACAATTACGGAAGATGGAATTGCTGCGAGTGAAGCTGTTGCAAAATCAATTGATAGGCTTTGGGATGATGTTTTAGGTGGTGGACTTTATAGTGCGATCGCCAATCTTGGAATCTTCTTCGCCATTGGTACTTTACTAATTTTTATCGTTCAATGGACAAAGGAAATGATTGATGGTGATAGTTCCAAAGGATTCACCGAATTAATCTGGCCAATCGTTGTTATTGTCTTACTTGCTAACAACGGTCAACCACTCGTAGCTGTCACTAAAGGTTTGAGGGAAATTATAAACCAAACGAATCAAACCCTTCTGGTTTCCACCTCTGCTTCTATCCAATTGCAAGAAGCATACCAACAGGTAATGCTCAAAACTGGTAAAACAGATGCA
>JBCCDM010000704.1:0-1511 GCA_039030795.1 Cyanobacteria bacterium P01_A01_bin.84
ATCGTCGAGGACGTTTTGTCTACTATAAAATCAGAGTCAAAAATCGAACCAAGTAGTAAGTCAATAAGCATTGCTTAATGCGATTATCTTAGGACTTGTTGAGAATATAGGTATCTTAATGACAAGATGCGTTCGCCCTGAGGGGTAGACTACCCCTTTCCTCCAGATAAGAAGTATTCAGATGTCCTAATATATACCGGTAGTGCTATATATTTATATTCGGTTTTAGCTATCAATTTTTATTATCTAAAGAATCTTAATTTAGGTGTAAAAAGTCTTGCAGAGCTTTTTGTATTTTTGGTTGTTCTAAATAAACTTCGGCTGCTGTAATTAAGTTATTGATATTTTCTTCGCTCACATCATCGATATCATCGCTGAGTTTTTTATCAATTAACTCCCTATCTAGTTTAAACTGCAATCTCAACAGACGTTCGTGCAACATTTGATAGGTAATATACTCGCTGACATCTTGGGAACCATCTAAAACTACTCCTACTATAGGTTGCGCCCATTGTAATAAACCCCAGTGTCTTACTCTATCATGAGGTATAACTCTAGTGCGATCGCCTGTTCCAATTGAGAGGACAGTTATATCATCGAGGGAGTAACCTAATCTTAAAGCTTCAGCAACTGCACAAGTGGAAGGATTATTCGCAACTACACCACCATCAATAGCAGAAAATATAGTTGTAAGGGAATATGTAGAGGTTGTATTAGGTATTTCCTTCCAAGGTGAATCAATCATAGCTTGACGATTTTTACTACCTACATATTTTGTAATTTTACGAGTTTGTCCCCCACCAGCACCACTGGTAATTTTCACAATTGCGTTTGTATAAATATTTTTGGTGCCAGAAACCTTTTCATCAAAATTAATACTAACAGAAGTGGCATTTTCTACTTTGCCATTAATTTTTTTATCTAACTTATATGCTGGAAAATAAGTTGGTGCAGAAGCCGAAGAAACACAAGTTTCCCACAAAGGAATATTCCCATACCCTTTATCTTGTCTCCAATTTTTAAAAACAATTGGCTTTCTTTCAATTGTGTCATAAGCAAGTATTAATAGTAATGGCGATAACACATCAAAAATAGTTGTATCCCCAAGAACTTCTTGTAAAACTTGAATTAAACCTGTATTTGAAAATTTGGGTGCAGAAATACCATGTCGGAAAATTAATCCCAATCTGCGTGGAGAAAAGCGGCTCATATAAGGAAATATAATTGAGCTTTTATCGCGGTAGAGTTCTATAATTCTTTCACTACTGCGTCCAGTTGCGATCGCGGCAGCTAAAATTGAGCCAGTGGAAGCCCCAGCAATCAAATCAAAGTACTCATTTAATGGCTGTTGAATCTGCTTTTCAATTTTTGCCAGTATTGTCGCTGCTATAACTCCGCGAATACCTCCCCCATCCAAACTCAAAATCCTAAAAGGCATAATCACCCAGATAATTGATTTCTTTGCTATTAAATTACATAAACTAACATAGCTGAATAAATATTATTAATAG
>JBCCDM010000705.1:0-1504 GCA_039030795.1 Cyanobacteria bacterium P01_A01_bin.84
ATTAGGAAGTGGTCGTACTTATGCTAAAGCTAAAAAGATTATTACAAAAATTGATAACTTAGTAGAAGAGGGAGATGTTGAATCTGCAAATGACTTAAGAAAGACTTTGAATGAACAAAGTATAGATGCAGCATCAAAACTCTTGCGAAGAGGTAAAGACGACTCAGTCAAGATACCCAGTTGTTGGAATTGTAAATACTGTAGTGGGGAAAGATTAGTGGAAAATCATGAGTTTTATTGTAACAAGTTTGGTTCATTAAGCTTTCTAGAAAAAGATGGGAGAGCTTATGCATCCTCTTGTTCTGAGTGGAAATATCGATTTGCCGAGGATGTAGATAAAGTAGAGAAAGCTTTACCATACTTCTCTTTTAAGTTACCTTCTTATTTAAAACCAATGATAGAAGATGCAGCAAAAGCATCTGGGATGATTCCGGTTGATTGGATAGTTAATTGCCTTCTTCAAGCAATAGATAATAGGCAATAGGAAACGATGTAAGAATACTTTTGCTCGGTCTTTTCTACTTAGGATAATGAGTTTCCAAAGAAGTACAGCAATCTTCAAGAAATATAAATATTAGGAGGCAATACTACATTTCTTAAAGGTGTAGTTTAGCTTGACCATGTCAGACATACCATAAGCTATAAATCTGATGCCGAAAAATACAAAAAAGGGAAGATATTCAAGTAAAAAATATTCCTGTCCTATTTGTAACAATATTACTGGAAGCTGTAAGTCAAATGATGATGGTAGTATTTATTGCTATCACTCTAGTCCTGATTTTCCACCAACTGGTTATGTTCATGTTCGAGAATTGTCCAATGGGATGGGACATGAATTTATTCAACCTCATATTGTTGATGAATTACTCAGAGCAGTAAATACGCTTAAGAATAACCACAAGACAATATCGAACAAAAAGATAAGCCATTTGACAGGATTTCCTTCCTCATGGATTACAGCACTCAAGAAAGCATATCCTTGTAAATTTCATGAATGGAATAATTTTAACTATCCCAACTCACAAGAAAAGAAAAATATAGAAGCACCATTCGAGTCCGATACGGTTGTGGAAAATTTTCCACAACCGGACTTACCTGAAATCCTTGATGAAGAAGAACGTGATAGGCAGTATAGGGAAATATTCAAACAAATTCAACTAAATAAAACTCACCATTCTCATTTGCAACAGGTACGAGGATTGAGAGAGTATTCAGAATTTATTGGTTTTCGCTCTTGGGAGAGTATGGTAGTTCAAAATGTCACCCCTAATTTACCTGGTGTGATTGAAAAAAACGGTTTACTTTACTTATACGGTCAAAAAGGGTTATTTCTGCCAATTTATAATGAAATAGAACAAATTATTGGTTTTCAAATACGCCCAGATAATCAAAAGAGTGGTAAATACAAGTGGGGTTCTTCTGCTCCTGCAAATGGTCAAGGTCCTCGATTAAATAATGATGAAATGCCACTTGCATTCTGTCGTCCACCGTCAATCCAAATATC
>JBCCDM010000706.1:0-1492 GCA_039030795.1 Cyanobacteria bacterium P01_A01_bin.84
AAATTTACTGCAAACAATATTCAAAACAAACATCCATCAGCTAATTATAGGCAGCTCGGACGAAATGGCTATGTAGCCTTTAGCGGTAATAACTCTCAATTTTCTAGTTCTATAGTTTCAGCGACCAAAGCAGCTATAGAACAACACAGGCAAGCACAAGAACATAAAGAAGCATATAGTGAAAATTCTTTTGATGCAGTGTTTTATTCGCCTATTGTTATTTTAAATAGAAGCCTCTATACTGCCAATTTAGATAAAAAAGAACAAATAAAATTGCAAAAAAGTAATCATGTTACATATAGGTTTAATTACATGTCACCGCAGTATGAAGAGAAAAGTTATTTGGCTGATATCGTTACTTTAGATGGATTATCGGCTTACATAGATAAACAAGATACTTGGATTGAAAGCATGTTTCAATTTTTGAAAAGCATATACTGTAATGTTTAAAGATTCAAACACGAGGAGTTCACCTCTGGCTATAAGTTGGCAAAGTTCATCTTCGTGTTTCCGCCATTGCCGAGATTAAGCCCAAATGATCGACAAAAGGATGGAAATCTCGATCAATGAATAGTAAAGGTAATTTATGTTTGATACAGTAGGTAGCGATAATAACATCGGTTGTAGCTCGTATTGTTATGCCTTTTTTTCTTAAAGTTCGATAATTATCGGCGCATTGATAAACCATATCATTACCAAAAAGCTCATACTGATCCAAAGTTGTTAACCTAGATCTAACTTTTTGATAATCTTGATCGTTTCTAAAACCCTGGAGTATTTCTAAAAATATTATGTCGCCCATGGCGACTGTTCCATCGACAATAGAATGATCGAGTATTTCGGTGTGGAGATCTTCTTTTCCGTTGAAGTAGTCAATCCAAACACTGGTATCAACCAGAATCATTTGCGCCCTCTTAATTCTTCAAGATCACCTTCCCACCTCACCTTGCCTTTCAAGTCTCTAATGGACTGTTGTTTTTGGCGTTTAATCAGTAGCTTGAGCCCTTGCTCTACGACATCCTTTTTCGTAGTCAGTCCTGTTGCTTCTAGAGCTTGAGCCATTAGTTCGTCATCTATTACGATATTAGTTCTCATCTGACATTAGTGTGTATTTTTAATTATTATATACACACTGTCTTGATAAGCGGTAACATTTTGGAGAACATCTTACCGTTTTTAACGACATATTTTAATGACAGAGTATTATTGAGTACATCTCCATCATAAGGTTTAAGTAATCTTTGACCTAAAAATATTGTGCGATCGCCTAAAAGTTGAAAATTGAATCTAAATCATGATTTTGTAGTGTTATTCTTGGTCATTAGCTAATAGACTTAACACGATTTATGTTTTGGCAATATTTACCGCTGATTCCCACTACAATCTTGCATCTGATTCTCAGTTTACGAGAACGAAAAACTTGCCCCCCTCCAGGAAAACTGATTGATTTAGGTGGCTACAAAGTACACTTATGGATTAAGGGAACGGGAAA
>JBCCDM010000707.1:0-1489 GCA_039030795.1 Cyanobacteria bacterium P01_A01_bin.84
AATGTTACCTAGATTGGATATTTTTAAATAACCATTCTTGCCATTAGTACAAGCTTTCCAGCTAGATTTACAAGGATAAGTCCATCCTTTATATCTGCGACTAGCTTTGAATTTAGGATATCCAGATTTGAGCTTGAAAAATCTCTTAAATGCAAAATCAACACGTTTAATAGTATCTTGCAATGCATGACTACCAAGCTCTTTGTACTCTTTCCATTCTTCTTTAAAGCTAGGCAAACAATTTTGTTGGTCATAATAACTAATGGATTCCCCAAACTTTTTGTATGAAGTTTTACGATGTTCTACACAAGCGTTATATAGGTCTTTATGTAACCTGCGCCAATAGTGCATTTTATCGTTTTGTGTTTTTGATGGATAAAGTCTAAAAGTAATTCTTTTGGTAGCCACAACAACTCGACCTATGTGTTACTCTAACATTATAGCGCGCGGTTATACCCTTTTAGCATGAAAGCTAGAAAAAGTTCTCATAGTGTTTTTAGTGTGCGATTGCACTTTGTGTTTGTAACCCATTATCGACGTAAAGCATTAGAAGCCAAAATGCTTGACCGCCTCAAAGAAATGATCAAGCAAGTGTCAAAAAAAATGGGTTGTGAATTAATCGAATTTAACGGTGAATCAGACCACATCCATATATTGCTAGACTTCCACCCTAAAAACTCAATTGCTGCGGTTGTGGGAAGTTTAAAAAGTTCTACAGCACGTATGCTTAAAAAAGAGTTCCCAGAAGAAGTAAAAAAATATTATTGGGGTAAAGTTTCTTTTTGGTCAAATTCGTATTATGTGGCATCTTGTGGAGGCGCACCCATAGAAACTTTGAAGAAGTATATCCAAAATCAAGATTCTCCAACAAAGTAATTGGTGATTTTCGAGGCATTGAACCTCTCAATCACCGCGCTATCCTTCCCGGGGTCCGCTTCGCTGAGATTAGGGAAGGATAGCGCACTCCGTTCAAAATTGCTAGGTGGAGCTAGGTTGATAGAGCCCAGAAGCAGAGGAGCAGAGAAGAAATAAAGAAATAATAATAGTTAAGATTTGAGGGATTATCAATTACCAATCAATTTTCAGTCACAACTTTGCAGCAATGTAATGAAGTACAATACTAGTGACAATAACTGCTACAAATGTAATCAAAGAGACTATAAACAGAGATAGGTTTAATAGAGGTCTAATTTTAATTTTACCTGTATTATTAAAGGTGATTTTCAATTGTATGATTGCAAAGTTATGAAATTGCTGATTATTGTATCGTGCGAGGTCTGGTAATGGAGTATATTTGACATAGTCTCTAGCAGCTGAATTCATGGGTTTGTAGGAAATAATTGCAGCATCCCGACTGACGTGAAGCAAATAGACTAATTTGCAAGGCAAGAGTTTTTTCTTAACTTGATATTGATGAATCTGGGCACTTACTTTACCTAATATCTTTCTAATTTCTTGCCAATTTTTAACTAAGAATTTAGTATTATAT
>JBCCDM010000708.1:0-1483 GCA_039030795.1 Cyanobacteria bacterium P01_A01_bin.84
AACTAGGAGCGAACCATAGCCGGAAAGGTCCTGGGCGTAGGCGGGATGCGCTATCCGATAAACTAGCATTTAGGATTAAGAAAGGATGCCGAGTTTAGTTCGGATGATCTCTTCTTTTACTTGCTGAATGCCGGTAATGCTTAGCATCATTTCATAAGGCGTTTTTCCTCTATCCGATAAAGTTGTCGGTTTCTCCAACACTTTTACTTCTCCAGGACGATATATTTCTACTTGTTGCTGTTGCGGATTAATCAACCAGCCTAACTGGACTCCATTATCTCTGTATTCCTGCATCTTAGCTTGAGTTACTTCTAACTTATCGCTAGGGGACATCAATTCTAAGACAAAATCTGGTGCTAGCGGTAAGAATCTGGCTTTTTCGGCTTTAGTGAAGCGATCAACTCTTTCTTTGGCTATCCAACTTATATCAGGAGAACGTATAGCACCGTTGGCTAAAACAAAACCTGTAGAAGAATCACAAAGCACTCCCAGCTTATACTGACGGTTCCAGATCCCAAATTGAATTAGTAAATCTGCATTATTTTTGCCTGTTTCAAATCCAGTGGGAGACATAACAATTAATTCTCCTTGATCATTTGTTTCTAACTTTAATTCTGGATTGAGCTGACATAGTTGTTCAAAGTGTTCTACTGTGATGGGATTGGCTAATGGTTTTAAGTTCAAGGTGTAGCTGTTCATCTCGCAAACTCTTGACTGAATATTCTTTAAATATAAATTGTATTAGATATAGCGATCGCTTTTAACAAAACAGCAATTAGACTGTAAATCGTTAGTAGTTGGTTGTTCTCCACGAGCTTTATTTAGTTGATTAATGCTTGAAATTCTGGATGATCTTTTAGGCAATCAAAGTCAGGATTATGTTTGGTTTCTATTTTGCATCTTACAGGAGCTATATTTATTGCCTCTTTGAGATTTTTGATCGCTTCTTATTGATTATTTCGCTTTACGAAATAACAGGCTTTAGCATAATAAACATATTCGCGATCGCTCTATTGAATTTACATTTTTCGATGTTGCCATTTTCATAGGCGGTGTTAGCCTCAGCCATTAAATCCTGTCGGCGTTGGCGTTCGTCTTCATCTATGGCGAGATCTGGATGTATTTTTTTAGCTACTTCACGGTATAGCTTTTTTAGTTCTGGAGATGGTTTAAAGTCTTGGGTATTTTCCAGAAGTGTCAGATATTCTTCTATTTGCGCTTCAATGCGATCTAATTCTGTGTAGCGAACTCCAATGATTCGCATATATTCTTTTTCAAAAGCATGAAGTTCCCCTTGAAAAGTAGCTAAATCTAGTTCTTTTTCAGCTAATTCTGTTTCTAATTTTTATAGCCATACTTAACTCAAGCCATCCATTTCTGCCGCTGAAAATTCTTTTTCTATATCTTTAATTTCTGCTTGAATTTCTCGATCTTGAGCCATTTCTTTTAACTGTAATTCCCAGTCTAGGTTTTGAGATAAATT
>JBCCDM010000709.1:0-1479 GCA_039030795.1 Cyanobacteria bacterium P01_A01_bin.84
TAGTGTTTGCTGCGCTTGAGGATCTTGAGGGATTAAAGAAAACTCTCGGTGACTGAAAAAGTTATCTGGTTCACGGACTGACATGACATACATGTTCGACACTGCTGCCGCGCCATGAATTCTGCCAATTAGCCCTGTGTTAGTTAATTCTTGAGATAGGCTAGCTAGTTCCAGACCTTGATAGGCTGATGAATTATAGTTACAGGTGTCAATAGAAGTATTGCTTAAAACTTTTGGTACGATTACTAAAATCAAAGAAAAGCAGATTAGCAGTGCATATAAATTTTTTTTGGTCATCAATTCAATAATTTTTAATTATCGAGAAAATTATCATACAGAATTATAGATAAAAAGGCTACTAAACAAAGCCCCTCGATGGGGTATTCGTTTTGTAACTCCAAGTTTTAGGTAGCAATTGTACCAACTTAAACTTTAATGTATATTACTACACTAATGTTACTAAGTCATGAAACAACTAACGAATAACGACCAACAACACTAATTTTTGGTGTGTTCTGCATTAAGTCAGTTAATCAAACCATAGTTAATTTGCTACTGGTTCATGAGGCAAAAAATCTGCCACCCCTATATAGTTGATTCCTTGAGGAGTGATTTCAAAACGATAGGGCAACACCTCCACTCCTTGAGCAACTGCCTGTCGTAGTAATTCACCGTATTTAGGGTCGCATGAATCACTTGGGGCAAAAGTATCGCAATCACCACGGTTGATAAAGTAAAGCATGACTGCTTTTGTATTGGGAACCAGGTCAGTTAACTCCCGCAGGTGTTTTTGTCCGCGAGTTGTTACCGTATCAGGAAATAGAGCTAAATTAGCATTACTCAATGTTACGCTTTTCACCTCTACGTAAATTGAAGGCTGATCATCTTCTCCTGTTAACAAAAAATCAATTCGGCTTTTATTATCTTTACCATAGGCTACTTCAGAACGAAACGTGGTGTATCTCTCTGCCAATTCAGGAAATAGCTTTTGCTGCAAGGCTAGTTTTACTACTCGATTAGGAATTGCGGTATTTGTTCCGACCCAGGTAGAACCAATCTGGATCATCTCCCAAGTGTATGCCAGCTTACGCTTAGGATTATCGCTTTTAGATACCTGAACCAAGCTACCTGGTAACGAGATTCCTGTCATCGGTCCAGTATTGGGACAATGAGCTGTAATTACTTCTCCTGTATCTAACTCAATGTCTGCCAAAAATCTTTTATAGCGTTTTACTAAACGACCCTGAATCAGAGGAGAATACTGATATATTAAGCTCATATTAGATCTATAACTGAGATGAGCTTAATTTTATCAAAGTTGTTCATTGTTCATTGTTTATTGTTCATTGATAATGGTGCATTAAACTGCTTTTTTAGCCAAAATGAAAATGACTACATAACTTTGAGCAAAACCACAATTCAAAAATTTAGTTCATGTCCGATATCGATAACTTAATTACACAGGTTCAACAAGAAGCA
>JBCCDM010000710.1:0-1467 GCA_039030795.1 Cyanobacteria bacterium P01_A01_bin.84
AGAAGATAAATATCAGATGATCATCCCGAAGCAACATAATTTCAACTTCTCAGTCTGATTAGATACACACTGGGTAATCATCCCTGACTATCTAAGCCTTAATTTATGATTGATGCTATTTTAGTATGAACTAAAAATCAACTATCAGTTAATTACAGTCCCATCGATCATGGTTAGCTTTCTCAAAAAACGCCTACAGGTTTTTGTCTCTTCAACATTTCTCGATCTAAAACAAGAACGCCAGGCTGCTGTTTCCGCCATTCTCAGCGCAGGACATATACCTGCGGGAATGGAACTGTTTACCGCAGGAGATCAATCACAAATGGAAGTAATTAAACAGTGGATTGATGAAAGTGATGTTTATCTGCTAATTCTCGGTAGTCGCTATGGCAGCATTGAACCAGAAACAGAGAAAAGCTACACTCATCTGGAGTATGAATACGCTGTCTCGAAAAACAAGCCTTTATTTGCTTGCGTGATTAATAATAGTGCCATTGAACCTCGTGTGAAAGAATTAGGTACAGATGTTTTAGAGATGAAACATCCTCAGAAGTTAGAAGAGTTTAGAAAGTTAGTGCTGAGTAAAATGTCTGGCTTTTGGACAGACACCAGAGATATTGAACTAGAAATCATCAAGACTTTGCAAACTTTCTCTCGACGGGAAGATTTAATAGGATGGGTAAAAGGTGATGAAGCAGTGGATTCTGTTGCCCTTACGGATGAACTGGCAAGATTGAGTAAAGAAAATGCAGATTTGCGAGAAGAAAATAATCAACTGCGATCAAATAATAATTTCAGTGAGCTTGGTATTTCTTATGATGAAATGAAAAGCCTTTTAGAAAAAACAAATATTAATTGTAGTAAAATAAAAGATTTTTTCTCTAATAAGTTAAACTGGGCTATAAGTATGGAAATCAATAATTTGTTTGATTTTCTGATTGTTTTCAGAGAATTCATTGATGGTCCAAATGGGTTAACATTTAAGATGACTTCTAATACAATAGAATTTTTAGATATTACTGAATCAAGATCGGATGAATCTGGATCATATTTATTTTATCGTGTTTTTATTGAGTTATCCAAAAAAGATATCGTAGATTATAAAAGTAATCCAACAACTGGTAGGACGCTAGGTATGTATGATCATTGGCATGATTTTACATTGAATAAAAATGGACGTAAGTTTCTCAATTGGTTAGATGTTCAAGAGTTAAAATAATTTGATAAGGGTATAAAATAAGTACGATATGTATTTACGTTCAAAGTAATTCAAGGTAAGGATTCAGGTGTCAGGAATCAAAGAAGGTTGTTTCCCAACCCCAACATTAGCCTTTAGAGAAATGGCTAATAAATCTACTACAGAGCGACCCTGAAAACGACAGGTTTGTATCGCACTTAAGTTATTAGCTGTATCCTCAAATCGAGCCATCGAACGTGAACCACCACTCACTTTTCTTTTCGTGACGG
>JBCCDM010000711.1:0-1446 GCA_039030795.1 Cyanobacteria bacterium P01_A01_bin.84
AAATAAATCAAACTCAGATCGTTTGAAAGATTGGGATTAGCTGTACCGACAATCGCTCTGGCTGCGAAATACTCATGAATAGTTAAGTGTGAAAAAGAGTATATCCCTTTTGCTCTCTCAACTAATAAACCGTGTTGAGCCTCAATTGATTTTAATACCGCTTCGCTATCAACCAGCAGGGCTTCTTCATCAATATTGCTTCCAGAAAGATTGCGAATATAATCGGCAATGTAGCTTTCTAACTCGCTTTGCTTAAAGAAATACTTCTGTTGTTCAAAAGTTACTTTAGCTATGTGACTTAATAAGTCTTCTTTCCTTTGAGTAGAAAGATTTTTATAGACTGCATCCCGATATATACCTCGTTTGGCATCCCATTTTCGGAGTAATGTATTGATAGCCCTTCGATATAATTCAGCCAGATCGCTAGGAAATTCCCCAGAATCTTCAAATTCCAAACACAGCAACGTCAGCAAAATTGGACGATTGGCTAGCTCCTTGATGGGTGGGTTATTTCTCAAATGTTTGATGAACCGTTGTTCTAAATCAATGTTTTTGGCTTTAAACCAAAGACGAGCAAACAATTCGATCTGTTCGTCATCAAAATCGGCAATTTCTACCTCTGTAAATTTTTCAAAGGTGTATTCTTGAGCAGCAATCCTACAAGTGATAACGAAGCGATTATGACTGTATTTGTGAGAAAAAGTCTGAATTTCTTTGATTACTCGCTTAATATCATCTTCTCTAACTTCATCCAGTCCATCTAACAAAATTAGAGTTCTACCACTGTTTATTAAGTAAGCTATCTGAGATGAGCTAATCCCATAACTTGTTACTTGTTGAGCAATATATTCCTCCAACCCAATTTTATTATCTGCCTCGGCAAAATCTTTGAGACATACAAAGAAAGGAACTAAATTAACAAAAATACTATCGCGATCGAGACATTTAACAGCTAAATGCTTGAGAAACGTCGTTTTACCTGCTCCTGGCTTTCCTAGAATAATTAGCTGCTGATGTTCTCGGACAACTTTTAATCCATCAACTCTTGGCTCATTGATATTAGAAAATTGCCATCGATCGTGATTATGGCGATCGCATTCTTCAACTAACTGGGAAAGATTTTTTCTTTTTTGCCCCGTTACTTTCTCTAAAATATTGACTTTGGTATAGATATTATCTACTCCAATTGGATAGGACATATCTAGCACTCGCATTGTGCCACATTGAGTCAGAATAAAAGGCTGTATTTTTTGGCGCACCTGTTGGACTAAGATATCAATATCCAAGTTCTCAGATGCGTTTAGATCGGAACCAATTTTTTCATCATTGACTGTAAATGTGACTTGCTCAACGTCTAAATTTAGTTCTTGGCAAATACGAATAAAAATACTGCGCTCTACTGATTTTCCATTAAAAAATTTGGATACTGGTTGAGAAGAACATTCT
>JBCCDM010000712.1:0-1439 GCA_039030795.1 Cyanobacteria bacterium P01_A01_bin.84
AGATTGTTTACCCCATATCCGTTTATAGGTTTGAGTCTCTTCAGAGTCCAATTTTTGATTTTGTGGCTTACATGAAACAACTAAAAGTAGTATAAATAGAATGTTTAATGTTTTGTTCATTTTTTAGCTTTGTTGCTAACGGATTTGTGTCTGTAAAGTAGCATTCAAAAAGATACTAACTTTTCGAGTTAACACAGAGCCGAATTTTTATATTTTGTTTTTAATTTTTCTGTTTAAAGCCTAATTAATCCCCAAGCTTCGGGATGGCGGACTTTTTAAATCTACACAAACCTTTCGGTTGAGCACTTATTAGCTATGTTTTATAGCATCCATGAAAAAGCAGTAAGTCGAGTATCTTTAAAATGAATAAAAAACTAAAGATATGGAAACTCAAATTACTGCTTTCCCTAATTTATATATAGGAATCGACATTCACAAGCGCAGTTGGAAAGTTCATTGTTCAACTGATTTATTTTCAGGTAAATCATTCACCATGCCTCCTAAGCCTGAGGTATTGAAGGCCTATGTGCTCAAGCATTTTAAGGATTATGAAGTAAGTACAGCTTATGAAGCTGGATGTTGTGGTTATTATGCACATCGTTGTTTTGAAAGTTACGGTTGGCGTTCCTTAGTTGTTAATCCAGCAGATATACATCGCAAGGGTAAAGAAAAATATACTAAGACCGATAAGATTGATGCTCAGCTTATAAGTCGAGAGCTCAAAGACGGTCGATTAGATAGTATAGTTATCCCAAGTATTGAGCGAGAGCAGTTGCGTAGTTTGTTTAGAAGGCGAAATGATTTGGTAAAGGATTATCGTCGTATAAAAAGTTATATAAAGATGCAATTGTTATATTTTGGAATTGCTATACCCGAAAAATTTGATAATGATCATTGGAGTCATGATTTTAGATTTTGGTTAGATAGTATTTGTTTTAATTATCCAACAGCTCGAGAGACCTTATCGAGTCGCATGCGCAGTTTTCGATTTATAGACAAAGAACTGCGAGATGTATCTACAAACATGCGTGCTTATTGCCGTAAACATTACAAGAACGATTATTATTTATTACGCAGTATTCCAGGTATAGGTGGTATAGTAGCATGTGGTATTTTGTGTGAACTTGGAGATCTACGACGTTTTAAAAACATCAAACACCTAGCAGGTTATGTAGGTTTAGCACCAGGTATTCATCAGAGTGGTGAGAATCAAAGGAGCACAGGAATGAGTATGAGAGCTCACCGTTTAATGCGTAGTTATTTTATAGAAGCCTCATGGCAAACTATACGCACCGATCCAGTGATGCAAGCTTATTATCGAAAACATTTAGGCAAAAATGTAAAGACAGCTGGCCGCTATGTTACATCTTGCTCCAGAACAACAGCATCGGCGACAATGGTATCCAGCATCTAAAGCGTATCAACTCCTAGACTTGGAT
>JBCCDM010000713.1:0-1426 GCA_039030795.1 Cyanobacteria bacterium P01_A01_bin.84
AGTTAAGGATTTTTGGCGAGGAATATGCTTTTGTTTACCATTACGACCATGAATAATAGTTCCATGCATCTTGACGCTAATAGCCGTCACCGCCGCTTTCAAACCTGGAATTTGCGAGATTGCATCCATCCCGCGCTCATTAAGGGCGATGGGAAAAGTTCTGGATTTGGCAACTGATATGGATCTAGGATCGGGACGACGTTCGTAAACATCTACTTGATACTGGCGATCGCGCTTTAATAAGTAATGAGCCAAGAGTAATCCACTTGGTCCTGCACCGATAATCACAGTTTTCTTAACCATATTTATGATCTAAACCTCTGCGTAACTTCTTCTCAAATTAAATTGAACTTTAAAAATCGTAATTTTTAATGGTCTTAGAGTTGAGTAGTAATTTGGGTTTCTAATTGTTTGTTATTAATGCTCGTTATCTATTATCTTGTGCCTTTTATCTATTAGCTTTAGCTACAACTAGAATTATCCTTCCTATTTCAACATCCATAAAAGATTTGATACAAACATTATCAGTAAGCTTTCCTCCTCAAAATAAAAACAGTAAAAAACAGGCTGAATTTTCTAAATAAATCTGAAAACCAGTTCAGTATTGACTTATAAATAGCAAATTTATGAGTCTAATTATGGATCAAGCCTTGAGCCAAGATCATCAAATACCAATGTGTTTGAGAAAACAGGATGGCATCATTGTAGATTGGTCAAAGTTGATGAAATTAAGCATTTAGCTGTTATTTAGTTTAGAGTCGGCTAATAATTGCTTTTCACTGTATGCTTTTACTTTTGCTGAACACTAGGGGGAAAATTCAGGTGTTTTTTCAGGATTTAGCGATTATGGCGGTTCTCATTTGAATGAGGTAAGTTGATCAACCTTGATTTTTGTGAGTTGTGAATTGCTGATAGTTAATTGCGGTGCGACCCAAAGAGGCGCATGGTTCGCCGCATGTACTAATAACTAAGAAATGAAAATAGAACAGTCTATGAATTTAGGCTACATCAGCCACTCTTTTCCAGACAGGTCTATTTCCAACTACCTCGAAAGGTTATAGCATTTCTCAAGCAAGCGAGGTAAATACAAACTTACTTAGAAATCTAACTAAAAAGTAGCTTTAATCACTGTTGCCTGTTCCCTATTGCCCATTGGTTACAAGTTGAGCAAAAGTCAAAATCGTCAACTACTACAAATAACATATAGTGCTTGATTTATTATTTAACGCTGTATATAGTCAAAAGCCAATTAATAAGCGATCGCAGCTTTCCAGACCAAGTTTCTAAAAAATCTTTGGAAGCTAAAAGCTAAAAGCTAAGAGCTAAGAGGAGGTGATGACAATGTGAGCCGAGTAAAAGCCCTTAAACAGCAAAAATCGCTAGAGACCTTGGCCGGGTAGATCTAGCGACTTAGCGAAAGGCAAAT
>JBCCDM010000714.1:0-1420 GCA_039030795.1 Cyanobacteria bacterium P01_A01_bin.84
AATATTTATTCAGTCCTCTTTTAGAGGACTTCGTTTATAAGCCTGGGACTTCCAGTCCTAGACGCTCGGGAATACTGAGTATTATTTATTTACATAACTTTCTTGGTGCAAGATATGACTAAAGGGACTTAGAAAGATAACAGTAGAAGTTGCATAATTTCTCTTTAAAGCCATGTATTAATAACAGAACAGAAACGTTTTACCCAAAATAACAACATGGCTAAAAAATCTTTTCCAACTTCCCTTCCTAAAGTTGCTTCCCGAATTATAGCTGTACAAATGGCAGCAACTTTACTTTGTCTTTCTTCTCCCCTTCTTCTACCAGGTGCAGCTTGGGGACAACAAAGGAGTAGAAATAAATTAAAGTCCTTAGCATTACCTATACTGATTCAAGTATTACAAAATCGTAAATCTCCTGTAAGTCGCACTAGTGCATCAATTCTTTCTCAAGTTGGACAAAAACCGGAAGCGGCTATTCCTGCTTTGTTGCAAGTTTTGCAGAAAAAGAACTCACTCTCAAATGTAATCCCATCTGCGATAAGTCAGGTTTCTACACCTGAGAATACTCCTAATTCTGAAGAGAATACTCCTACTTCTGAAGAGAATACTCCTAATTCTGAAGAGAATACCCCTGCTCCTGAAGAGAATACCCCTGCTCCTGAAGAAAATACTCCTGCTCCTGAAGAGAATACTCCTACTCCTGAAGAAAATACTCCTACTCCTGAAGAAAATACTCCTGCTCCTGAAGAGAATAATCCTACTGAGAATACAAACCCTGAAAATAACACATCAAAATCTGCAATACCAGCATTACTAGAAGCATTAAAAAGTAATAATCCATTAGTTCGCTTAGGTGCCCTTTCAGCTCTAGGTAACTTTGATTCCGAAGCTACTACTTTCCTTCCCGTTTTAGTAAAATCTCTCAAGGATCCAAGCCCATCTGTACGCTTACTTGCAGTTCAAGTACTAAATACATTGGGTACTAGCTTACAATTCACAGCAAAACAGCTCGAAACTGCTGACCTGAATAGCCTAATATCAAACTTTCAGCAAGCACTAAGTATAGTTTCTAATCCAAAATTAAATTTTTCTAAGGATAATGTTTCCTCTATTGTTAATCTTTTAGGACTGCTAAAGCAAGAAAAAAACAGACGTTCTCAATAGTTTCACAAAGTTAAGCTAAAAACACCTATGCAGAGACAAGAAACTGTGGGAAAAGACTTTCTAGACGTAGCAATGCTACGTCTCTATACCGAATTTACCAAAATATATACAGGACTTACGCACGGACTACGTGTTTAGGTCATTACAACCATAGGGAAGTAATCGCAAAGCCTTATTACTCGTTACGAGTGCGTAAGTCCTAATATAATTAATTTTCTGCAAATTTTTCTGCAAATATATATTGAGATAAAAAGGC
>JBCCDM010000715.1:0-1418 GCA_039030795.1 Cyanobacteria bacterium P01_A01_bin.84
TAAAGTATAATTATTGAAAAATATAAGTAAAAAAATACGTGTTTTTACGCTTTAAATAATTTTTATCTTTATTATTATAAGTAAAACTTCTTGGTGATATTTAAAAAACATATACTATGCTGCTATTAAGTGTAGTATCTGTACTGTGAAGGAGAGGGTACGCTGCAAACCACCAATATTTTTTCTTGGTTTTGTGTAACGACTCCTATATCGCGGACAATTAAGCGTGCAGTTTCATAACATTCATCACACTAAATCTTAAAGCGATCGCATAATATGAGCTTGTCAAGTTCTTTCAACGATTTTTCCCTCGCTGAACTATTTAAGTTAATTGAGGAAAGACGCCGGTCTGGATGTTTAACAGTTTGTACCTTACCAGACATAAAAATCCAGCAGTCAAAATCAAGATATTTCTACTTATGGTTTCATAGGGGACGTTTTGTCACAGCAACCAATAATTTAAGGAGTAAAAGTCTAGCTACAAGTATGGCTCGACAAGGTTACGCTTCTCCAGCTGTTATAGACGAAATTATTGCTAAACAATCTGGGAATAAACCTCTGGGTTTATATTTGAAAACTGAAGGAGTTATAGGAGCAGAGCAGCTCAATGTACTATTTGCTAATCAATTAAGACACGTCCGTAACTTATTTGAAATTCAAAAGGGTGTATTTAAATTCGATAGCAAAGCAAATCTACCTTGGAACGAGATGACAGGGCTAAGTGTTGGTGCAATACAAGTTGCAATTATGGCTTTAAGAGTTCTCAAACGTTGGGAAATAATGTCCGATGTTCTACCTCATCATGAGTCTGCGATCGCTGACATTACTGATAATAAAACTCATTTGCATTTAAATGCTTTTGAAAGACAGGTATGGGAATTTGCAAATGGATGTATATCTTTGAATGATGTTGCAACAGAACTGAAACAACCTATTCTTTTAATTCAAGGAGCAGCTTATAGATTAATGTTGGCAAATCTTGTAGAAGAGATACCTATGGTCAGAATTACACCTGGATACAAAACGGGTGCTGAAATAGATCATTGGAATCCTAAGAGTATCGATTCCATATCACCTTCTGAGAAACTTAAGGATATCAGACCTCAGACACTAAATAGTTCTTTCTTACAAAATCTAGTAGGTTTTTTACGCAGTCATGCTTAAAAGCATGATAAGCAGTACTAATGAGGTTACTATAAAGAGAAATTAAAGTCATCATAAATTTGTAATCAGACTGCTACATAAGTGGTAGAAAGTAGTACTATGTGTAAGCTCTGAAGTTAAAGAAAGGCACAATAGTACTTATAATGTAGTTAGCCAGAGTTTGAATACTTATATTACTTATTGCTTTTAGGTTTAAATAATTGTCATAACAGCATATTCTAATACTACTTATTTTTGTACTATTGACATTTCAA
>JBCCDM010000716.1:0-1415 GCA_039030795.1 Cyanobacteria bacterium P01_A01_bin.84
CCCAAGAGTCAGGAATCACCTGGAAGTTTATTATGTTGCCTGAACCAGCCCAGAATTTATTCCCTGGTATTAATACCGACAGTTACGAAGGCTATCTAGAAGAACGGGCAGAACTCCTGGAGTTTATTGAAACAAACAGTATCGATGACGTAGTATTCATCGCTGCTGATGTCCACATGACTTCGGTAAATAATCTCACCTACCAAGCAGAACCCTTCGGTGAACAGATTCCCACCAGTGTCTTTGAAGTTACCACAGGAGCGATCGCTTTTGACCCCCCTACAGGAGAAATATTAGGGGATACTGTTACCGCCGACGATCCAGAATTAGCAGCAGTTCTGGATTCTCTACCCATTGCACCTGATGGCGATAATATTCCCGATGATAAAGACGACTTGATCGAACAGGCACTTAACGATACTCTGTTAACTCCTTTGGGTTTCGATCCGATTGGCTTAGATAACAATTTACCCCAAACAGAAGGCTTAATTGATGCCGAATTGCTTCAAGGTGATTACTTTGTCAGCCATACCTATGGTTGGACAGAGTTTGATATTGATGCCGAAACTCAGCAATTGCGTGTAACTACCTTTGGGGTTGATGCTTATACAGAAGAAGAGATTCTCGAAGATCCTAATGCAATTAATGCTTTAGAACCCAAGGTGGTCAGTGAATTTATAGTTAATCCTCAATCAGATTTAGGATTCTAATCTTAACTTTTACTTTAGTTTAATTGTTGATTTAAAGCGATCGCATATTGTCCAGGCGATCGCTTTTTTGATCGCTTTGTATTTTAACCTTAATTTTCCAAAATAACTAAAAGCTGGTTATCTCATTTTTGAGCAGTCTTCTATATGGCGATCGCTATTATTAATTTAGATATTTTTGAGTAAATAAAGCTGAGAAATGGCAGTATATTTCGTTTCGATTTGTCACAGTAAAATTCGTCCGCAGATAAACACAGATAAACACAGATAAATCAATTCACTTCGTTTATAGTTAAGAGTAATTATGTACTATACTAAATAATTCTGTAAAATGCTGTATCTGAACTTTTTTAGGATTAGATAATTATATATAAAATACGGTTTAGGCTAAAATACTCTAGATAAATTCTGTAAAAAAAGATACTTGTCGTTAAAAACTGTTTCGCATAATAATTTATATGTTGAAAAGAATTTATGTTAATAATTTCCGATGTTTAGTCAACTTTGAACTTAATTTTGATAATCTTAATTTGATCTTAGGCTATAACGGTTCGGGCAAAAGTACGTTGTTTGATGTTATTAGAAAGCTTCAGCAATTTATTGTTAATGACTTGAAAGTAGAAGAGGTTTTTCAACATAGTGATTTGACAAGATGGCAAAGTTCAGACACTCAATATTTTGAATTAGAATTTTTATTATTCAAGAAAA
>JBCCDM010000717.1:0-1408 GCA_039030795.1 Cyanobacteria bacterium P01_A01_bin.84
ACGGTATAGCACGTGTTTATGGGCTTAATAAAGTAATGGCTGGTGAATTAATAGAGTTTGAAGATAGCACTGTTGGTATAGCATTAAATCTTGAAAATGACAATGTTGGTGCTGTTTTAATGGGCGATGGTCGTGAAATATTAGAAGGAAGTACGGTCCGTGCTACCGGAAAAATTGCACAGATTTCCGTTCCGGATGAAATTAAAGGTCGTGTAGTAAACCCATTAGCTGTTCCTGTTGATGGGAAAGGCGAATTACCTGAGGGTTCGACACGTTTAATTGAATTTATGGCACCAGGTATTATTAGCCGTAAATCGGTTTGTGAACCATTACAAACAGGTATTACGGCAATAGACTCAATGATTCCGATTGGACGTGGTCAGCGTGAACTTATTATCGGTGACCGTCAAACAGGTAAATCTTCAATTGCTTTAGACACAATTATTAATCAAAAATCAGAAAATGTTATTTGTGTTTATGTAGCTATTGGCCAAAAAGCTTCTTCGGTAGCCCAAGCAGCTACAACACTACAAGAACGTGGTGCTTTAGATTATACAATTATCGTATCTGCAAATGCGGACGATCCCGCAACACTACAATATATTGCCCCATACACTGGTGCTGCAATTGCCGAACATTTTATGTATAAAGGTATGGCAACACTAGTAATTTATGATGATTTAACGAAGCAAGCGCAAGCTTATCGTCAAATGTCATTATTATTACGACGTCCACCAGGTCGCGAAGCTTATCCGGGTGATGTTTTTTATTTACATTCACGGTTATTAGAACGTGCAGCAAAATTAAATGATAACTTAGGCGGGGGAAGTATGACGGCATTACCGGTTATTGAAACACAAGCTGGTGATGTATCGGCTTACATTCCTACTAATGTTATTTCAATTACCGACGGGCAAATCTTTTTATCTGGAGATCTATTTAACTCTGGAGTTAGACCTGCAATTAATGTGGGTATCTCGGTTTCACGTGTAGGTTCTGCAGCTCAAATTAAAGGTATGAAAAAAGTTGCTGGAAAATTAAAGTTAGAATTAGCCCAATTCGCAGAGTTAGAAGCTTTTTCACAATTTGCATCCGATTTAGATCAAGCAACTCAAAATCAGTTAGCACGTGGACAACGCTTACGTGAATTATTAAAACAGGCTCAAAATTCTCCAATTCCAGTTGATGAACAAATAGCTATTATCTATAGTGGTATTAATGGATTTATTGATGATATAAGCGTTGAAAACGTTAAAATGTTTGCAGAAGAACTTCGTGAATATTTGCGTGTTTCAAAGCCTGAATATGCCGAGTCAATTAAATCAACACAAAAATTTGATGAAGGTACAGAAAATATTCTTAAAGATGCTATTACATTTGTTAAAGAAAGAATGGCAGATATGTCTTA
>JBCCDM010000718.1:0-1400 GCA_039030795.1 Cyanobacteria bacterium P01_A01_bin.84
GTTTTATCCGGAAAGCTACTGTTAGATACGGTACATGTAATTGGTAGATGCACCCTGATAACTAACTCCCCTAGTAAGCCTACAAGCATGCTGGGGGTTTTTATATGCTTAATTTTTACACCCAAACATATTTATACAGTTTTATCCGGAAAGCTACTGTTAGATACGGTACATATAATTGGTAGATGCACCCTGATAACTGTATCCCCTAGTAAGCCTACAAGCATGCTGGGGGTTTTTATATGCTTAATTTTTACACCCAAACATATTTATACATTTCTATCCGGAAAACGTCTGTGAGACAAGGTACATATAATTGGTAGATGCACCCTGATAACTGTATCCCCTAGTAGGCCTACAAGCATGCTGGGGGTTTTTATATGCTTAATTTTTGCACCTAAACATATTTATACAGTTTTATCCGGAAAACGCTTGTTAGATACGGTACATGTAATTGGTAGATGCACCCTGATAACTGTCTCCCCTAGTAAGCCTACAAGCATGCTGGGGGTTTTTGTTTAGACAGTCAATAATAAAGTGCTATTGACAAATCTATATGGGGATTTGAGTCTTATCCAAATAATTAAAATCGTCAGATGCAAGTTGATAACTAACTCTGGATAAGAAAATCAACAACTACCAGGAATTTTCTCTTAAGTAATACAACTTAAACCCCTTGTTTTCACTTAGTTGCTACCAGAGTATAACCTCTAAAACTGACTAAGTAGTAAAACATATTTAAGTAGTGTATTTAATGTAACATACTTTTCTCAAATATTTACATTGCTCTGAGAAGCTTTTAGATTTACTTAATTATATGATAAAGGCTGGAATATAGCTGCTTCTGATAGAAGCAATAGCTGATTTATAAATCTAAAACCTTATCTCCGAGTTCACTCTACTATTAATAGCTATCCGTATTTGTGCTTATTTCTATATTATCCAGGTGGTAGATAAATAAGTAGACAACTAGTATGTGTACTATCTTTAAAGATTTCCCTGTATCTACGTAAAAACCGATGATATGATTCGACAAAAATTAAGCTCTTGAGTACTTGTCGATGATGTTGAAAGTAAATCGCGCCCTAAACATAGTATCGAATTTTGATAGCGACCCTGCACTGTTCGTTGGATAACCTATAGCCACTACTGTAGCAAGGAGCAGAGGCATTTAACATTATAAACCGCATATCTTACTTGATATCACCTGTCGATTCCGAAGCACAAAAAGTTCCCCGGATTGAAATTGTTTTGTATGGTATGATTTCGTGTTGTATTTAACAAACCACGAAATAGCTTAAAAACCTTGAAATTATGCCTTTAGCTGTAATTAAATTTTCTAGCGAAGACTGCGGTATTTGCCACAAAATGTCTTTTTACGACAAAAAGGTGGCTGAAGA
>JBCCDM010000719.1:0-1392 GCA_039030795.1 Cyanobacteria bacterium P01_A01_bin.84
AAATACCAGCTTGTTAACCGTTATAGCAAAAGGGAAATCAGAAAGAAAGGTATATTTATTTAAAGTGGGAACGGGAGATAAAACTCCTACTTATCATACTATTGAAATCATACCTGATAGCAAAATCGTTCCAGAAAATACTCAGTTTAATAACATCAAAAATATTAACGAATTGCAATTAATCAGTAGAGGATTAAAAATTGTAAATTCAGAAGGACTAATTAATGATAAATCTCGTTTGTGGTCAAGAATAGCTAACTTTTTAATTAAAGTGAGAATGGGAGAATCTATTAATAGTGCTGCTCGTAAAAGCGGTATTTCAATGCGCTTGGTTAATCGGTTAATTGAACTTGGAAACGTAAGAGGCAGGGGGCAGCGTTAGCGAAGCGTGTCCGTTAGGACATAAAGTGCGGTCTTGGGGTCTTCCCAAGTGAAGCAACTTTTCAAGATAGGGGGCAGGGAGCAGGGGGAGTAAATATCAAGATAATAGCTTATATAAGTTTCAAAACTAAATTTAGGTATCAAAATTATGAAATTATTCAAGAAGCGTTCAATATTTAGTTGTGGTTTAAGTTTATCACTTTTAATCTCTAGTGCTGTTCTTATTACATCGCAACAGAAATCTGTATCTAACCCTCCATCCGCACAAGCAGATATTCCTACAATAAATTGGCAAAATACTCGTTTACCAGATTGGAATCAAATTACGTTTTCTAAAATGCCAGCGATTGCTGAATCTGGTTCATTTCAAGCACCGGATGTAGTTACTTCAAAGTTAGGATATGACCCGAATCGTAGTTGGGATGCAGGAGAAAAGCCTTCTGCGTTTACAATGCTAGGTGATTTTCAGGATTCTTTTAAGCTGCAAGAATTTTCACTTTTAGATATTTCTCAAATTACTGGCTCTGATATACAAGAAACTGACTTAGAGAAATTTGGTGTCGTAAAATCTCAGACAATAGAAAGTTTAGTTAAGGCAATACCTGATTTAAAAGAATGGAAGATAAGGGATGTAAAACCAATATACGATTTACTATCACAGAATTTATCAACATCATTTAGTTCATATCAAACTATCAACAACTTACTTAAAAATTCTCCCCATTTGGGTAAATTAAGCTTTGAATCTTTGGATTTAGCATCTTATAATCTTGATTCAATTCCAGGATTATCAGCTACTCCTATCGCTAGCTTTGAGAAATGGCAAGGTGCTTATATTGATGAGGTACCCGGATTAAGTGATGTTCCATTTTCCCAATTCCCCAATCCTGCTAACCCCGTAGGAATGCAAGTTGGAATAGTAGATGTTGCGTTTGCAACTGATGAACAAAAACGAGATAGAACTATTTCAGGTAGTAATAAAGAAGGATTTGCAGTTCCTTGTGATAAAGA
>JBCCDM010000720.1:0-1392 GCA_039030795.1 Cyanobacteria bacterium P01_A01_bin.84
AGGAGTTATCCGTAAAAGGTTTTCACCGGGAACTGTAGCGACAGTGATATTACCTCCAGATAATTCCCCAGTACTCGCAACTGTACCACCGAGCAAGTTTAAATTACTTCCGGAATTTACCGTTAAGTTTCCAGCATTAACAATGCTTCCAGGTTGAAGATTTGAAAAAACAAAACCGTTGATACTTCCGGTTAAACCAGCATAGCTATTCTCACCAAAAGCATTAAAGTAATTATCACCAATACTGATATTAGTTGCGGTAGTTGCTGTAAAATCAGCAGGTACATTTAAAGTCGCATTAGGACCAAAAAAGATTCCGGATGGATTCACCAAAAACAGATTGGGATTTCCACCAGTGACTTGAATTAAACCATTAATTACTGAAGCATTACCACCGGTTATACGACCTAAAATATTTTGAATATCACCAGTAGAAAGAAAATTTGCGATTTCGTTTTGATTTAAACCAAATTTTTCAAAGCTGTGAAATAGATTTGTACCAGCACGAGTACCACCATCAATATCTATTTGATTTCCGTTGGTAGTTACTTGAGTATTCGTACCATCATTAGCAGGAGTAATTGATTGCGCTTGAACGGGTTTAAAGCTGATTCCGATAGCAAAAATTTGAGCGATCGCACTGACGAGCAATAGTAAATTAATCTTAGGAGACAAATACATAGAATTCCTTTTAGAAGTAAAACTTGATTTAGTGAAAGAACTGTAACGGCTTTTATCACACACCCGTCTGGGGTTGCAAACCCCAGTCTAATAGCTGAAGTCCTATGAATAGGACTGAAAAATTGAGCAAAAAATAATGGTTATATACCTTAAGGGAACACCAATAAATAAATTATCCCAATGCAGAAAAAATGTAAAAATTTTTATCCCTACTCTCCGTACTCTCCGTATTCTCCGTACTCATCAAATGGCATGTGCGTTCAATTATGATGGTTTGTATTCAGGTACTTTCCAGCTGTTTTGATAGCTAGTTTTTTAGTCCTATTTATAGGACTTGCGCTCTTAGACTGGGGTTTGCAACCCCAGTCGGTTAGCAGTTAAAACCTGTCAAATTGAATGAAATCAACCACTAGTCCTATTTATAGACTTTTGCTGTTAGCTGGAGGTTTATAACCACTAGTGAGTCAATAATTTTTGCTGCTAGCCATTAAATTTACAACTCTACTAGGAGTTAATAACTATTTTAAAACTTCCGAGAACATATACTAGTCAAAACACTATTACCATATCAGAATAATGACAAAAATCCCATCTCAAACGCCGTGTCTGGCAATTCGCCCGCAATGTATTTCCCCGGTTCAAACATGCGACCAGGGGTAAAGCACACTTGCCGAAGTTCGACGACTTCGTTTTCTAAGAACATGGTGCGAG
>JBCCDM010000721.1:0-1380 GCA_039030795.1 Cyanobacteria bacterium P01_A01_bin.84
CTTTTTTGCTACTCCTTACGAAGCATTAAATTATCTTTATCAGGAAATAATAAACAGCTGGGGTAAGTTAGAAAATACTGCTTTGGGGAAACCTGTTGCAGGAGACTTACTCAATCAGCTTATAGGAAACATCAGAACCGAAATTAGAAAAGAACTATTAGAACCCTTACAAGGTAATTTAGATAATGAACTGGCGAATAAAATTGCTTTGAATGCAACATTAAACTTTCAAGAAAATGAGCTATTTTCGATAATCATAGCTAATTTTAGGGCAATGGCAATTATCTCAAATAATGATACTGATGAACTGAGTAAAGCTATGTTTAATCTGTTTATTGAATTTGGCTTTGTATTCAATAATTATTTCTCTCCTACTCTATGGAAAATTACAAATTTATTTAATAGCAATCAACATAAAAGTAATAAAGGAGAGATATTTACTACATTACTAACTGGCAGATTTGAGCAAACAAATTCATTAAATTATCAATTACCATTCATTGAAGTTACTAGTAGGTTTACTAACCTGATCGTACCCTCATTATTAGCTGATTTTGCTTACTATATCGATTATTGTCATGAAGTATTAGGGTGCGATCGCGATGCAGAGAAATGGGATATTTTCTCTGATCTAATAACAACTTGTGGTTGGATTTTTCCCTATGAGAAAACAGTATTAGTTTGTGAACGTTAAGCCGCGTAAATAATCACAAATAGTCCCTAGAAAAAACAAGTTCTCTAAGATTAAAAACTGGTTTCTGCAATCAGATCATTCTTAGCGTGTGCCAGATTATCAGGTAAATTAGGGAAATAATTAATTTGTGTTGGATAGGCAAACTCGATACCATGTTGGGCAAAGCTAGCCTTAACTGCTAAATTGATTTCCTGTTGGGCATTCATATAGGTATTGTAGTCATTAGTATTAATCAAATAAACTACTTCAAAGTCCAAGCTATATTCGCCGTAGCCTGAGAAGTGAGCGCGATCGCAAGCGGCATTTTCGGTATGGTCGATAATTTCTTGGATCAAAATGGGAATTTGAGCTAACTGTTCGGAGGTTGTTTGGTATACTACGCCAAATTTAAACACAATCCGACGTTGACGCATTCTTTTATAGTTACGGATTCGTGAGCTAACTAAATCTGTATTAGCGATAATAATTTCTTCGCCATTAATACTTCTTAATCTAGTTGTTTTAATCCCAACATACTCCACCGTACCCAGATAATCCCCCACAATAATAAAATCTCCTAGTTCAAACGGACGATCTAGTAGAATTGCAAAATAACTAAACAAGTCCTGTAAGACGCCTTGGGATGCCAGAGCGATCGCTACTCCCCCAATTCCTAAACTGGCGACCACTGCGGAAATATCAAACCC
>JBCCDM010000722.1:0-1362 GCA_039030795.1 Cyanobacteria bacterium P01_A01_bin.84
CAATCAAGATCAAAAAACATGGGCGCAAAACAAAAAGTGTCTTTCGTTATGGCTTTGATTACTTACGTCGTATTTTTTTCAATTTAGAACAGTACGAATTTGATTTTTGCCAAACTCTTCGATTTTTGTCCTGTACTTAGATGGTTCTTTGGTTGATGAGGTTACTGTCAAGTGGGGTTCGTTATTAAACGATGAATGGACTTTTCAAGGACGTACTTTTAGAAATGGTTCAGCAGGACAGGTATATGGAAATATAATATACATTGCCGAGAAAAGAAATCCTTTTGATTTAGATCAACTAATTCTTCTTGCTCACGAATTGGCTCATGTTAGACAATACAGACGTTTGGGAAATTTAGATAATTACTGTCGAGAATACATGACAGAGTACGCTAAAGTAGGTTATGAGAATAACGAGTTTGAGCAAGAAGCTAATTTTGTTGAAAAAGAGTTTTTATGGACTCTAGAAGACTTTTTTTATGATTACCAAGGACAAAAACACACAATCAATCATCAAGGATCTAGCTATGATTTACCGAAGGAGTTACCGACGGGATACGAGCCAACACAAGCTGAGATAAACGAGGGTTGCACAAAGGAAGCTTTGGCAAAGCTTGGAGCTGAAACTTGTGTGGAAGCACGGCAGATATTAGATCTATTTTAAAGATATTTTTAGTACAATTATGTGTGGGTTTGACTTCTAAAAACTTAACTCACACATTCTTCATCATTCGCTGGATTGTTCTTAAAAGATATATTATATAGGACAGATAGGCGCGAAGCTGTTACCAGGGGAAATCTTTAACATTCTGAAACATTTTGCAGCTAGAGAGTGCTTGAGACTATCAAAAAAGTTTTTAATCAATAATTACTGTAATTTTTGCAGTGTATGCCTTTTAGCCATTTATCAATAGACCTAAAATTTTCAACTTTTGCAGAGATTAGTCAAAGGCTGCCAAAAATCCCATTTTACAACGATCGCCTGCTATCTAAAAATCCTAATTTTGAAACTTTTACAAGGTATGGGTTCTGAGTTAGATTGCCCCTAGTGACAGCCTGGCTAGTTTTAGCCCAATTAAGCAAGTTTGGCTCGACGCAATAGAACGGCATTAATCGCGACAATTACGGTCGATAAACTCATTAGCAACGCACCTATAGCTGGCGAAAGCACAAAACCCCAAGCCGAAAGCACCCCCGCAGCTAGAGGAATGGCAATGATGTTGTAACCCGTTGCCCAGAACAGATTTTGAATCATTTTACTATAGGTTTTTTTGGCGAGGTTGAGGGCTTTAACCGCATCTAAAGGGTCGTCTTCAATCAACACCAGATCGGCAGATTCAATAGCAACATTCGTTCCCGCAC
>JBCCDM010000723.1:0-1357 GCA_039030795.1 Cyanobacteria bacterium P01_A01_bin.84
CAATAAATTAGATAGATTTATAAAAAAGACAATTATCAGAATATCAAGATACTTAAGAAGTAGAATAAATAATAGGGAAAGAATATAACCTATTTTAGAAAATTTATCTTCAAATTAATCGAATATATTGCATTTGTTTAGAGGAAGAAAAACAATACTGCTTGATAAAAATGAGTATGATTCCGCAACAATTAATAATTTAACTGATGACTATAGTCTGTTACAAGCTATTCCCAATTCATTAAGAAATCAAAAAATATATCGCCTAAATCCCATATACGAATTATCTATTAAAGCCTTTATCGGCAATGATTTAATGGTTAATATAGACCAGTCAGTTAAAATTCTAGAATATACAAGTGAGAAAATATTAAATTATTTGCTATTAATTTATCCTTTTATATCCTTATTAGTTAAACTTTACTGCTATATAATTATCGGAAGTGTAATTATATCTTTTGCTTTCATTATATTAGTAATAATTATTTCAATATTTACAACAGAATTGCCTCAATCCAATCATGTATGGGGCATGGTAATTTTTTGAAGTCAAAAATTCAATTTTCATTAATAGAGTAGTAACGTTGAATTTTGACCTCCACCATTCCTACTGCATACTGCCCATTTAAAAGTACGATCGCTTTATCTAAACCACAATAACTAAACTTAATCCTGCTGCCACTCAAAACAGCCGTAGCCATTTGGTTAGGCTCGATGGGAATCCTGACATCTTCGGGGAAGTCTACCGTTAATTCTCCATTTATGTAGATGTCAGCCCCAGGATAAGCCTGTTGTAGTTGTTCTAGTTCGGCGATCGCATCTTCATCATTAAAAGTCAGATTCCTAATTTCAGTGGTGGCAGCTTCCCCAATATCAGTAGTCAATCGCTCCACAACTATCTGTTCGTTGGTCTTGTAGATTCCCTTCCCGTCACTAACGATAAATTCTTTGCCTTCATTGCCTAATATGGTGTAACGACCGTCGGCATTCGTGCGATCGCTTGCCCAGTAACCTTTAATCTCGGCATAAACCTTATTAGTAGCAGCATTCTCGTTATATACCCGCACAATGCCATCTCTCAAGCCTAGATTCTGAGAGACTTTCTGAGTTATGCCCCCGCCGTTAGCTAGATAGATTCCTAATGTTAGGAGGGCGATCGCAATTCCCAATACCCACAACTCAGCAGCCCCACCAGTTTTAAGTCTCCGTCGGGGATTCGATACGCTAATTGCCCAGACAGGCTCAGGATAAAATAACCAGGGAGACCATGCAGCTTTGTGTAGACGCTTTGAAAGGAACTGATATATCGACCGTTGATCTTACTGGAGGAGCGCCGGAGATGAACCCTAATTTCAGA
>JBCCDM010000724.1:0-1356 GCA_039030795.1 Cyanobacteria bacterium P01_A01_bin.84
CCCTATTAATTTCATAATTCCAGTGAAATCTTGCCATTCTCTCTAACTGATATGAAGGGAGCATCCTAACTCTTAAATCTTAAGGCACAAATAAAATGTCAATACAGAAGATATCAGAGAATAAATCTAAAGTCTTGGTTCTAGCTTTCTTGGCTAATCCTACCTGTACTAATTGGATATATGGGTTTAAAAGTTTAGGCTATGATGTTGCAGTATTAAATTGGAGCAATTCTCCTGCAACCCAAGAGCAGCTTAATAAATGGGGATTCTCGAATAATGACATCCCTATATTTCACTTCTGGGATAAATTCTCTGAAACAATCAGCCAAGCTGTACTTAATTCACTCGATGGAACACCCGATATTATTTTCTCTTGGGAAGGTGCTCTAATTTTGGAGCCATTGCAAAAAGTGTCTTCATATTTTCCTACTGCCAAAGTAGTTCATTGTGTTAATACATATCCTAATGCTATTAGCAATCTAAGCGAAGTAAGGATGAATAGTCGTTATCGTAAAGCTAACTCCTTAATCAGCGGCTATATTTTTTATTCGGAAACTCAGCAAAATCTTTTTTCACAAAAAATTCCTTCTGCAAGCAACAAGCCTTATATTGCTATGATTGAGCCATTCTTTGACAGAGCATTTTCTTCTAAGAAGATTGCAGATGCTAACGTACCAAGGCTTGAGCGATTCGATAAAAATCCACATATTATTTTCACGGGACGAGGAAACTACCTTTGGAGTAAGCCTTGGACTCGCTTTCGTAGAGATGCTTTAGGTCTATTTTTAAGTAAATTAGCAAAGCGTGGAATTCATATTTTTTTATCTTCACAAGCTGATACAAAAGGACTTCCTAATCTACATAAATATCCTAATTTTTCCAACGAAGATATATTTGAAGGAAGATTTTCTCAGTACATTTCACAGTTTGATGCTCATTTAGTGATGTATAATGAGTATAACAATATTATGCGTCGTTGGACATCTTCAGGACTCTCAACTCGTTTTGCGTATTCTTTAACTGCGACTGCTCCGATAGCTGTTACAAAAACTAGCAAGTTTGTTGAGGAACTTTGGAAAGATACTCCATTTGGTTTTACATTCACTAATACTGAAGATTTAGCGCAATCTCTCTACGATAAACAATATTTGACATTACTTAGTCATAATATGGAGAAAATCCACAGATCTTACTCTTTTGAATCTCAGAGCAAGCGTATTGCAGAGTTCTTTAACCTTTTCCTTAAACGTGATTTTGACAGCGTTCGCAACCCAGAAAGCCTACGATTAGAAAAGCTGAGATAGAAGCTTCTTGTCTCTCCGTGAGCTTAAAAGGTGAAGCTGGTTCTTAAAATAC
>JBCCDM010000725.1:0-1347 GCA_039030795.1 Cyanobacteria bacterium P01_A01_bin.84
AAATCATTCTTAAAGCAAAAAGAGAGGGTAGGCCTGTGAATAAAGGAGAATTTAATGATGCTTGTGCGTGCTCTGCCGCATGTGATACAGGAGCGATGCGTTTTGGAGATGTCAATGAAGAAGGAAGTGTGATCTCGGAATTGTTAAAAGATGATCGCGCGTATCAGCTTTTGGTTTTGGTCATAGGAGAAGGCAGGAGTTAGAGGGTAGGTGAATGAAGGCTTTATATGTAATTGAAAAAGGTAAAAGATAGAAGTTAGAAGGTAAGTAAATTGAGGGCGCTATGCTTTTAATTCTGGACAATACAATCAGCTATAGGTCGTCGTCATCATATAGTTGAGGTTCAAAGCTATGAACTTCTGATTGTGGTGATTTCTTTTTTGCTTTTACTGGTTTTGATGATGTTGATTGAGAGGTTTTTGATTTTTGGATTGAGTGGTTTGTTGATTCATTCAAAGTCATCTCAGAATCAATAATTTCTTGATTGGTAAAATTTTCTTCTGCTTGCTCGGTGGTATCTTCTCCTAATAGAGATGTTTTCTTTTTCTTACGGGTGCGGGTGTTTTTCTTAACTTCGTTCAATAAGTACTTCAATCTGCTACCGCTAATCTGAATATCCAAGCTGCTTAATACTTGAGATATTTCGTCATAGGTGTAGTTCTTTTTTAAAGCTCCTTCGATGTATCGTCTCATTCTACGAATGGCTTCTTTTACTGATACATCAGGCAGTTCTTTGGGTTTTAATTCTTTTAGTGCTTGTATGGCTGATGGGATTTTCTCCTTATCTACTCTGTCTTGCTCTTGCTGTGATGTAGCTGTCATGGGTTATTTACCCCCGACTGATAAATAGTTAATGTTTTAGTACTTGAAGTAAGAGGTTGAGAAGGGCTTTGCCCTTAAGGCAGAGGGCAGCTTTGCTGGAGGCAGAAGGGAAAACCATCTATCTACCTTATTCATTGAGGTGTAAGCCTTCTCTTTAAAGGGAAAAGGGTTTTGTAGGAGTACAAACTCCTTCCCTTCTCAAAAAACTTCTGCTGCCGCTTGCGACCTGGAATCTGATTCCAGGTCGCAAGCGGCAGTGCCCGAACCGCACCATCTGCCTTCTATCTTCTGCCTTCTGTTGATGGTAGATGGATATCACAAGAAGAAATATAAAAAATATTTTCTCTTATCTCGAACATCTATTTAATATTTTTCAAATTATCCCTGGCATATAAATAAAATTATGTTCTATTTATATAAATATTGCACTATTTATTTATGTTTAATAAATATTGTATTCAGAGAATATTTCATCATCAATAATACTCTTGGATGATTCTATTTTATTTTAGAAATACTAATAGT
>JBCCDM010000726.1:0-1342 GCA_039030795.1 Cyanobacteria bacterium P01_A01_bin.84
CCTACTTTTTTGTACAAACCAACTATCTGTGCAGATTGGCGATCTCAGTCTGAAATGTAGTTATAGTCACACATTGTTTCTTTTCGGAGATGTCTAATGATTACCTTTGCAAATGGAATACGTTCGCAAGTATACGAAGCACTCAAACCAATAATTGATTTTACAAATCAAGTCCGGTCTTACCTACCATCCTCAGATGCAAAACGAGGCGCTTTATCAGACCTTACTTATGCAGGTAGAGCATTACTTGATACTGTAGCCGCAGGAGTTCGCGATCGCCGTTTACTGGGAGCAGTACAAACAGGACTAACAAGACCAAGAAATGCGATCGCCTTTGATGGAGTATTACCAGCACCAACAGGAAGTAATATTACTATTAACTTTTCTCCTAATATTTACGTAGGGGGTAGAGGAGAAAACACACAAAATATTGTTGAACAATTGCAACCTTACGCTAGAGAACTAGTAGAATTATTAGAGCGATCGCAGAATAGGAATAATAGAGGTTTCTAATGGCAGAACCGCAACCGGGCAGGTATGGTGACATTACTTTTACTGCTGAAATATTAAATAATAGATTTGATTTAGCCTTTGATTATCAAATCACACCCAAAACCAGAGGCTTTCCATCAATACAAATTCATGGCGATCCTTTAATGCAAGTATACTTGCAGTTAAGATTGCATATCGATTACAACAAAAATCCAACACCAGGGAATTTATTATCCCAGTTTGTCAGGAAAGGATATAACTTTGCCAACAATGAGAATGGTGAACCACTAAGTTTTGCAAATAGAGGGTGGGGAAACTTTGTAATAGATAAGTTAAGTTTTACTTTTGTACAAATGATTGATAATGGTGAGCCTGAAATTATTGATTTAGATTTAAGATTATTGCAAATCAATTAACCCTACGGGCGTTGGCTACTGCCTGACCCCTTGGGCGATCGCTCATAAGGTGCTGTTTTATTTTATCAAAAATTTAAAACAGCACTTGGAAATATTTTTTAGTGGGTGGGAGCGATCGCTTCTGTTACCAGTCAGAAGATATTCGTTTAATTTTCTACTGCTCCTAATGTTTTAGAATTATTAATCTTAGCATCTATTAAGCCTTTCACACCAGTTATATTCATTGTCATTGCTAAGAAGATGCAACTTTTGCTCTACTATCGCTGGTGGTTTCTTCCGGAATTATTAAATTTACCTTTGAAGTAGCATTTGTATTAAGGAGTCATGTAAAAATAAGCTGGACAATTAATTAGAAGTCTGCGGTTTAATAATGTAGTTCCACTCACCATGGAAAGAGTTTCGTTCAATAGCAATACGATCAAGCTCTTTATCCG
>JBCCDM010000727.1:0-1319 GCA_039030795.1 Cyanobacteria bacterium P01_A01_bin.84
AATTATTTGATAGTTGGCATCTTGGAGCGTAATTTAGAGCGATCGCCTTTTAAATCAATCTTCTGTTTCTGACTCTTCCTCCAAGGCAAATTCGCTGATATAGTCTCTTACTACACGCTCAAAAAATAGTGGTGCGGGTAATTTTGTCCATTCGTTATGGTGACCATATCCATAGCGGAGAGATTCGATAAAGCCAGCAATATTATCGGGATCGTCTTTTTTGTGGCGTAATGCAATCACAATTTCTAGAGGATTTGGTGTTGTCCATTGTTCTGTATAGGGTTTTCGTTTATCAAGTATTGCAATTTTTAACCCTGCCTCATTGAATACTTGCAAATTGCTGTTTTTGCTATCTTCATTTTCCACTTTAATTTTTATTCGAGTCTTCCTCTTCTTCTTCCAGCATTTCTGCGAACAACGGTAATAGTGATAATTTCCTTTGGTCTATGTTCGGGTTTGATCTTACTAAAATGCCGATCTACTTTTTCTTGTATGCCGTCTGTCATCCAAGCCTATAGGATTAGTTAATAACTCGACAATTCCCGAAGTTAATCCCCCTTGATTAGTGATAATTCGTTTAACATTTCCTAATCCTTGGAAAATTTCATTACCTGAAATTAAACGGGCTATGTAGTCTGCAAACTGAGGAAATGAATGGCGATCTTTGCTTTGAGTCGTACCGCTATTTTCGTCCCAACCCCAAGGAAATATTTGAGATGTAAAAGGTCTAACTAATAAAAGTTTATTTTCTTCTCTCAGCTTTCTCAATCTTTCAATAGCATCTTCAGAAACATCTTCTCTTTTTCCATAAGGCACAAGATATGTTTCTAGCCAATCATTGAGGATTGTTTTCAAAGCTTTCTCAATCTCTTTTTTATCTCCGCCGTTGATATAAGCAAAAGGCTTATTCTGTTGTTGGCTAACTTTGTAACTATTTAGTTCCATACTAGGTTCGATGCGGGATATATTTGATGACCTCTTACTTTACGCAATGTATAGCGAACAGCAAGAGTGGAACGAGAAAGTCTTATACATACCTTGATAATTCTTATTTTTAAACGTTAAGTTAAAATATAGAATAATGTCGGAAATGTAAGTCGTGCCAATAGCTTATGACCCTTGTTTTAAAGAGCGAAAAACCACCACTACGCGAGGATAAAACTGGCGCAATCAGAGTGGGAAAATCGAGAGTTTTATTAGAGATGGTAATTTATGCATTTCAAGATGGTACATCTCCCGAAACGATTATTGACGACTACCCAACTTTGACTTTATCTGATGTTTATGGTGCGATCGCTTTTTACCTTAAAAATAAAGAT
>JBCCDM010000728.1:0-1317 GCA_039030795.1 Cyanobacteria bacterium P01_A01_bin.84
GCAGCGCAGGTAAATGGTTGATCAACGGTATTGATATTTACTCCTCGTTGGAGATCCCAAACACTAATATTACTGTTGCTATATTGACTAATAGGTTTAGGAATAGTTGATGAAACTAATGATTGTCCATCGGGAGTAAACAGAAGTTTGTTAGTTTTATCTTTGTAGTGTTCTGCTTTCTTGAAGGTATGTATCAAACGAGCATCTTGAATACGCCAAATTTTAATTTCTCCTCCATAGCCTCCTATTGCAATTAAGCTATTGTCAGGGCTAAAAGCAATACTGCTAGCATCAAAAAAATCAAAGGTGTGAATAATTCTGCCGCTATTTACTTCGCGTATTTCGACCGTAGAAGAACCAGTAAGATAAGAGTTTCTTATGCGTCTTCTGATAGTTTTTCCCGTTGCATAGGCAACCATCCTACTATTATGGCTGAAGGCAATTGCATCGCCAGAACTAGATATTTTCCAACTCTTGTATCTACTGAAGAATTTTACTAATAGCAATACAAGTAAAATAGAGATTATTATTTTTTTATGATTCATAATTAATGTCTTACTAGTGAATTAGTCGAGCTATTAGCAGTATATTTAACAGTAGCAAAACGCAGCAAAACGTAGGGTAGGCAGGTTAAAGAATTAGGAAACACTACAAAAATTAATCCCCTGCCCACCGTCTTTAATTATTTATATTTGAAATGTTGAAAATCTAATTAATAATAGATTAATTTGGTGAGCAACAAGCTATTCTTGAAACGCTAATTTGCTTTTATTATTTTTGCTCACCCTACAAGGCGATCGCTCTTGGAAAGTTGTTTAAATTAATTGACACTCAATCTGATTTACAAAAGATACTTATAAATAGAATTTTGAAAGTAGCTTAAAACCTTTTCCTTTTTCCCTGTCACCACCTGTAAATGGCATATCTAAACAGGATTTAGATGACTTACAGCCTTTTGGAGCAGGGGCTAGGAATTATACTAAATAACGACTATAAAAATTCTTTAGCCGCAGGACACAGCTCAACTAATTGGCAGACATGGCATAGAGGCTTGCGGGCTTTGCAAACTGCTCGACCGTGGTAGATGGTACGAATTGAGTAGTTTTCCCATTCTGACTGGGGTAGTAACGCCATCAGGTCTCGTTCAATTTGCAGCGGTTTATCTGATTTAGTTAGCCCCCAGCGATTACTGAGGCGCTTGACATGGGTATCTACCGTCACTCCCTGTATGTTGCCAAAAGCGTGTGCTGAGACGACATTGGCGGTTTTGCGGGCTACTCCTGGTAACTTTAGTAGCTGTTCCATCTGGCTAGGTAC
>JBCCDM010000729.1:0-1306 GCA_039030795.1 Cyanobacteria bacterium P01_A01_bin.84
CAAAAATAACCAAGGACGCAGGAGGTTGAATTACTTCTAAAAAAACTTCTGCTGTTGAGGAGGCAAAACTATATAGTTGCGTTACTGATTTTTGCTGTTGTAGAACAAGTTGCAGATCGTCTCGCACCATATTTTCCAGTTTGGTATTGGCAATAGTCGAAACAATGTTACCGTTAGGATCTATTAAAATGCTATTTCCTATCTCCACCGCTGTACCTTCTGTTTTAAATACGGTAGCAACTGCGCCTAGTTTTCTGGTGATAAACATTGATCGATCACCCTCAAAGCATTTGTTTTATCTATTTGTAATCGCTCAATCAAAACATAAGCCATCCCCTGACAGCCCAAACCCAAACCCCAGATTAAGTCATCTTCTGATGTCGTGTCGTATTTAACTAGACTTGGTGTGCCAGTTTCCAGGACAATTTGCGATCGCCTGATCGCATCGCTTTCTAAACAACCACCGCTAATTGTACCTATCTGTTTACCATCAGAGGTAATTAACATCCTCGCGCCAGGACGACGATATGCCGAACCTTCTACCTTAACTAAAGTAGCTAAAGCTGAGGACACGGGTCTTGAGGAGACCTCAAGACGCAGGCGCGAACGCGCTCCTTGCGTCGCTAGAACGGGGCTGTTGCCCCATCGTCTGCGAAGCAGACTGGCGAAGCAAAGCTTCGCGTACTTCGGGCTTCGTCCGCGCAGATGTCCGCGCCGTTTGTTCTGGTTCAAGCTGTTTCCAGACTCGAATAATATCTTGTAGTTCTTTCATCAGCCTAACAATAACTGCCTATTCAAAGGCTATCCAATCTATTGAAACATTAACAAATTAGCTTGGAAAAAAGAGAATATTGCCGAAAGCTAAGGAAGTCAAGAATAAAGCGATCGCCTGCATTAAATTAAACAAAAATACTACGTTAATAGATATATTTTTAAAGACAACTAGTAGAATAAGCGATCGCTCTTTAAACTGTTTCTAAACAGTTTCTAAACTGTAATAATAGCTTGTGATTATTTTATAGCTAAAGCTAATTTTTCAAGTAGTTTAATCATCTTCTATATATCGAAGATCAGAAGAACTTTTGATTACTTTTTTGTACTTTTTTTTGATAGATAACAAGCTCTAATATTTAGAAGAGAAAATACAATATCTGTATTAGCGAGCGCTAATAAAAAGAAGCGCGACGTTGTTATAGAGGAGCATTCATTAGTGAGCAGATTTTTAAATAACAAATTATATAGGTTTGTGATTGTATCTTAATTTAAAGTAATTTTAAAATAACTGTAAATAAATTTACCATTTGGG
>JBCCDM010000730.1:0-1302 GCA_039030795.1 Cyanobacteria bacterium P01_A01_bin.84
CAGCCTCTTGCTAATTAAATACAACTATTACAGAGTTCTAAAGCTTTAGATTCAGAGGTAGTGTTCTAGAAGTAATGAATGCAAGTATGTACAATCTCCCTCACTAAAAAGAGAAGATAGGAAAATATCACTACTTGTCTAACACCACAAATTTGAGTTTATTTAACTAAAAGTAGTTCTAGTTCTTGTTTGAGGACACTCAAATCGTCTTCTTGAACCAACTCATTTAACTGACGAGTAGTACGATATGTACAAGAAGTCAGACTAGTGCAATTAGTACAAGTAGTTACGGTTGTACAAGTAGTGCAGTACCCACAGTCTGCTTTAATAGTCTCATGTTCTACATCTGAAGGAAGAACGGAAACCATTAACTCACGAACTTTGAAAGATGGTTGAACAAACATTAAATTTATACTCCGATTAAGAATATGGACTAGATTGCGAGGATAATTTCCCCATCGATAAGCTTTGTCACAAAATGTCTCAAACCCTTGTTTCATCAGAATCATCAATTTAATTCTTATTAATGATTCTTTCTACAAAAAGCTTCTCAGCCCAAAGTCTGATTAACTATGTAACCAAGCCTCTCTATATTGTTATTCTGTCAAGATAAGAATTTTTTACGCATTTAGGAAAAATTAAGTTTTGTTAAGAATATAAATCTTTTGAGAGCAATCCGAAAAAGTTGGGTAGTACAATTTAAGTTATAAATTGACTATTGTGACGTGCGATCGCCTATGGCGGGCACCTATGTGCCATCGCTTACAGCGTGTGCTTTGCACCATCGCCTATGGCGGGCACCTACAGCAGATTGCAGATAAAAAAATCAAACCTTATTGAGAATTAGTTATTTTATTCTCAATAACATCTCGCTCCAACTTTTTTGCGTTACTATGAATTCTTCACTATTTTTCAAGAACTGCTTCAATATAGTAACTTTGAAGCAGTTCTAGTAAGTCTTTCACACCTAAAAAGGTCAAAATCTCCCGATTTTCTCTACTGTACAGAAATAGAGCGTATCAAAATACTTATCACTTCACCAGGATTCTCAGTAGGTAGCAAAGGACTCCAATCACCAATTTGAGCATAACCTAACTGATGTAATACCCTGATTGTTCCCATTACTGCTTTAGTTGAACCTACCAGAGTATGTTTAATTTTCTCGCGTTCTGGAATCTGAGATATTACAGTTTGGGGACACTCTTTGGTATTTGTTTTCTCATTATCAATATCTAGAAAGTTAGTAGACATAAGTTGCATAATTTTTCTGCACCCTATTAATTCATTTCATTGCTTACTCCC
>JBCCDM010000731.1:0-1296 GCA_039030795.1 Cyanobacteria bacterium P01_A01_bin.84
CGGGGATTAACTGGTTGGGAACACCCGCCCTGGCAATGACGGCTCTAATTATCGCCGATGTTTGGAAAACTACGCCGTTTATCAGCATTATTTTACTGGCAGGTTTACAGTCTATTTCAGGAGACCTGTATGAAGCTCATAAGATGGACGGCGCTAGTCCTTGGCAAAGTTTTTATCAGATTACTCTTCCTTTATTAATGCCGCAGATTCTCATTGCTTTACTATTTAGGTTTGCCCAATCCTTTGGCGTATTTGATTTAGTGCAGGTAATGACGGGGGGTGGTCCTGCTGGTTCAACCGAAACAGTGTCGATTTATATTTACTCGACAGTAATGCGCTATTTGGACTTTGGCTATGGTGCGGCTTTAGTAGTAGTAACCTTTCTTCTTTTAGTATTAGCAGTGGCAGTTACTTCTTTACTGTTAAAAAGAGTTCGTGCTTAAAGTAATTTAAAGCATGCCGAAGAATTTTATATAGGTCAGTATATGCAGCAAAATCTTAAAGATGGAATTGAAAATCTATACAAGGCTTTTGCTGATGTTCCCAAACCTCACTTTGTAGATGGATGTCCCTGCTGTATTGAAAGACAAGAAATTGGGGTACTGCTGAGTAAACCTCTAAGAAAAATTTCCGCAAATGAATTAGCGCCTTATGCTGCTTCTGTTTTTCTAACTGTGGGCAGTGAGGCAGATTTTCAGTACTTCCTGCCCAAGATATTTGAATTGTCAACTATAGACCCAGTTTGGTATCCATGTTCTGAAGTTGTGTTAGGAAAATTAAAATTTGTCCAATGGCAAGAATGGAGCGAGGAAAAACGAACAGCAATTGAGTCTTTTCTAGAATTGGCTTTTGTAAACTTCGTTCTGCAACCAGAAAAAAATCCTGATTCGCTATTTTTTGATAATAAACCTGATACATGGCTTTGTGCGATCGCCATATCAGGAGTAAAAATAGATACACTTCTTAAAAGAATTCAGACAAACGGTAAGGCATTAGTAACTTTGTACGAATTAAATAGTGAAACTTTGATCAAAGGAAAGTTATTTAATGGATTTTGGCATGATCTTCCTGATAATCAGAGAATTATCATTGAATGGTTTCAGTCTGAAGAGATAGTGCAATTGATTAATCAACAATATTTAAATCGGTATGACAATCAAAATTAGGTTCAGGAATATTTGAATAAATAATGTCATAATTTTTATTTTGGTGAGTGAGACATTAGATCCCATGCTCTAACAATCATTTCACTTAACCACTTACGTCGCTCTGAATCTAAAACTCGATCATCGTGCA
>JBCCDM010000732.1:0-1288 GCA_039030795.1 Cyanobacteria bacterium P01_A01_bin.84
AATTTGTCTTGAATTTATTATCACAGCAAGTGAATGCGAAGGGATTGAGGCTTTTCTTTCCTTTGGTATTAACAATATTTACACTCTTAATATTCTCAAACTTAGGTGGAATGATTCCATATTCATTTACAGTGACAAGTCATTTTAGTGTAACACTTGGCTTGGCATTTTCACTGTTTATAGGGTTAACTATATTTGGATTTGTGTTTCATGGTCTTCATTTTTTTGCTTTACTATTACCCAAAGGTGCACCTTTAGTGTTGGCTCCTTTTTTAGTAGTTCTTGAACTTATTTCATACACATTTAGACCTCTGAGTTTAGGGATTCGTTTAGGTGCAAATATGATGGCCGGACATACACTGGTGAAAATTATTGCAGGCTTTTCTTGGGAAATGCTATATAGTTCGGGAATTATTTGTCAACTAAGCGTAGTTCCATTTGTAGCTGTAATAATATTAACAGCAATGGAAATAGCTATTGCAATCATTCAAGCTTATGTTTTCTCAATGCTTATAAGCTTATATCTTAAGGATGCTTTAGAGCTCCATTAAAAAGAGTGAAACTAGCTCAATGGAAGAGCATATCCTCATAGAGGAGAAGGGTAAGGGTTCGATTCCCTTGTTTTATTTAAAAGTGCTTATAACTCAATGGATAGAGTGTCAAGCTACGGACTTGAAAGTTAGGAGTTCGAATCTCTTTAGGCATTCTCAAGGGCTTGTAACTCAGTGGCGAGAGTGTGCGCTTGATAAGCGCAAAGACAGAAGTTCAAATCTTCTCAGGCCCAAATTCAGGAAACAGAGGACTCGAACCTCTAACATTTGGCTTTGGAGACCAACGTTCTACCATACGAACTCGTTTCCTTTGTGTTCTTTTCGTCTAGAGGTTAGGACATCGCCTTTTCACGGCGACAACACGGGTTCGATTCCCGTAAAGAATATTTAAAAATTTATATTATGGTATTTCTTAAAATATTAAGCTTAATTGTTCCACTGTTAGCGGCCGTAGCCTTTATGGTCTTAGCGGAAAGGAAGGTGATGGGATCCTTACAACGCCGAACTGGTCCTAATACTGTAGGAATGATGGGTCTTCTTCAGAGTGTCGCAGATGGTGTGAAGTTAATGGTTAAAGAACCTGTGATGCCAAGTCATGCTGACAGTTTTTTATTTTTATTAGCTCCATCCTTAACCTTTTTTCTTTCGGTTCTGGGATGGTGCGCTATTCCCTTTGATTTAGGGAGTGTTGTTTCAGATTTAAATGTAGGAATTCTTTATTTATTTGCAATTTCTTC
>JBCCDM010000733.1:0-1287 GCA_039030795.1 Cyanobacteria bacterium P01_A01_bin.84
ATTTTGTATATAATACAATTATAACCTAAAAGCCTTGCAGCGTAAAGGTTTGAGCTGACTTACAAGTCAATCGATCACTGTACTGCAATAGTACTTTTTGTAGAGTTAGAACTATGCAATAGATAAAATTAAATATTTATTTTAAGATTTACTTTCTATAGGTTTATTGGGAACTATAAATCTCAGAACTCAAAAGGATAATATGGTTAAGAAAAGAATTGTAAGATACGATTTTGCAGAGAGAGTAGCTTTAATAGTTGAGAAAACAGAGCAGCTAATTAATGAAGTTACTGATAGTGACAAAATAAGCCAAGATTGTAAAGCTGCAATTTATAATCTTGTTGAGAATTGTTTATATCCAAATCACACATACGATGTTTATAAATGTGATGAAGATGAACTACTTGAACAAATACGCCAATTAATTAAAGATGGCGGTGAATGAGATCATTGTAGATTTCTTGGATAACATAGTCGCACTTTATAGCTTGACCACTGCAACAGCGACACCATATAGCCTCTAGCCCATAGAAATCTCTGACAATAGTTTCACCTTGTTCCTCAAGGCGATTGCCCAACCAAGTAGAGACCAACCAATGTTCAAGTGGCTCTCTTTCATAATCAGAGAGGTCACTGTCAAAGTATTCTCTGATTATTTCTATCTTGGAAGGATTGTAATAGGCTTGATTAGTTTCTTCTACATATAAAGAATAAGTGCTTCCGCAGTTATAAATAACCAGTCCTTTATCTAAGATTGCTTGTTCTGCTTCATCCCAATCTATTGCAGTCCATAGTTCTATAGCCTGTTCTGCTTCAAGTTTATTTTCCTGTGTGAGTGTGTATACAAGCGAAGACACGCAGTATATAACCTCTCGCTGTACTAGGTCTTGTATCGAGATGTCCGTAGTAGTCATAATGTTGTAGTGATTAAATTTAGGCAATAAAAAATCCCTGCCCTCAATTAAGAGAACAGGGAAGACCGACATCTTTTATTGACTTAAGTTGGTGTTGGTCAAATAGTTATGTGCTGTGTTACTAAGGGTTAAGTTATTTCTGCGTTAGCTGAGGTTGAGATGAGATGGCAGATGAAGAGCAACTTAAAATACTTACTCAAGATGGTGTAGAAGTTTGGAACAATTGGCGAGATATAATGATCCCTAGAATTCAGACAAAGACTTAAGATAGAAAAGCTGCTCCTAAACTGATGAAAAGAGGAAAGAAAAATGCAGCGAAAAAAATACTCGGCTCAATTTAAAGCTAAAGTTGCGATCGAAGCAGTCAAAGGGA
>JBCCDM010000734.1:0-1283 GCA_039030795.1 Cyanobacteria bacterium P01_A01_bin.84
AAATTCGGCAAAGCTGTGAAATAGATTATTGCCCCGAATAGCTCCTCCTTCAAGATAATCGGCAATCGCATCTTCAACTACAACATTGGGGGTAACAATCGAAGCCTCATCACCTAAGCTTTGATCTGGTTCAATCTGCGCAACTGTAGGTAAAGTAATCCCGTGACCTAAGCACACAGATATCAATACTAGCGGCAGAAATTTATCAGTTATCACTATTGGCGATTACACGACTTGTAGCCTTTGGATCGCCATTATTTATCAGGCGAACTACAAAGAATTTGCTCTACTTATACTGCCCAATTATTCCAGTAATATTACTAGTTATTCTTAATGTTCACTAATGTCTTGAACGGCGTTGTTCAATGAAGCAAGTAGAAAAATTTAATTCATGCTTCAAACACTAATTTATAGTGTATTTAGGGCTGAAATTGTTGCAAATTGATTGTCTTTATATCTTTTAATAATATTGTATTGTATAGTGCTTTAGTGTTTTACTAACAAAATTTGTTGCAAGTTACGAAAATGCTTTATATTCAGCTAAGTATTTATAGTCATTTAAAATAAAAATGATACGAATCAAACTGGTATGAATTCTGACTAATACCCAGTCTTCCGAACCAATAAATTAGAACGTACCAGAATTAATTGAAACGACAATATCATGGATTGTGCAAAGAAGCGTTTAAGAGTCTAGTAGATTTAATATTTTATTGCAAGCGATCGCAATATAGACCCATAACCATAATATTTTGTAATCTGGCAAGTTCTACAGCTTGTCTTTGGACAAGGGTAATATTTTTCGGTAGTATTTCTCTTCACAATATAAATGTACTTTAATTAGTTCATAAGCACTAATTGATATTAATCCTTATAAAACAATGATTCCAGCATTTAGTCAAAAATCTATTACCATCGCAACTGCGGTTTTCTTAAGCTGTAGCACCGCATCAGCTCAATTTCAAGAGGAAATTGCGATTAATTTTGAGGCTGTTGTTGGGGACTCTGAATTTGCCTGTGGTGATAGCTATGAAGAGATCGGGATGGGTTCATCTACCATAACCCCTACTGATTTTCGATTCTATGTATCTGATGTGGCATTAATCGACGAAGATGGAAATGCTGTTCCTTTAGAATTAGAGCAAGATGGCAAATGGCAGCATCAAAATGTGGCACTGCTAGACTTTGAAGATGGCACCGATAGCTGTGATAATGGCACTCCAGAAATCAGAACCCAGGTTGTCGGCACTATCCCTGAAGGTGATTACGAAAGTCTTCAATTT
>JBCCDM010000735.1:0-1278 GCA_039030795.1 Cyanobacteria bacterium P01_A01_bin.84
AAAACTAAATTGTTTGCATTTAAATCACACAATTTTCAATTGCATTACCTTTGGTAATAAGAGTCAATTACTTGTCCCCAGTAAATGCAATTGTCAACATCACCTTGATTACAATAATAATCGGCATTTTCAACTGCATTATTGTAGTTTTTTTGTTGAATCATGTTGTCATAACTTCCTTGAACGCCATTACGGATACTTTGAGATGCTGCTGCTCCTTGATTAATTCTGATGTCGCGCGATGTTCTTCTGTCTAGGCTGTCACAAACTGATTGATTCCCTTGCGAGCAAGTTTTTAGATCGTTCCAAAATTTCTTCTCACTCATTTGCCATAATTCCAACCAACTCTGAGCATTTGCAGGTTTTGGTGCAGCAATTCCCAATAAAGAAACTGCAAGTAAAGTATTAACAATAAATTTTTTAGATAGTTTTAATTCCATGATAAAATCCTCTAATTTGTTGAATGTGTAATCTTGTTTGATTGCGCTTATTCAGCTAAAACATTGAGTTTTAATTCTTTTTAGGGATGTCTCGAAAATAAGCCTTACCAAGTCGTAAACCGATTTCATGACAACCTTTAGTGCTTTTTTTCAGTTTTTCCATTCCATCTTCCAAAGTTCTTGTTTCGCAACCTGCTGTACTAACTGCAATCAGTGTTCCAACTTCCAACTTAATGCCTGCAAGAATGCCATTTTGGGCAGTATCAACAATCAATTCTAGATTGTTTTTATTTTTTAACTCTTGCTTTCTCTCTTGTTCGGTGTCTTGTTTTCTCATCTCTTTATGATTTCTGTTTTATTTGCACGTGAAGATGAAATTCCGTGCTTATTTATGCCCGCTCATTCTTGTTCTCAATCGCGTTTCCGATAGCGTTAGTACCTGCTACAATGCCAGCTATACCTGCTGCTGCACCAATTAAAAGTGCGCCAGCACATCCAAAACCAGCCAAGATGGGGATAAAACCGAGAACCATAATTTTCAACTCCTAATTTTCTTGCTGTTGAAATCTACAATTCCATCTAACCCTGCTGTTAACTGAGTTCAAAACTGGGAAGTTTCAGTAGCAATTTAGTTTTTTCGATTTATAAAAGATTTGTGTGCAACCGTTGATTTACAAGGGTTCTTGCTTGAAAATAAAACCAGAACAGCAGTTTGCGATAAATCTCAATTTATAAAAGTCGATGACAAGTCAATAAGTACTCAATATTGTCTAGCTTGAACTCAGGTGACATCATCATTTAATGGGATTGATGGAATATGTTAGGTAACTATTCACAT
>JBCCDM010000736.1:0-1276 GCA_039030795.1 Cyanobacteria bacterium P01_A01_bin.84
ATCTTTTTTCAATTCATTTAATTGGAAAGCTCCTTTAGATTACGCAGGTCGTACTCACCGCAAACTATTATTAATTGATAGCAAGTTTGGTTTAGTGGGTGGTGCGGGTATTTCTGACCTTTGGGATGGTACTCAAAAAGACGATGATACCCAGCCTTGGTTAGACGTTGAGATACGTCTAGAAGGAGAAATTATGAGAATTTTGGAGGGGGTATTTTCGCAGCACTGGACTTTTGAAGACTGTACGGCCAATTTCGCTAAAGAAAAATGGAAGTCTGCTAGCGATAAAGATAAACAGCATTTAATGTTAGTGGTACCGGGAGCAAATCCTAGAATCCGTTTTTCACCGATTCAAAATTTTAAATACAACAGTTTTATCTGTGCAAGAAAACGAATTTGGTTAGCTAGTCCTTATTTTTTACCAGATGAGCATTCCGTAAATTTGTTAGTAGAAGCAAAACAAAATGGTGTAGACGTTCGTATTCTCACTACTAGTAAACGCAGCGATAAGAAACCCGTTTATTATGCTTCTTACGAACATTATGGGAATCTACTTAAAGGTGGTGTTGAAATCTATGAATTTCAACCAAGTATGACCCATGCTAAATTACTATTAATTGATGACCTTTGGGCAACTACGGGGAGTGCGAATTTCGACCCTCGTAGTCTTGTTCATAACGAAGAATTAGATATTTGTAGCGCTCAACCAGAATTAATAAAGGGAATTAGAGATACTTTTGAAAAAGGTTTTTCTCAGAGTAAACGTATTACTTATGAAGAGTGGAAAAAACGTTCTTTAATTAAGCATCGAATATTGGGTAATGTGGTTGATTTCTTTCAGTGGCAATTATGAGTCTGAGAACTGTGTGGGGATTTTGGTAATGGTAATTCTAATTTTTTTGGCAATCCAATCCAATCCAATCTAGTACTTGACCACATTAATTCTGATGGGTATTAGCTGAGTCGTCTTTAGACGACTTTTGCTATGAGACAGGGGTTTTCAACCCCTGACGGATGGGATGTACACCCCAATAAAAACCGCAGAGAGCGCAGAGAACACAGAGAAAGAGGGTTTAGAGAGTTATCCGATTTAAAACAAAATTGATGTTTACCCCTCAAAACTTATGTGGTGAACTACTAGTATTCGACCACATTAATTTTGAGGGGTTCACACCGTTGCGATCGCCTCCTGATTAATCGACTCCGAATCGCTTTTTATTTTATCATTTTCTTTCTTCACTTTCGGATATAGTTTATTTAATTTTTTACGTGCTGC
>JBCCDM010000737.1:0-1274 GCA_039030795.1 Cyanobacteria bacterium P01_A01_bin.84
GTTTCCCCTCTAATTCCTCAAAATGAACCTGTCAATTTGACGCGATTAAAAACAGAAATTAAACGGCGTTGGAATATGACTAGCCTTCTAGATATTCTTAAAGAAACTGACTTACGAGTTGATTTTAAGGAGCATTTTAAAAGTGTATCAACACGCGAAGTTTTAACCGGAAATACTTTACAGAAACGTTTGTTACTTTGTTTATATGGTTTAGGAACAAATACGGGATTAAAACGTTTATCCGATGAAATAAAAGGCGATAATTATCAAGAGTTACTTCATGTAAAGCGTCATTTTATTCATAAAGACCAATTACGTAATGCTATCAGTTGTGTTGCAAATGCAATTTTTGATGCCAGAATATCTGCTATTTGGGGAGAAGGTTCAACGGCTTGTGCAAGTGATTCCAAAAAGTTTGGTGCTTGGGACCAAAATTTAATGACTGAGTGGCACATCCGCTACGGTGGAAGGGGTGTGATGATTTACTGGCACGTCGAGAAGAATTCTGTTTGTATTTATTCGCAGCTAAAAACTTGTTCTTCTTCTGAGGTGGCAGCAATGATAGAAGGTTTACTACGTCATTGCACCGATATGAAGGTGGAGAAGAATTATGTGGATAGTCACGGACAAAACGAAGTTGCTTTTGCTTTCTGCCATTTACTCGGTTTTCAGTTGATGCCGCGTCTCAAACGCATCAATGTTCAGAAATTATACCGCCCATCAACTGGAAATAACGATGCTTATCCAAACTTACAACCGATTTTAACTCGTGCTATTAATTGGGATTTAATTCGCCAGCAGTACGACCAAATGGTAAAGTATGCTACTGCTCTACGTTTAGGTATGGCAGAAACTGAAGCTATCCTAAGACGTTTTAAATCGGGTAATTTATTACACCCTACTTATCAAGCGCTGGCAGAATTGGGAAAGGCTGTTAAAACTATATTTTTGTGTAAATATTTGCATTCAGTTGAACTGCGACAAGAGATAAATTCTGGACTAAACGTAGTGGAGAACTGGAATAGCGCTAACAGCTTTATTTTTTACGGTAAGAGTGGGGAGATTGCAACTAATCGTTTGTCAGACCAAGAATTAGCTGTTTTATCTCTGCATTTATTACAGATATCTCTGGTATATGTAAATACTTTAATGATTCAAGAAGTTTTGTCTCAACCAAAATGGATGAAGTTGATGAGAAAGGAAGATTTGCGGGCGCTATCGCCTTTAATTTGGGGTCACGTCAATCCCTACGGTACTTTTCGCTTGGATTTGAA
>JBCCDM010000738.1:0-1262 GCA_039030795.1 Cyanobacteria bacterium P01_A01_bin.84
CAGCACTCTCATCAGCCCCCGTAAATTAGAACCAGCACGCTGTAAGGTGTTATATGGTTCTTGTTTTTGTTTATCTTTTAATACGTAGTTCCACAAGCCATAACGAGCATAGCTGAGTTCATTGGTTGGAGCTTTAACTAATTTACGTTTGCGAGGTTTACCTAAATGCTGGCGTAATTCCTTATATAATCCTTGATAGGTATCTTCAATGCTGTACTCAATAGTTTCTAACTCTCGTTTGGGGAAGAAGCGATGCTTTCCACCAACAATAACATAAGCTCGTTTGCTTCCATTTAGGTATTCTTGGAAGTTAGTTGGGTCTACTTGTTTATGGGTTTGTGAATCAATCCCGTAAAAGCGGAGGATATGATTGCGAGTACGTCGGATAAGAATATGGGATAGTAATTCCGGTAGTTTCTTTTCCCCTTTTTCTACTAGCTGAAAAAATTCTTTTAAATCTGGTGGGTCTATAGGTAAATCTGTCTTATCATCTTGATGGAATAGTTTGAGTTGATGATAAATATCCCAAGCGCTTTTATTTCGAGGAGTAGCTGTTAAAAAGCAGCAGCGTTTACCAGCACCTAAAAATGCTTCTACAACTTTATATCTTTGGGTATTATGATTTCTTAAGTTATGACTTTCATCAATTAACACAAAATCTCTATCTTCATATTTATAATCGTTCAATAATGTTTTTACGTCTCCATCTTCATCTTCTTTCAACATCCCCATTGAAAGAACACGAGCATTTAAATGATAAACTTCATTATATTTTTCCCACATTTCTATTAGCGGTGCGGGACAGATAATTAAAGGACGTGCGCTTTCGGTTTGTTCAAATCTTTTAACAATTGCAGCACCAATAAAACTTTTACCAAGTCCTACTACATCGGAAACGAAAGCTCCACCATAATCTTTGATATTTTGTATTGCATTATTAACTGCTACTTTCTGAAAATCGGCTAGCTGTTTGCTGATTTCATCATCTATAATTATTTTTTTTAATTCCGTATTTTCTAATCTATCTTTGACTAATGTATAAAGAGTTTTCATATAAACATCATAGGGACGAACGGGTAAACCAGCCCAAGATTTTTTCATCTCTTGCATCAAAGCTTGACTAAAATCTTGTGCTTCGTCCCATAATTCATTAAACCAATGAGTTAATTCTGTATGGTTATCGTTACCGTGAATAACTACATTAAGTTCGGTATTGTGTGTAATACCAGAAAGTGAAAGATTAGAAGAACCAACAATTGCAA
>JBCCDM010000739.1:0-1257 GCA_039030795.1 Cyanobacteria bacterium P01_A01_bin.84
AATTCATTAAACCAATGAGTTAATTCTGTATGGTTATCGTTACCGTGAATAACTACATTAAGTTCGGTATTGTGTGTAATACCAGAAAGTGAAAGATTAGAAGAACCAACAATTGCAATACCATTTTCCGAACGCTCTAAAGCCTTACCTTTATTATCGTAAATTTGACCGTAATCAAAAATATAAGCTTTAGCGTGTAAAGTTCCTTTAGTGTAAACTTTAACCTGTAACCGTTTTTCTTCAATCATCTCTACAAGATTTTGAAGCAAAGTCTCGGCTTCGTCGGTTTGGTCCATTAATTCAATACTAGAACGGATATTGGCTGCTGTTTTGTTAGCAATGCGTTTTTCTTCAACACGTTTGGGATATTTTTGAGCTTCAATTTTATCTTCAATTAACTCTAATCTTCGGTATCCCTGAGCAATTTGCTCGATAGTTTCGCGGTTGCTGGTGTTACCAATTAATAACCGTAATTCTTTGATATCCTTAAGACGCTTTGCAATAGCTGTGAAACCGGAAAGGAAGAAATAACCTACAGCAAAATGAGCTGCTTCAGATGAGTCGAGAATGCAGTTTATTTTATCTACTAATGTTTGATTGCGATTGTCAACTATATCGTGATTGGACATATTAAATAATTCGTAATTCGTAATTCGTAATTATGTTTTGTTATGGGGATTTAGACTCCAACACAAAACAAACAACCCGTAGGATATGGGGAAACCCCGATTGAGTTGATAATTATATTTTGATAACATCTTCGTAAACTTCTGCCATTGTTAAAGTTAAATCGATAGAATTTAAATGTAATTCGTTATCTTTACCTAATATTGTTAGCGACCAATTTCCTTGAGAATCCTTTCGATAAACTTCTACCTTTACTTCATTTTGAGAAACTAATACGTATTCTTGTAAACTTTCCAAACTTCTGTAATGAGCAAGTTTTTCTCGTCTATCTGTTATTTCCGTGCTAGGTGAAAGTACTTCTATAATTAAGCAAGGATAATCTAAAGAAAAACGGTCGTTATCATCGGCATCGCAGGTAACAACAACATCGGGATAATAATATATGCTTTTAGTATTTTGAATATTTTGATTGGCTAATTGTATATTTACTTTCATATCAGCCATGAACACGCTACAGGAACCACCTCGTAAATGAGAGCGTAAGCGTGAGTAAATATTCCCAGCTATAAGATTATGTTCTTTGCTACCCCCAGACATTGCGAATACCTGTCCGCAAATGTATTCGTGACG
>JBCCDM010000740.1:0-1243 GCA_039030795.1 Cyanobacteria bacterium P01_A01_bin.84
AAGATTTATCATTGCGACCGGAACATAGTGTAGGGAAGCATAAGCTCTATCGAGCAGACTACGTCAACGCAGGGTTTATTGCGATTACGTCGCTATCGCTCGTAATGACGGGATTACGTTGATTTTGCGTAAGTCCTGATAACATCAAATTAACTACCTAGCTTCTAACTTACACATTTTATAACCCTGGTATATCAAGGGTTTTAGAATTTATCGAAAAACGTACAAGTTTCATTTGTTGCAAGGTGGAGTTAAATTTTGCAGAAGGAATTTTGCAGAAGGAATTTCCACCTTGTGGGTCGCTCAAATCTTGCACCTGTACGTATAAATAGTCAAACATAAAATATGAAGTAACAAATAATACTATTGATTCAAGATTTATTCAGTCCTCTAAAAGAGGACTTCGTTTGTAAGCATGGGACTTCCAGTCCTAGGCGCTCGAGAATACTGAGTATTATTTATTTACATGACTTTCTTGGTGCAAGATATGACCTAGGCAAAATTAGTTGTATATGTCATTGCGATGAACGTTCCCGTAGGGTGTCGCGAAAGCGACTCAGCAATTCCAGGGACTTGAAATTTTCAGAATGTAAAATTAATTTTGCATGACTACTTAAATCAATACCCTATATTCCCATCTGGAAATTTATCCTTGAACGCGTAAACACCTAAAATATAGCCCTATCGGGTACTATCATTGATAACTATTTCAGATTAACTTTTAATCACAGTACGCATTCATCAACTTCAAATCAGTCGCATTGGACTCCAACCAGCCATTGCCACTGATTTTCTTTATTTTTATATTTTAGCTTGGGTTTAAGTTGAGAGAGTGTTTGCAATTATAGTTTTTAATTCTTCAACTAATTAGCTTTTCAGTGAAAATCTGAATTAATGGGATAGATTCAAGTCTTTCTTCTTATAAAAAAATATTCTAATCCAAAAGCATACTGTTATATTACATCGTTTTCGTTTACATTGGAATTATTTAACATAGAATTAAAAAAACTCTGCGTCCCTTTGCGCTTTACTCCGCGCTCCTGGGCGTTAAAAAATATATAATATCAGTCCGCTTAATTAGTTATGATCAGGACTTACGCAACGAAGATTTGTCATTGCGACCGAAACGGAGTTTAGGGAAGCATAAGCTCTATCGAGCAGACTACGTCAACGCAAGGTTTTTGCGATTACGTCGCTATCGCTCGTAATGACAGAATTACATTGCCTTTGCGTAAGTCCTAAT
>JBCCDM010000741.1:0-1235 GCA_039030795.1 Cyanobacteria bacterium P01_A01_bin.84
ATCAGTGATTTGACTATTCATATTCACATTGTTATTAATAGCTCTATTTGGAACATAATATTATATATAGTTATCCTTATTATTTAATTAACAAATATATTCACTACATTATTAAATTTGAGTTGGATATAGATATGAAAAATAGTAATTAACTATTAGCTATTAGCTAATAGCTAATAGTTAATTACTAGTTAATAAGAACCACTGTTAGCATTCAGAATTAACGTCTTTCAATAGGTAGATTTCCAGCGTCAATATCCAATTCTTCGCGACGAATTGTCTCTTTAGCATCAACGGTATCGCGCTCTATTTCCTTCTTGACTTTCACTTCTTCACGAACGAATGCTTCCTTACGAATATCAGCACCCTCTTCATAAATTTCCATGTGAGCTACTTCACCTTCAGCAAAGGTAGCTTTACCAGGAGCAACTGCTCTACCAGCATCTTCTGGAGTTACTCTTTCTACGATTACACGTTCTTTTTCTACAGGTACAGAAACTCGCGCAGTTTCGGTTTCTACATGCTTACCAATTGCAACTTCTCCTGCTTTACGACGCTGTTTATTAGCAATCAAGCGCTCTTCATAAAGTTTGATATTTTGATGGTCTGTATCGTTTACGTTGTAAAGATTAGGCTCGTTGTCGTATTTATAAGTCTCGTGGTTGTAGCTAGCTGCGCTATATGCTGGAGTCGCAGTTGCTTGTGGTTGGGTGCGATATACGCCGCGTACTCTCTCTTCGTAATCGTAATCAATAACTTGATGTTCGTCGTATTCAGGCAAGTTTTCAGCCTGTTCTCTTGTCATACCAAGAGCATAGATGCGGTTATCATTGTAGTCGATGCGGGTACGACCAACAGGCATTAATACTTTCTTACCAAAAATCCAGAAACCTAGGTCAACTACTACATAGCGAAAGCGACCTTCTTCATCCACTAAAATATCGTTTATTGTGCCAACTTTTTCCTGACCACCTTCAACATAAACGCTCATGTCTTTGATGTCTTGACCCTGGAAAACATCGCGATAGTTAGGGTCGTAATCTTCTACTTTATAAAGAGCCATAAATTTTTATCTCCAATTGTTTTCTTTTGTTATTAACAATATTAAGAATTTTATTTTTTATATTCATCTTCCCATCGACTGACTTAGAATTTATGATGCATAATCGGAAGTAGTATATTAATTTAGATAGTTGTTATACTACTTAAATAATTAGGCAGAAGAGAAAAGTTAA
>JBCCDM010000742.1:0-1228 GCA_039030795.1 Cyanobacteria bacterium P01_A01_bin.84
AAAACGTTTATTTGTATGAGTTATTCTTTAGAAGCTTAATTAATATTTGATATTCTGTAAAAGTTTAACATTAACATTAACAACAACATTTACATTTACATTAACATTGTCATTTTTAATAAAGAAATATTCCTCTAAATTGGTTGTCTTAGAAACACAATTAGGCATAATAAATAATATATAAATAGCAAATACTTGTTTTTAATTAGTGAGCGCGAATTATTCCGCAAAATGGAATATATCGACTTGATTAAGCGTAAACATATCTTGAATTAATTGGTTCTGATGGGGGTCAGCTATCAGACATAAGGGGGAAAGTTTGGTGTAAATCCAGCGCTGTCCCGCAGCTGTGATGAGACAAAAGTCTTGAAGTCAGAATACCCGCCAATGTAATAGAAAACACAAATATCTGCGAGGTACGGATGAAAATTATTTCTAGTAGGGAATCGAAAATACAGTTAGCAGTTTTAATAATGACGATATTAACGATATTGTCTGGAAACGATAGCGCTAAAGCACAAGAAATAAAAAAAATATCGGAATTTAATCAGCATCAAGGTACAGCAAAGGACTTAGAAATAATTCCAGGCTTAATTCCTGAAAATAATTCCATTAAAGCTAATAATAGGAAAGAAATTGCTCAAAATAATCCTTCACCAGAGGCAGAAAAAGAGCAAGAAGCAGATATTGAACTTACGGTAATAGGAGAAATATTAGACCAACCAGTATTTACACCGTTTCGTCGAGAAGGAAAAGTAAGAGATGCGACTCGTCCAGTATACGTGATTAACCGCGAAGAAATCGAAGCCCAGGGAGCGCGTACTGTCAAAGAAGCGTTGAGATTTGTCCCCGGTATTTTACCCGATGGTACTGTGGGAACAGAAATTGGTGGTTTGAGCGGTCAGTTTATTCGCGGTTCTAATACCGGACAAGTATTGATATTACTGAATGGAAGACCAATTAATAATCTTGGTAGTGGTGGTTTCGACCTTGCAGAAATTACTACCGATATTGTCGAGAGAGTTGAAGTCCTTCCCGGTGGAGGTTCTACCCTCTATGGTTCCGATGCGATTGGAGGGACAATCAATATTATTACTCGTCGTCCGACAAAAGATATTACCACCAAAGCTCAATTAAGATTTGGTAGCTACGATTTGAACGAACAAAGCATTCAAACTAGCGGTAAACAGGGTAATATCTCTTGGTTGCTAGGGTATAACCGCACTCG
>JBCCDM010000743.1:0-1228 GCA_039030795.1 Cyanobacteria bacterium P01_A01_bin.84
AACTTCTAAACAGCCAGACCTTCTTACTTCTATATCTAAACCTACTTTTTCAACAGCATTTTTTAACGCTTCATAAGTAGGTTGCCAATTACGTGAAGGTAAACATCTTCCAGAGGTACAAACTGAAATATAAGCACGTTTCAAGGGATTTTGGGTAAATGGCATTGGTTTATTACCTAATACATAGATCTCCCTTAATTCTTGATAAAGTTCTAATTTTGCTAAATTTGGTTTACCTTCTGGTAATAAATTTTCACCATCAACTAAAGGGTTAGGTAAGAAAATTGTCATTACGTTTTCACCCTTACCATTCCACAAGTCTATTCCCCAACTTCTTGGTTTAGCTGCTGCATTAAAACGTCTATAAAAAGCTGCGCGACTAACTCTTCTTTGTCTTCTTAATTCCAAAGGAGTTTGACTATTAGGACCACCAAAAGTTTCATCAATACACAAGTGCAAATGCCAACCTTCAGTAACTACTGTGAGATAACCATCATAAAGAATACAAATTTTAGGTGGATTGGTAAATTCTAATTCTAAAACCCCACCTTGAGCAACGTGTCCCAATTCAACTTGTTGCCAATTTTGTTGAAATAAGGTGTAAAGCAAAGATGATAAAACGTCACAGTTGCAATCTATATCCTCATATTCAATTTTTCCTCCTGTCAATAAATCTTCCGTAACCTGCCGATTTAATGGTGTTACCCAAGGATTATAATTACTCATAATAATTTTGGATTTTAGATTAGTTTTAGATATGTAGCAGTGCTACGTTTGTACAGGAGTTAGGAGTTATTAATTACCTATTCCCTTATATTCCAAATCCTTATTTTCCAGTTTTCAACAGCTTACCTAATGGTGTATGGGGTTCAGTTAAAATACCTTGAGAAGGACTAAATAAAAATGCCAGCATAAAGAAAATACACATCACCAACACAATTGAAGCACCGGAAGGAGTATCAAAATAGTAACTTAAATACATTCCGATCGCACTTGAAGTAACCCCAAAAAAAGAACCCAATATCATCATTATATTTAGTTCTTTGACCAACAGATAAGCGGTACTAGCAGGTCCAACCAACATCGCAATTACTAGTAAAGAGCCAACAGTTTCTAAACTAGCCACAATGGTAATCGTAATCGCACTTATCATACCAATATAATAAATTTGTACGGGCATTCCACCAGCTTGTGCACCTAAAGGGTCAAAAGTATAAAATAAGAGTTC
>JBCCDM010000744.1:0-1223 GCA_039030795.1 Cyanobacteria bacterium P01_A01_bin.84
AAATCTGAACTTTATAAACTATAAAAGATGTAAGTAAAACTAATTCACTAATATTAAAGTCAAGGTCAATGCTAGCAATTGTGGAGCAAGACCATCTGACGGTTAAGAGCGAACTTAAGCTTCTAAACCAAGTACAACAATGGTTTGAACAATTCTGTCTGCGTAATCTGTCTGGGCTTAGTTGGCTCGAAAGCCAACAGTATCGGCTTAATCTAGCGTTAGCTGAAGGCTTTACAAATGCTGTTCGTCATGCACATCAAGCTTTACCACCGGAAACAAACATTGATATTGATGTCTTACTGTGGAATGACAAACTAGAAATTAGAATCTGGGATTACGGTAAGCCATTTAATCCAGATGCAATAGCCGAACCAGAACCCGGTACTCTACAAGTAGGTGGGTATGGGTGGTTTCTATTAAGACGATTAGCAGACGAAGTTGTTTACAAACGCGATACAGATGGCAGAAATTGTTTGCTCATCGTCAAGCATGGTACGTAGGAAAATGAATTACGATTAGTAATCAAACAACCGGTTTTTATTCCCTCGGGTTGGAATAAAGTTCCTGGAGTAGGCAAAATATTTATAAGCGCGTTTTCGAGTTTTAATTTACTGTGGATGTCTCACATCAATTTGTGGATTCATCACTTTAAGTGTTGCTCATTAATTCGCTTTCGTTCTTAGTTATAAACTTACTCTCTTCTCACCTTTACCTACTGTTTTAGCTAACTAATTTTTCAGTAGGGTAAAAGGATTATTAATATCTGGAAATTTCTGTCTCAATTTAAAAAGTAGTTTGGAAACCTAAAGTATAAAAGCTGGGAGTAAAAATTCCGTTTGTGGTAATAAAGCACTGTAGTTTTGATAGACTTCTATTAGTTAGCTAAGTTTTTGATTTAGTAGCTAATAGCTTGGCATCAGTTTTTCTTTTTATTACACTGTTGATTGAAAATTGATTAATTTATCTTCGGTTAAGATTTTACGCATTTAATTTGTACTTGGCTAGCGAGTAAGATACATGTCTATACGGGTCACATCATGTCCTGACAGACAAGCTCCGCGAACGTTAACACCCCATCAGAATATTCTATGCTTTCGTCTTATACAATCTAGGTATTACTAACGGAAACTTTATTTGTAACATCTTCGTAGATTATTAAAGTGATATCTCAGGTGACTTACTTTAGATATTTCTAAAATTATTTTTAATGTAAAATATTCAAT
>JBCCDM010000745.1:0-1201 GCA_039030795.1 Cyanobacteria bacterium P01_A01_bin.84
AATCAACGTAATTCCGTCATTACGTTCGCGTAGCGTGTCCGATAGGACAAACGATAGCGACGTAATCGCAAGGTTTATTGCGATTGCTTCCCTACACTACGTTCCGGTCGCAATGACAAATCTTCGTTGCGTAAGTCCTGTGACTGATAAATCGCTCAAACAACGTAAATGTAAATTAGATTTTGAGTGATATTAAGTTTAAATAATAAATAAGCGATCGCTCGTCACACTTTCAATCTTTTGACTTCTCTTATTTCTACTCAAATCTACTCATCTCTAATTTTTTGGGATGATAAACGACCAATCAAGACTAGTATATTAAATAGTCTTGATTTGAAATTACTTGAAGAGTATTTATGTGAAGGAAAACAGTATTAGTTGATAAATATTACTTTTACATCCTAATCGCAACTTGCTCAATTCCATTTTGATGGAGAATTACTTGTGATGCTAACCCCGTTTCGTTAACAATAAAAGTAAGTTGAGCATCTACTATTTTCAAAAAAAACTTAGTCTCAGACTCTGGAAATATCTCGAAAAAGTCTTGTCCAGTAAGTTGAGTAAAGATACGTTTGTCTTCTGTTTTAATTGTTAACACCACATCAGGTGAGAGTTGGTATTTTCCGACGTAAGCTTTGTAAATAGCAGGGTCTAAATCAATAGCTTGACGTTTTTTAGGGATTTCATAGGATTCACCGAATAAAATTGCTGCTAAATCATTAGCGATCGCTGTGCTTGGTGCTGTTATCAAATTACTAAGTACGATGATTACAACTCTTTCATTCAAATATCTGGAAATATGGGTACTAAAACCATTAACACCTCCGTTATGAAGAATACGAGGACGTTGGTAATGAACATCTGAGAACCATCCATAACCGGCGTATATTTCATAGTCTGCTTCTAAAGTATTATCCTTGAAAGTGGGTGAAAACATTACTTTTTTGGAAGATTCTTTGAGAATCACATCGGTGTAGAGACCTCTATCCCATTTATGTAGGTCTTCTAAGGTTGAGTATAATCCCCCTGCACCTGATGGTAATGTCATATCTATGAATTCTGCATTTAGATACTCTTCTCCCGAAAAGACATAACCAGAAGCACGATTAGGTAAAACTAACTCGTGTTGGTCATATCCGGAGTCATTCATACCCAATGGTTCAAAAATATGACTTTGTAGATATTCAGGGTAAGATTGACC
>JBCCDM010000746.1:0-1198 GCA_039030795.1 Cyanobacteria bacterium P01_A01_bin.84
ATGTTCAAGCAAATTGCTGACAAATTAAAAGATTTTTTCCCAGCCCAAGAAGTAAGCGCTCATTGCGACGGTCCTTGTGGTGTATATGACCCAGCATCAGCAAGAATTACTGCAGAAGCAGTATTGTCTATGACCAAGAAGATTAATGGCTTAGAAGTTCCTGCAAGTGGTGACAAAGCAGCCAATATCGCTTATCACAATACTTTATCTCGCTACATTGCCATCAAGGAAGAGCAAGCTCAAAAAACCAAGGAAGATTTATTAATCCTTTGGACTGATTACTTCAAACCAGTACACCTAGAAAAATATCCCGATTTACATGACACTTTCTGGAAAGCAGCAAAACTTTGCTCTGCTTGTAAAGTGGAAGTAAGCCTACAACACGCTGAAGAGTTAATGGCTGCTGTAGAAAAAATCCACAATATGTTCTGGGGTAGTAAAGACCGAGATGTTAACTTCTATAAAGCCAGCTAGAACGGAACATAAAATAAAAACTACAGAAAAAATCTAGATGCAAAAGTAAAATCAAGACTAATTAAGTTTGTGAGTACAGCTATTTCTCTGGTAGCAGCAATAAAAGAAGAAGTTTCAGTTGCATTTAAGTTATTCTTTGTATTACTGAAAATTCGCCAAAGAGTGCGCGTAACGGGTTCTTCCATGACTCCTAGTTTGTTACCAGGGGAAGAAGTTTTGTATAATCCCAAAGCTTATCAGCAACATTTTCCTCAAGTAGGGGATATTGTTGTTGCAATGCATCCAGATAGAACAAAGCAGATAATTAAGAGAGTGACTTCAGTACTTGAGGATGGGTCTTGTTTTCTTGAAGGAGACAACCATTATGGAAGTACTGATAGTCGCTCTTTCGGTTCTATTCCCATCACACAAATTTTGGGGAAAGTTACCTGTAAATTTCCTTAATCTCAGGTAAAGGGTAAAGAAATAAATCTACTTAGATAAGTGGTGAAATCCGATAGCAGAAAATAAACTGACAATTGTTATGGATTGAAAAAATTTAGGGAAACATAACACCAGAACTCTTCATAAAATATTTCTGGTATGAAAGTTATAAACAAAGCTTCAAATTATAGACTTATCGCTTTTACTACAATATTTACAACTGGATTATTAACTTCTGGAATAATCTTACCAACTTCTTCTCAGGTGATATCTGATAAAACAACAAATACCACTGTCAGTG
>JBCCDM010000747.1:0-1198 GCA_039030795.1 Cyanobacteria bacterium P01_A01_bin.84
AAACAGAAGTGTTACAATCCCTCAAATTTATCGTTCTCTCGATAGTGTAATATCGTTGTATTTTTCTGGTAACACTTTCGCCAACAGAATCTTTAAAATGGCGAACCGCTTTATCTTTTCCACATCCCGTGAAAAGTCAGATTTAATAATAAGGGCTCCTTGATTTAACAATGTATTTAATAAAAATAAGGCTTTGCGTTAGCTAGCGCTATGCTACACGGTTGCGTAGCGTGTTCGTGCTTAGCTTATACTTCCCTACGGTCGCTCCGAACCTAAACACGTAGTCCGTGGGTAAGTCTTGGACATATAAAATGTATGAAAAAACCGTCAAATCTTATTCATATCAACGCCCTAGTTCTAGGGTGCTGATATGAAATACTCTTTAAACAGCGATTAATTCTTTTTCCATAATCTTCGATTTGTTCAAGGGGTCGAATCCTAACTGTTGAGTAATGCGTTCTCTAGTTAATAAACGATATTCCCAAAAATGTTCTCCAGCAGCACATAAACCCAAATACATATTTAGGAACTGAGGCTTTTTCTGTATAATAGCCCAAAGCTGTTTCCAAAACTGAGCGCGAATTTCTTTTCTTTGTAAACCTTGACGCAAAATCACCTGAGCAATCAGCTTTATTCCTTTTCCAGGGGGAAAATACATATTTTGTTGGAGGTTAGGATTAGGATTAATTCTCAGACATTGCTCAAAACAACGTCGGAGATACTTTTGTGGTTCATACATTTTCCAGATTGCTTCTACATATTCTTGAGCAATCTCAGTAGTTGGACGAGTAGGAACAAAATTCATCAGAGAGTTTTGATCTTTGACTTCCTTACCATCAGTACCTGCTAATAATCGCTGTTCTTGCTCTAGTCTATGCCAAAGGTTGGTATTAGGGATAGCCTGCAATATTCCTAACATTGGTTGAGGAATAGTAGTTTCTTCTATAAAGGCTTGAATTCTTTCCCCTGCACCACTTCGTTCTGCATCAAAACCGATGATAAATCCAGCATAAACTAGTAATCCAGCTTGATTAATAGTATTACAGGCTTCTACTAAGGGTTTGCGGATATTTTGAAACTTGCGAGTCACTTCTAGACTATCTGTATCGGGGGTTTCAATACCTAAAAATACTCCATAGAAGCCAGCTTGAGCCATTAATTCTAGTAATTCTGCATCTTCTGCTAAATCAACAGAAGC
>JBCCDM010000748.1:0-1197 GCA_039030795.1 Cyanobacteria bacterium P01_A01_bin.84
AAAGGGGTTCGTCGTGCAATATTGAAAGCATGATTGGAAACTGCATTAAGCGTACTTGTTTCTCCAAATCTGTCGCGCAACCAAATTATCGCGTCATCGAGGTTGCACTTGTTTGTGTCTATGGCCAAAGACAATGGATTATCTGAATGCTTATATTGCAAAAGTCCTAATTCGTAAGCAACTTCAGATAACGATATATCCTGTCTGTAATTGTTTGTTTTAAATAGCTGTAATTCTGTTTCTATCTGCTGTCGTAATTTTTCGCTTACAGATGCGGTTTGTTTCCATTGAGCAAGTTGTTCGAGAATACGCTGACGCTCCCTTAGTTGATGATTAATTATTTCAAATTGCGGATTTAATACTTCAATTATCCTTTGCCTATATGTAATGCTTCCTTCTTGTGCTTGTGGCTGAGGTAGACTTGGTTCCAAATCTAGTAATTGGGAATCTTGATTTACTGCGCTATAGTATTTCTTGACTTTGGTGTAAGTAGCAACACTTCCTTTTACACCACGCACTATTCCCAAATGTTCAACAGCATTAGCAAAACTATCTTGTAGCTGGTGCATTTTCCCTCTCGTACCGAATAAAGCTTTACAGTTGAGTTTTCCTCGTTCATCTAACGGTACTAGATAGGCGTGAATATGGGGTGTCATTTCATCAAGATGTAATTCCGCTTTGACTATGCGATCGCCCCAAGAATCATCTAGCCATTTAACAACTGCGTCCACAAAACCATGCAAACGCTCTTTGTCATAACTCCCACCTTCATATACTGCATTGGGACGGAAGTATTCGGCGCTTGCACTCAGCAATATCTCTACTGCCAGAACAGCATCAGAACGGTATTTTTGAGAACCAATTTTATTTTTTACCCTTGACACTAAATCAAGGTTGTCATAATCTCCGACTACTTCTAAGTTTTTTACCTGGAGATTAGCATTAGGTGTATATACTTCTCTTGTAGTGTGAGCTTCACTGCGAGCCAAAGCTCCCCAAGATTTTATCTTTTGAATTCGACAAATCGTAAAAGCCATCTTTTTTATTTGAGAAAATAATAACAATTAATTTTATTTACTGTTATCGCATCTATCTATAAGCCTGGAGAATTGGTGTTCAAAGATATCTAAAAATAGCCAAAAAATATATCTTTATGATTACGTAACTCAAATAATAAATACGTAGCTTTTACGTCAT
>JBCCDM010000749.1:0-1197 GCA_039030795.1 Cyanobacteria bacterium P01_A01_bin.84
AGGCGCTCTACCATCGCAGCCTGATGCGATCGACTTCTGGGCGGAGGTCTCTGAGTTTGACCGAAGCGTGACGGCGGTTGATGTCACGCTTGATGAGCTCGACACTAAAATTACAGCCAAGGTTAACTCCAAAACGTTGAAAAGGATTTAATAGTGAACTTACTCGATCTGCCTGTAACACCATGCCTACAACTCTCCTATTGTATTCTGATATACATAATCATAGGGGAAAGCGATCGCATAATCTCAATCCGTAGTTAAATTTTCCATAAATCATTGATAAATTTATCATAATAGCGAGGACAGATAAATTTGCCTCTTGGCAATTTCGCTTCGGCAATTGAAATAGAAAAAATTAAATAGTGAAGACATAATTGTTGATTATCTTAATGTATCTCTAGAAAATCTTTAATGACTGTTGATAACCATTTTTTTTCATCTTCTCGAATGCCTGTTCCAAAATGTATTCTTTTTCTTCTATTATTGGACGCTAAGTAAACTAAATTATATCCATTACTTTCACTATCAATAGGTTGCTCTTCTACTTTTTCTATTAATTTGGCTTCTCTGCTGTTTGAGAGTTTAATCCCAAATATATATGTATAAATCTTAAACTTCCTGTTACTTATTTCAAGATGTGTTGTACCGAAGTTCTCAAAAATATAATGCCCAAGGATAGTAAGTGTTAATACCCAAGCAGGAATTGACAATAAAGGTATTGGTACTGCCATAAACCAAGGCTTTCCCTCTATTAAGCTTAGTGACAAGATATACACCACTAACCATAAAAACATGATAGATGAAAGATAGACAAAACCTGAAAAAATGTTGTTTAAACTCCAACGCTTGCCTTCAATTCCAGAATGAAATATCCTAATTCCAAGACCGTTAGCAGTTGTATTTAAAATAATACGGTTTTTATTAGTAGGCTGAGAAAGTTGATTGTTAATTATTAATATTTTGTGAGCTTCATCAGCAGACTGAAATCGATCTTCTACTACTGGTTCTAACATCCGTTCTAACCAGCTAGCCAATTGATTGGAGATTTGTACTTGCGAACGAAAATTGATTTTCATTCTTTGCTGTGGCAGATCATCAGGGCATTGCTTAGTCAACAAAAATAGTATCGTTGCACCCAAACTATATAAATCGGAAGCAAAACTGACTTGCCCTCGTAACTGTTCGGGCGGCATATAA
>JBCCDM010000750.1:0-1194 GCA_039030795.1 Cyanobacteria bacterium P01_A01_bin.84
AATCCATAAGTCCTGAGATATTTTGAAATATTACTATCATAAAACCCAATAAACTCAAATCTTGCACCTACACGTATAAATAGTCAAACATAAAACATGAAGTAATAAATAATACTATTAATTAAAGATTTATTCAGTCCTCTTTTAGAGGACTTCGTTTATAAGCCTGGGACTTCCAGTCCCAGGCGCTCGGGAATACTGAGTATTATTTCTTTACATGACTTTCTCGGTGCAAGATATAACTAAATAGTAAATTAACTAAATTAAAAGTAAATTAAAACCCACAAAACCTAGGTTATACCGTAAAGCGATCGCAGCAGACTAAAATAATTCTCGGACAACTGCAATTTCACTTGAGGTTGTGATAGACATCAGCCTAGGTATAGATAAGATAGTACTATAGTATCACTTTATTGCGATTCATCTAAGCTCAGACCCTAGTCACCACAATTATAAAAATAATAGACGCGCTCTCTGCGCGTCTATCAAGGGCTAGAAGAGACAAGAATAATGGGTAATTGGAATATTCTGTCCCATTATTCTTTCATAGGTTGCAATAATTGCTTACTATCCCCCATATTTTCTGACTATTGATTGAAAATCAAATACAAAATCCAATTTTCTATCCCTCAAGTCATGAAACTTCCACCTCGATTTGCTCTTCCTCCTTTTCAACAAAAGCTTGAACCTTTGTGCGATATTCTGCTAAAGCTGTATCTGACCATTCCTTATCGTTGCTATTGACATACAAATGTACTAATGGTTCGCTAGCATCTGGCAGTACTAAAACCCAATTATCATCGTAGGGCTGACAAATTTTAACTCCATCAATTAGTTCTAAATTCTGTGCTGGATGAGTTTCTACCAAATGACGCATTAGCGCACCCTTAGCAGTCCAAGGGCAGCGAATTGTGTAGTTTTTGTGAACGACTTTAGGTAACTCAGCACGCACGCTTACTAGGGAGCGCTCTTGAATTGTCAGCATTTCCACTAATTTGGCAATGCAAAACATGGCATCGAAACCAGGGTGTAATTCGGGGACAATAAAGCCCGTATCACCACTACCGCCCAAAACAACATTAGGATTATCCATGCAGGCTTCCATTAATGCTGTAGGATTAGCTTTAGTACGGATCACTTTACCATCGTGACGACGAGCAATTTGTTCTACTGCCGAGGATGTATTAACTGGTA
>JBCCDM010000751.1:0-1191 GCA_039030795.1 Cyanobacteria bacterium P01_A01_bin.84
ATAGACTATAGATTATGTACTATCTGTGTACTAAAAATAAAATAAATTATTCAGGAACCCTTTGAATTTCAGGCGATCGCAGTTTTCCGCTCTCACTAAAATTTAGTAAAGGTATATCGTCTGGTTTCGCAAGTTGTACTACCTTGAGAATTTCGGTGCTTTGTTCTAGTAATTCATCTACATCTATACCACTGTAGGTAGAAGGGTAGCGTCTGAGACGATTGCTTCCTTCTCCTAAGAGAATTGCTGCACCTCTTAGGTTCTGATTACCAAGGTGATATAAACCAACAGCTATTTGTAAAACACCTTGATAAAAAGTTTTATCAGGCTCTGCGGCTTCCATCCACAGAGCTTCTAAAGTATCATGACAGGCGTAGAAATCTCCATTATTGAACTGTTCTACACCTTCCCAGAATTGGTCCGGTATGGTTTCCATTAACCCATACTATCTCGTACATTTTTTATAGTATCCAAAGTAATATCCTGGTTTTCACCTGCAAATTCATTCTCTGGAGTTAGAAATAGCATACAGTGACATTCTTTACGTTCTCGCATGGGCACGCAAGGACAGTTCCAAAATGTAGCACTTACTTCTGCTTCTTTGTCTTCATAGTGACGACAAGGACATAGAGGTGCCCCTAAGTCATCTTTATGTTTTGCGAGTCCTTCAATTACAACTGCGGTCACAGATGGTTCCGAGCAAAAGTAAGTTCCAGTCCGTTTGGCGTATTGCTCAGAAAAATGCCGCATGGCTTCCAAATTTTTATCAGTGGATTTTGTATTTACTTCTGATGTGGATGTCATCACTAAAATATAGTACTGAATACTTTAATATATTTTCGCATTGTACCCTAGTGTGGGTAAGCTATCTTTGGGGAGTTTTACCCTTTTATTTCTATTTTGATCGTCAATCTTAACTTTTTTTGTGGAAAAGCTCCATACCATTTCTTCTGAAAAAACGTCCTAATCAACTTTAATGCCATATCTCTTGTTTGAGTTGCGATCGCTCAATCTCATACCGATTCAAAAAATGTTTCCGATATCTGTGAGCTGACTTTTCACGGGATGTGGAAAAGATAAAGCGGTTCGCCATTTTAAAGATTCTGTTGGCGAAAGTGTTACCAGAAAAATACAACGATATTACACTATCGAGAGAACGATAAATTTGAGGGATTGTAACACTTCTGTTTC
>JBCCDM010000752.1:0-1184 GCA_039030795.1 Cyanobacteria bacterium P01_A01_bin.84
AATTACAGGAGGATCTAAAGAATGGAGGTAAGTCAGTATTGCTAAAACCTGTTGAGCAATATCCTTTACTTCAGCTTCGTTAGTGTGCCAACCAGACTGCACTAAATCAAACAAAGACTTTCCTGGTGCTTGTTGCTGCACGATATAAAAAGCCTTGTCGATATCAGTTTCGAGATCGAAGTAGTCGATATATTTAGGAATAGCAGGATGATCGAGTTTACTTAATACTTCGGCTTCCCGCCCAAAAAGCTCAACTTGTTTCCAGTTATCAAGCTGCTTAAGAGAAATAACCTTAACTGCAACAGATTCTTCTGTCTCTAGATTAATTGCACTATAGGTAATCGCCACTCCACCCTGACCTAAAATACCAGTAATGCGGTATCGATCCTGAATGATGTCTCCTGGCTGATGTTTAAGATACATAAATAGTAAGACAAGTGTAATCCCTACTATTGTATTATTTTAAATTTAATTTCGTTTAAAGGGATACATAATTGACCTGTAATGTAATTAATGACTGAATCTCCCTCGGCACAAGAAATAAAGAATATATTTGACCGTATTGCTCCGATATTCGATCGCCTGAACGATCCCCTGAGTTTTGGTCAGCATCGTATATAGAAGCTAATGGCAGTTAAATGGAGTGAGGCGAATCCAGGATATCAGGCACTAAATGGTTTGTTACGGTAGCGCTGATTTAGCTTTATTATTAGCGAAAAGGGTCGGAAATACGGTAAAAATAACGGAACTAGATTTTGCCTGTGAACATTTGGCGATCGCCAAATTAAGACAAGCGGTTAAATATCCTCTTTGATCATTAGACAAATATACAATACAGGCGTATTATTAAAAATCAACTGAGAGACGGAAGGCTTGATGAATCCTAATTTAATAATTCCTGTCGGTACCCAGATTGTTAGTCGAATTGAAGTAAAAAACAAACAACATGAAATTGTATGTCCCCAAGGAGGTGTCGGCGTAATTATTTATGCTCCCACTGACAATTCTCATGCCTACAAAATTCGCCTAACAGACGATGCGGAGATAGTTTTAAATCGTCATGAGTTTAGTATTCGCAAACATTATCAAAAACAAGGATTGCAAGATGCTCGTGATATGTTGAATGAGTTTAATCTTTATGACTATGTGATTAATCGTTGTGTCGTTGGGTCGAGAGCTTTTGG
>JBCCDM010000753.1:0-1180 GCA_039030795.1 Cyanobacteria bacterium P01_A01_bin.84
GCTAATCCGAAATTTATAGCCCCTCCGGTAATAAGTAAGTAGCGAGCAACTAAGTAACCACTTGCATTTAATGACCATGCAAAGGTAAATGTTGTAATTTTTTCAGTGGTTACAATTATCTTTTTTCTCTGCTTTTTTCTTTCTTCTAGATGTGCGTGTAAGTCTTGGGGAAGTGGGGTATCTGGTATTACTTCCCCTTCTGAAAATTCTTCTTCTTCGTTAAAAAAACTATTCATCTCCGCTAGTTAATTCCCCCTTGTTCTAATTTTTCTTCTTCATTAAAAAACTATTCATGATTTTTTAGAATCCTAGAAGAGTTTCTTTGATAGTTGTTGCAATTCGCTTTACAACTTCTAATGGTGCGTACTGTTTCTTAGGAAGAAGTTCTGGGTTGAAATCACTTCCCATATCTAAGCGGTATTCACCAAGTTTTTCGTCGTACTCTAAGTTAATTTGTTGATTCTTTGTTTCGGTGTTGAGTTGTGTTTGATTGTACTTATATTCGCCGTCAATTTGTTCTGTGTGCTTTGCAAGCCATTTTTGCAAAGTCCCGAGCGCGATTGCATTTTTATGACGTAAGCTTTCTTTGTCTTTAGCGCTTGTAAAACTTAATTTCTGTTCTTCAGCGGTATTAATGTATTTGGTGTTTGCAAGTTCGCTATCATCTTGATATTTTTGGATTTGATTTATTGCATCACCTCCAAGTTTTGCAACTTCCGAATGCACTCTATTTAAGTCTTTAGTTCCTTCGATGATATGTTTCATTCGCTCCAAAACTTTAGGAGCAAATTTAGAAATTACTTCACCATCATTAGCCATATCAGCGATGAGATTTTGGGATTTCTCATGATTTAATAAAGCTAAAGTTATTTGATGCGGAGAAACACCAAATGTTTTTTTGAACTTTTTACGAATTCGACCTGTTTTTTTAGAAACGTGGTCTTTAATTTTGAGAGGTCGCATTTTTCCCATGATTCTTACAAAGCGCTTTGCGCTCAAACGTATATATGTGCGTGCAGAGGTAGTGAATTCGCTTGTCGTATTCCCTTATCTTTTTTTGTTGTTCTACAAATTGCTGGCGCTCGAAATAGCGCGTAAATGGTACGTACACTGCAAAGTGTAGGGAAGTAAGAGGCACGAAAGTTATGAAAAGTAAGATGGAAATTTTTTGGTAGTAGGA
>JBCCDM010000754.1:0-1172 GCA_039030795.1 Cyanobacteria bacterium P01_A01_bin.84
GACAACTATAACTAAAGCAATTACAATACTACTTGTCGTTGTCAATATTACTGTTAAATTTATTCCTTGCAGCCTCATTGCTAAAATATTACTAGCTAAAGTAATTAACCATAGGATATAAGCTGCGCGGCTTTGTGATAAACCATTAGCTAATAAACAATGGTGTAAGTGGTCTTTACCTGGAGTTGTTAAGGGATTTTTTCCTGCGGTTAGCCTGCGTATAAATACTTGTGATGTATCAATTACTGGTACAGATAAAAATAAAATTAATGGAACAAAATTAAATATGGTGGTAATTTGTAATTCACCTAGAATACTAGTAGCTGCTAAAACATAACCAAAGAAGTAAGCTCCTCCATCACCCATAATAATACGTGAAGGGTAAAAATTATGACGTAGAAAACCTAGTGCTCCTCCAGATAAAGCTGAAAGTACTAAAGTCGCAGCAGCTCTGTTAGGAAATTGTGCTGAGACTGCAAGTAAACTTAAGGAAGTAATAAAGCTGATTCCTCCAACTAAACCATCCATCCCATCCATTAAATTAACAGCATTGGTGATTGCTACAATCCAAAAAACTGATAACACAATTGATAGGAGAGAATCTATAGGGGTTCCTAAATTCAGGTCTAAACTAATACCATTTCCAACAAGTAGTAAAGCTGCCATAATTTGGATTAATAATCGAAATAATGCAGGTAAATTAAACTGGTCATCAATAAAACCAACAATTACTAACATAGAACCACCCAAAAGAATGGTCATTACTTGTGCTAGAACACCGTGTAACTGGATAGGACGTAAAAGTGTTGCTAGTATGACCGATGCAATAACTCCTGCATAAATAGCTAAACCACCTGCATTGGGTAAAGGTTCTTGGTTGAGTCTACGCTTGTTTGGCATATCTGCCCAACCAACTTGTAAGGCAAATTGACGGAGCATTGGAATTAGCTTCCAAGGAATCGATAAAGCTAAGAAAAAAGTAATTCCTACTGCAATCCAACCAAAACCATTGGGATTGGCAATACCGATTCTATGAAGCAAGGAATATATATCAATACCGTATATTGAATTCATTATATAGAAAAGCCATCATTGAATTTTAACTATTTAAGCTATGAAAAATATTCCATCTAGGTTCATTTGAGAAAAGCTGATGATTGTTGACTTACAGA
>JBCCDM010000755.1:0-1158 GCA_039030795.1 Cyanobacteria bacterium P01_A01_bin.84
CCCTTTGGGTTTTCCTGTAGACCCTGAGGGGTAATGATACAACATAAAGCAGTAACAGACTATTTTTATGGGGTTATAGATAAAACCAATATTTTAGATTGTAGTAGTTTTGGATTAACATCAACAATAGCTACAGATTTAGGGAATACCGTTATTTATACTTCTTTATTAATAGGAGGATCTCTTTATGTTTTTTCTAATGACGAATCAACAAATCCAAAGAAGTTGTCTCAGGTAAGCATAGACTGCTTTAAAATGGTTCCTTCACATTGGAAGGTTCTACAACAAAAGGAAACATTATTTGTTCCCAATAAATGTTTAATATTAGGAGGTGAACAATTTACTCAGGACATTAAAAAACTTATAGTTTCAAATAAAGTTGATTGTCAGGTTTATAATCATTATGGTCCTACGGAAACAACAATAGGGAAATTGATAAAAAAGATTTCCTTTAAAGAATATTCACAGCGGCCTATTCCATTAGGAGTTCCATTTGGGAATACGAAAATTTTCATACTAGATTCTCGTAAAAATGTTTGTCCAATAGGAGTTTCAGGAGAACTTTGTATTGGGGGAGCTGGTTTGGCTAGAGGGTATTTGAACCGTCCTGATCTGACTTCTGAAAAATTCATTAAAAACCCTTTCAGTAACCAAAAAGAAGCACGTTTATATCGAACAGGTGATCTGGCTCGGTGGCTACCTGATGGTAATATAGAATATTTAGGACGTATCGATGACCAGGTAAAGATAAGAGGCTATCGTATAGAATTAGGAGAGATTGAACACGTTCTCCAAGAAAACCCTTTGGTAAAGCAAGCTGTTGTAATAGCTTCAGCAGATACAAACGGATCTGACCGTTTAGTCGCATATATTGTAGCTGTTGATGATTTTGATAAAGATAGTATCCGTTTATTTTTAAAGGATAGGCTTCCAGACTATATGGTTCCTCAGATCTATGTCAAACTGGATGCAATACCATTGACCAATAATGGTAAAATAGATAAAAAGTCTTTACCAGTAGCAAATGTAAGAGAAGGGTTAGACAAAGAATATGTAGCACCTAAAAGTGATATAGAAAAACAACTGTGTCAGATATGGAAAGACCTACTTGGTCTTGAACGTGTCGGTATACACGATAACTTCTTTGAACTCGGAGGA
>JBCCDM010000756.1:0-1151 GCA_039030795.1 Cyanobacteria bacterium P01_A01_bin.84
TGACGAAAATTCAAAGATCAGCCACAAGCTAGCAATAATTGCTACTGAACCAAAGATGGATGGATAAAGCCTTTTCATAACAGGGATTTATAGTCGTACAAGGTTAGGGTTAGAACAAGTTAATTTAACTGCTCGTAGGTAAAAGGTAAAAGGTAAAAGGTAAAAAAATGTTCTAACTGAGGTACGTATTGTTAGATTACGCTAGGGTAATTAGGGATTTGCTTAATCTAACTTCTATTTTGCTGGTACGGGCAGCGCGATCGCAAATTGAATTGATTTAATCTCTTTGATAATGATAACGAGCCTGTAAAAAATAAACTCGATTGTCTTTCACCTTGTACACTAGACGATGTTCCAAATCTATACGACGCGACCATAGATCGGAAGCTATATATTTTAGAGGTTCTGGTTTGCCAATTCCTTTAAACGGATCACCATCTAAAATGTCTGCAACCAAGTCCATTATTTTATCTCCCTTCTTAGGTTCATTCTGATACCACCAACGTAAATCAGCTTTGAAATCTGGACTAAATAGAGGTGCATAACTTTTATTGACTTTTTGAATATCAGAACTAGATTGCTTTTTCTTTTTACGACTCACTCCTCGATACCTAATTCTTGCTTTAAATCCTCTACAGTTTGAGGTTGAGCATCTTCAGATTCAGACCATAACAGCGCACGATGTAATCTGTGTGCGTTTTCAGGAGAACGAAGTAAATAAACGCTTTCCAATAGACTAGATAGTTCATCTTCAGCAATTAGCGCCACATTTTTACCATTACGACGCTTAACAACAAATATTTGCTGCTGGTCTACTACTTCGTCCAAAATACTGGCTAAATTGGCTCTAGCATTAGAATAGCTCGTCTCTTTACTTAACATGCGATTGCGAAGCTAGCCGAAGGCATCGCTTTCTTATTTTAGTTGTACAACTTTATTGTACGTTAAAAACTTATAGCGTTGATTTAAGGAGAGCTAAAATTATAGAAATCAAACTTGATGATACATCATAAGATAAAAGCAGGAGTCAAGCAAGCGATCGCAAATTATGTACCAAACGATAGAAGATAGTAACTCAGCAGTTGTAATCGGTGGCAGTATTACTGGACTGGTAGCTGCCAGAGTATTAGTAGAGCATTTTGACAAGGTAA
>JBCCDM010000757.1:0-1141 GCA_039030795.1 Cyanobacteria bacterium P01_A01_bin.84
CCATAAAGTCGCTTAAATTTTTGAGGAGAAAGTTTACGTGCTTGCCAATGTTTCATTTTTAATTGAACAAAAAGTAAACCCCTAATCATATCACAAAAAACTTTTGCAAGAGTTCTATTATACAAAAACTTTTTAGCTATCTGTCTTGTACTGGGTAAATTAAAGATTCTGTCCGTATATCTACCTTAAATAACATCATATTACGAAATAAATTTTCGGTACATTTGTCAGTGATAATGAAATTCTTGATCTTCAACCCTGCCGACACCATAAAGCCACTGCCAAAAACCCAAATAACTGAACCAAGACAATACTCGGACCACTGGGTAGATCGATCGCGCCAGAAATAACCATTCCCATTACTCCACTGGTCGCACCTATCCCCGCAGCAGTAGCTAAAAACGGGACAAACTGCTGGCAAATTAATCTGGCAGAAGCAGCAGGAATAACTAAAAAACCATTAACTAACAAGATGCCAACTGCCCGAATAGTTAGGGCAATAGTAATTGATAAAAGAACGATAAAAAAATAGCGATGACCGCGAACGGGTACGCCCTTAACTAGGGCTAAATCGCTGTTAAGGGTAAGTAAGATTTGCTCTGGTAAACTGATGATTATCCAGGCTAAAGTTACGGCTAAAAGTAATAACAATAAAATTAAATCGGTATTACTAATTGCCAGAATATCCCCAAACAAAATTGATAGTAAATTACCCCGATATCCCTTTAGATAACTAAAGCCAATTGTCCCTAAAGCGATCGAACCCGATAAGGAAATGCACAAAACCGTATCGCTACCCAAATCGGTTCTATCAATTAAATAAATTACCCCCAAACCAAAAGCAACAGTAAAACCAATTAAAGTCCAAGTCGCAGGAAGTTCCAATAAAGCAGCTAACACCACTCCCAACATTGCCGAATGTCCCACCGTATCCCCAAATAGAGAAAGACGACGCAAGATTAAAAAGCTGCCTAAAATACCCCCCAAAATTCCTAACAGTACACCACCTAGTACTGCTCGTTGCATAAAGGGTAAACTAAAAAGACTCAGTACGTCTGCTAGGTTCATGATGATGACAGGTAGGACTAACTAAAGAACCGTATATTTGTAAGAGATTTTCGGGCGTGAGAGTAGTTGAGGG
>JBCCDM010000758.1:0-1135 GCA_039030795.1 Cyanobacteria bacterium P01_A01_bin.84
AGGTAAATAAATGGTTATTTGATAATTCTAGTACTGCAATGAAATTAGGTAAAAAAGTTGCAGTTGTCGGGGGAGACCACGCTTCACCCTTGGGTTATTTGCAAGCATTATCTACCCAGTATCAAGACTTTGGTATTTTACATATTGATGCTCATGCTGATTTACGTAACGCTTACGAAGGGTTTGAGTTTTCTCACGCTTCAATTATGTACAATGTAATGAAAATATCGCAGATATCTAAACTAGTACAGGTAGGTTTACGGGATATTTGTGATGATGAAGTAGAAATTATTAATCAGTCTAATAATAGAATAGTTGCTTATTACGACCCAATAATCAAGCAAAAGCTATATTCTGGGATTAATTGGATTGATTTATGCAAAGAAATTGTTAGTAATTTACCAGAATATGTATATATCAGTTTTGATGTAGATGGTTTGGACCCCAAACTGTGTCCAAATACAGGTACTCCTGTTCCCGGTGGTTTAGAGTTAGAACAAACTTATTGTGTAATTCGAGAAGTTGTAAATAGCGGTAGAAAAATTATTGGTTTTGATATCTGTGAAGTGGGTGACGGGGAATGGGATGGTAATATCGGAGCGCGAATAGTTTTAAAATTGGCGAACTTGATGGATTTGTCTCACAATTAAGTAGGTAGGTACAATTAAATATAACTAGTAAAACATCAAATAATACTCCTAACACAAAATTTATTCAGTCCTCTTTTAGAGGACTTCGTTTATAAACCTTGGACTTTCAGTCCAAGGCTTTCAGGAATACTATATTCATCTTGTAATAGCGCGTATAATCGCTAATATAGTGTCATCAACATTTATTCTTAAAAGATTTATCTCAAAAAGATTTCCCAAAAGATATTAACTAAAGCTTTAGGATTTCATATATGGCACAAGCACAACAAACAAAACTTTATACACCAGAAGAATATCTTGAATATGAGATAAACTCTGAGGAACGCCATGAATATATCGATGGTGAGGTTATTTGTGTGAGTGGTGGAACTCCAAATCATAATCAAATTGCTTTAAATTTTAGCGGCACGCTTAACTTTGCGCTTAACGTCAACCCTACAGAGTATTTATTACAGACCAAAGGGTTTGGATTCCCGAAAGACGGA
>JBCCDM010000759.1:0-1133 GCA_039030795.1 Cyanobacteria bacterium P01_A01_bin.84
AATTGGGATATAAGTTTTCTCAGCCGAAACGAGGAGATATTGTAGTTTTCTCTCCTACAAAATCGCTTCAGGAAGAGAACTACGAAGATGCTTTTATCAAACGTATAATTGCCTTACCAGGAGAGAAAGTAGAACTTAAGCACGGTAAAGTTTACATCAATGAAAAACCTTTGAAAGAAGATAAGTATCTTGTAGAAGGGGAACGTACAGTAATTGATGTTTGTAATTCTGGACAAAAGCCAGCTTTTCTTTCTAAACCAGTTACTATCCCCTCTGCTTCATATTTGGTGTTAGGAGATAATCGCAATAGTAGCTATGATAGCCGTTGCTGGGGTGTTGTCCCTGGCGATAAAATTATTGGTCGTGCAATAGTACGCTTTTGGCCTATTAATCAAATAGGTGGTATAGATAAAAAAATACCATTATATCCATAATTATTATAAGGGAAATGCTGAAAACCCCGCGATTTAAAATCCGGGGATGAAAGCGGTGTTGCAGGTTTTAACCTGCCATAAAATGCTATAATCGACCCATAAGCAGACAACGTAAAAAGTGTATTTGAATGATATGCCGCGTAATCCAATCTAACGATTGCGAAGTCTGTGAAACAAAAAACAAATTCCGTGCACCACGAGTAGGGAAGGGGATTGCCGAATTAACGCTCAGGGAGTTGGAACCTCTACTTTTGCTGGAGAAATCTTGGTTGAGCAAGTTGCGACGGTGAACTGATAATCCCTGTGTCTTTAGACCGGGGAGTGTCAAATAAACTCCTAGGAAATAGAATTTGCCTAAGTCACCACGTTTTCGCTGGTCAGCTTTAAGCATAATATTTCCTAGGGATTAATCTTATTTAATTTTTTTCTCTTGCATTCATGCAGTTTTTGGTAACTTTTTATTTTTCCTAGGAACCGTTCGTAAAAATCTGGACAAAGATACCCATGTCTAGACATTTACGTTAGTAATCTTAGCCCAAAGGTCTAAAACTACAGGGATAAACGGCAATCCACGCCAGTTGCTACAACGGGGGGAACCCCCGCAACGCACTGGCTCCCCTATCCCATCCATAAAGTTTGGGATTACTTTTCGAGCAATATTTAAACTTCCGTTGATGTCGGCATTTATTATTTTACCCG
>JBCCDM010000760.1:0-1125 GCA_039030795.1 Cyanobacteria bacterium P01_A01_bin.84
AGCGTTCACCTGTATTATTCTCTTCTCCCTGCGTACAGGTACCGACCAAATTAGTGAATATGCGGGCTTGTACCAAAAAGATCCCTTGCTAACTCTCTGCCTTAGTATTTGTTTACTATCCTTGGGCGGTATTCCACCCATGGCGGGCTTCTTTGGTAAGATTTATCTGTTCTGGGCTGGTTGGCAAGCTGGTTTATACGGCTTAGTACTACTAGGCTTAATCACTAGCGTAATTTCCATTTACTACTACATCCGCGTCGTCAAAATGATGGTGGTCAAAGAACCCCAGGAAATGTCCGAGTCAGTCAAAAACTATCCTACAATCAATTGGAAACTGCCAGGAATGCGTCCTTTGCAGGTAGCGATCGTTTTTGCTACAGTTGTTACCTCCTTGGCGGGAATTTTATCTAATCCTCTATTCACCTTGAGTTCTAGTTCCGTTGCGACTACACCAATTTTGCAATCGACTATTATTACTCAGGAAGTACCTCAGAGTAAGATCCAAGTTTCAGCAGTAGAGGATTTAATGAGCAAATAATTTTAACTATCAATTTACTCAGATAATATTCATCTTTAGTCTGCATTAGCAGGCTATTTTTTTTTCAATTAACTGAAGTTAAGCAGCACGACATAAAATCAATAGTTTGAATAAACAATCACTTAAAAGTAGATACTTTTTGCTGTCTCTTTTAGATTTTTTTATGTTACAAGAATAGCTGTATAAGTACTAAAAAAATATTTATTAATCGTGACTACTCTAGAAGAACTTTTTAATCGCTATCAGGCAGGAGAAAGAGACTTCTCCAGAATCAATAGCCGCTTCGGAAAATTAGTTAATAAAAACTTAACTGGCATTGATCTAAGTAATGCTAATTTAGATCGAATAAGTCTATTAGATTGTAATTTAAGCGGGGCTAACTTAAGTGATGCTAATGTTGCTGGCTCAAATTTAGAAGGTATAAATCTAAGTGAGGCAAATCTCAGTCAAACTAATTTTTGTGTAGCGGAAAATATAGATTATTCTCACCTAATAGAAATTATGGAGTCTAATCTATCTAAATCCTTAGAATATTTGCCTCCTGAAATTGCAGCTCAAACAATGGAACAAATGTCTCAAATGTCTCA
>JBCCDM010000761.1:0-1121 GCA_039030795.1 Cyanobacteria bacterium P01_A01_bin.84
ATGACCATAGGTGTCGTTGTACAGTTTAAAATAATCTATATCGCAAAGTATGAGGGAAAGAAACTCTTGTTCTTGGTTGAGCCTTTGCCACTCTTGGATGAGATAATCATCAAAACGACGACGATTTGCAACCTGAGTTAGACTATCAAGTACACTGAGTTGCTCTAATTCTCTGTTAGCTAGACTTAGTGCCGCTTGTGCTTTTTGGCGATCGCAAATTTCGTTATGTAGCTGGGCTTCTACCAAGTCAGCATGTTCTGTAGTATTATCTAAAACAATTTCTAAATCGGCTTTTTCTAATTTTAATTCGGCTAATTCTTGACGTAGATATTCTATTTGAAAGATCAACTGCTCTTTAGCAATTTGTTCATCCATTAAAAAGCGATAATCTTCTACTTCTATTGGGGGATGCTCAACTAAATCTGAGGCAATCAGATCTTCTAGGATTTTCTTGTCCAAAGGTTTAGAAAGATAAAAACCCTGACCATATTCACACTTGAGGGCTTTTAATTGAGCTAACTGAGTTACAGTTTCAATACCTTCTGCGATAGTATTCATGCCTAAATTGTGAGCCAGAGTGACAATCGCCCGCACAATTCCTAATTTCTCAATGTTGTCACCGACACTATTAACAAAAGAACGATCAATCTTGATCGTATCAAAAGGAAATTGATGCAAATAGCTTAGAGAAGAATAGCCCGTACCAAAATCATCTATAGAAAACTCAATTCCTAAAGACTTTAGCTCTTTTAAAATTGAAATGGTATGCTTGGTATCCTCAACCAGAGAGCTTTCTGTAATCTCTAATTTTAGATTGTGAGGAGCTAGTCCTGTCTGTTGTAAAATCTGCTTTACTTGAGTGACAAAATTTGGCAGACTCAACTGTTTACTAGAAATATTAACGCTTACTTTCCAATCATCTAAGCTTTTAAATTTAATTTGCCAGTTATACATTTGCTTACAGGCTTGTTGTAAAACCCAAAAACCCAGAGGAATGATCAATCCTGTGTCTTCTGCTAAATCAATAAATTCTCCTGGAGAAATTGTTCCTTTCTCAGGATGTTGCCAACGTACCAGCACTTCAAATCCCTTAATTTTATTATTTCTCAAGGAAATGATGG
>JBCCDM010000762.1:0-1108 GCA_039030795.1 Cyanobacteria bacterium P01_A01_bin.84
GGAATAGCTACGTGGTGGATATTAACTGCTAATGGTTCTTGGCGAATTTTATCTAAGTTTATTTCAGTTCCTAATTGGATAAGGGGGGTTTATAAATATAAGAGAGCGATAACAAAGAAAAAAGAATAATGGATGTATTTGTCTTTGAAAAGTAGGAAATAGGTAGTAAGAATCAGGAGAGGAGGATGCTTTCTACCTGGAGGTGAAAAATCTTTCATCAAGACTGTCTATCTGTGTAAATGAGTAAGAAAATTGTTGATAACGGTAAAAGTAAAGTACGTTTAACTCCTTTAGAAGAGGTATCTGCACTTTATGCAATGTTACAAATTAATCTTCAAGGACGTAGTGTTGGAGGTTATATATTACGAAAAGGGAGCGATAAATACCTCGTCCAGTTTGGTTTTGAGTGCAAGGGAATTCACCCTACATTAAGAACTGAACAAATTGATAAAATTTTCGATGCTATTGAATCCGGTTTAAAAGATTTACCACAAGGAGAACGCCTAACGATTCATTTAAATTCTTTTACTGATGATACAGTGCGACAACAAGATTTAGAAAACTTAAGCGAAAAAGCTGAGAAAAAAGAACTACAGTACCTACTAATGGGAGAACGTTGTCGTATTCAACAATTAACTAATCAAGGAGTTCGTAAACCTAAAAATTTGTATTTGTACTGTACATATACAGTAGAGTCTACTAATAGTGGAACATCTGATTTGATTGAAAGAATACTTTCTAAAGTCGAAAGAAAGTGGAAATCTTTTACAGGAGAAATCAGCGAGCTACAATTTACCCGAATTGAAAACTTAATTCAAGCATCTTTTACTGAGGGATATCAGTTATGGGAACAACTAATATCTAACAAGATGGGTCTAGATATTCTACCTTTAAATGCTCAAAAACTATGGGAGAATCTGTGGCAGCGATTTAACAATACACCAACAAAACCAATCCCCCAACTGATGATTTTTGATGAAAATGGACTACGAGAAGAAGTTTATTCGGATATCGCTGCTACATCTTACCTAATGGAATCTGAATCTTCTGTCCCTATTGCTGATAAACGTTGGGTGCATTTAAAGGATAAGTATATTGGGGCACTAAC
>JBCCDM010000763.1:0-1105 GCA_039030795.1 Cyanobacteria bacterium P01_A01_bin.84
TGTTTCTCCTTGTTTTTCTTTGGCGGCTAATTCAAAGTTTAGTTCTAAAAGTTTAGCCAAGATATCATCATCTGCTTGGAAGTTATAAGCTTGCATGACCAACTTATCTAGTTCTTGATGTAGTTTATAAAGTTTACTAGCTGGCTCATTGAAATATTCATTATAAAGCTGAGTAATTCCCCATTGTTTCTGCTCCATTTGTTGGGTTCTATATTCATGAAGTTCAAAGGTTTTATTGCGAATTTGTTGAACTATTTTTTTGCTTGGCGTTTGCGGAAAAGGGAAGGTTTCAAAACAAGTTGTATTTGTATATCTTGTATCTCCTTTCAAGGTAGAACTTTGTGCCTTAACCCATAGACGATGAATAATTGAGTTTAAAATCCCCAAAATATAATAATCATCTGAAGCAACTACAATATTTAGATCTCCACAAAGCCAGTTACTAGGAACAGGAATGAAGATAGCCCATTTTGAAACTCTTGGAGCAGCGAAATAGTATGGTAAAGATGCTATTTTATCTCGCATTTTCAAAGCATTCACTCCATGCTTCCACCAGTTTATTCTTCTACGATCACTGCGATTTCTATCTCGTTCAGGTTTAACGTGAGTCTTAATATGTTTAAAAGGTAATTTGTAGCTGCTTGCATTTTCCAATGATATATCGGCAAAGTCAATTATCCATCTATCAGGTTGTCCATAAACATTTCGAGCCAAGTTTTGACCCATTGAGAACAACTTTAGAACTTTTTGATTATTTTTATCTTGGGCAATCCAGTCCTTAACCTGTTCTTCTGTAATTATGAAATCTTTACCAACAGGACTTATACCTTGAAAACATTTATTTTTATTCGCTTGTAGAGTTTTGGCACCAGAAACATCAATATGGGGTTGTAAAGAAGAATTAATAAAATCAACCTGCCTATCATCTAAAAAATATTTGCTAGGTTGTTCATAATTCCAGTTAACAATGCTGACATGAACTTTTGCTTCTCCAGACCAAACCTGAGTTGAAATTGCTTCGTGGATATGTCCGCTATTATCGGTAACATAATCCAAAGTCGCTTTACGGCTTTTGCCCTGACTAATGGAATTTGTCCCAACTAAA
>JBCCDM010000764.1:0-1098 GCA_039030795.1 Cyanobacteria bacterium P01_A01_bin.84
GGTTACATTGAAAGTCTTCAGAGAGAGAAGACACAGAGGTTGGGTTTAGCGATAGAAACATATATAAAACAAGACCCTGAGCAATGCTTACAAAAATGCTACCCTCGTACAAATCCTGATTGTGATTGTTATTTACTTAGCCAAAGAAGATTTTTGAAAGAACCTCCAGATACCTTTGAGGAAATTGCTCAAGAATTAAAAATGAAAAGAGAGCAAGTAACTAATCATTGGTACGGTAGATGTAAGCCACTGTTACAAAAAATTGCCCAAGATTTAAAAATTCCAGAACATGAAAATTTATGAATACTACTGAAGCACCACTTTTAGTTCCACTTGGTAGAGAAGCTCATCAACTTGCTAGTCAACTTGCAATTGAACAATCCACTCCGCAAAAAGGTAAACGAGTATATTTAAACACTTTAGCTGTGTTTACCGTCCGCATTTACCTCAAATGGCTGCAAATAGAAACAGATTTCAGCCTTAGCGAAACTTGGAAATCCAGTCTTGCTAATGCATTCTACGCAAAGGATTTAGTTATTCCCGGTATTGGCAAATTAGCATGTCACCCCGTACTCCCAGGAGAAACAAAATTAACGTTAAACCCAACAATAAATACAGACTTAATTGGTTATGTCGCAGTCAAATTTAATGAAAACCTAAACAAAGCACAATTATTAGGATTTATTCCTGCACTAGAAGCTGCTGAACTTCCAGAACAAATATCAATTTATAACCTTCAACCTCTTGATGATTTACTCGACTACATTCCCGATATTTTTGACCATGTAACTACTTTAAATTCCAAAATTCCTCCAATTAATTTAAGTAATTGGTTAGACAATGTATTTGAAGCAGATTGGCTGCGTGTAGAAGATTTACTTTATCTTTCAGTAGATAATTTAGCTTTGGGTACTAGAAGTAACCATCCCCCAAATAATCAGGATAATTTAGAGGAAGAAACTGTTAGTCGGGGAAAGATAATTGACTTAGGAGTACAACTAGCGAGTCATCCATTTGCTTTGATAGTAACTCTCAACTCAATAAATCAAGACGAAGAAATAGATATTTGTTTGCGTGTTTATCCAACTGGAAACCAAA
>JBCCDM010000765.1:0-1083 GCA_039030795.1 Cyanobacteria bacterium P01_A01_bin.84
AGCTACGGATTTCCGCGATTTTAACTGCATTTCGATAGGGTTCAAACAACGCTGTTGTATCAGCAAGTCGTCCTAGTAAACCTAATTCTATTTTATCTATGGTGGGTTGGGGTGAGGGAGCAAAGTAAACATCAATTTCTCTGATTTCTGCTGGTACTTTGCGACTAGTTTCTACTTTTCCTAAAGGTTGTAATAATTCTGTAAGATAATCTTTGGCAAATTGGTCATAGGGAAATCTGGTCATGAAGGCGATTTAATGGCGTTTCATGATGTATTTTACAATTGATGGGAGTATTAAGCAGATTGAAAGCGATTTTAGGATAATATAGAAGATTTCAAAATTTTAGAATTTATTTCTATGGTGTTTTTCAAATCATCATTATTAGCTAATCGTGATAATTTCAAATTCCGCGATCGCGTGAATGGAATGTTTCAATCGGTTATGATTGCGATCGCGTGAGTGGAGATAAAAGTAACACAAAGTTTTTTCACCAAACAAGTGTGTAAATTTGAGGAATAATCAACCAAACCTTGATTTTCAATAGCTGTGACACCTAGATTCAATTTCAAGACTTATTCAGCAAACTCTATTTATACGATTTATTGGTGCAAGTTAGAAGTAGAGACGTTAAATTTAAAGTCTCTACACGATCAATGGGGGAGATGTCTCTTAGTAAATATCTCTACCAGGGTTCTACATTGCACTGGTAAAAATATAACACCAAATATTTCAATTTAATTTCAACTAAATTTGAACATATTGTTGTAATATTAGTAACCTGCTGCTATTTAATTTTCAGGAATTTCATCATGGGATTGATAGGTTCTGTCGAAACCTTTGCTATTCGACTTCGACCGGGTTCGGATGTTCGTCAACAATTAGAAGAACTGGTCAAAGAAGAAAAAATATGTGCAGGAACTATACTCGGTGCAGTCGGTAGTTTATCAAAAGTATGTTTGCGTTTTGCTGGTCGGGAAGAACATACAATATTGCCAGGTAGACATGAAATACTATCTTTATCTGGAATGTTGGGAGAAGATGGTATTCACTTACATATGATGGTCGCAAATTCGGAAGGTGAA
>JBCCDM010000766.1:0-1081 GCA_039030795.1 Cyanobacteria bacterium P01_A01_bin.84
CTGAAGGTAAATACCTTTAGGTTATTGCTTTTTAAATACTCCAATTCTTCTGGTCAATAGCAGCAAGCACCATATTCTGAGAATTGGAGAAATTATTTATTTTCTAGCGGAGTTTTTGCTGACATCGGTTTTGAAATCTGATGATCCACTCCTGCATCTCTTCATCAGGACAATTATCTATAGCTATATCTAAATCTACTGCCGCCTCATGATATTGATGAAGGCTTTCATATATTAAGGCTCGATTGTAACGGAGTTTATAATCATTCGGTGCGATCTCTAGTCCCTGAGCGGCATATTCAAGAGCTTGAGATGATTGATTGGTATTCAAAAAAGAGATACATAAAATTCGATAAAGACGCAGCCTATCTTCTAGCATAAGATCCTGATTCAATAATCTTTGGGCTGGTTCAATTATGTGACGATAAGCTTTTTTGTAATAAGCCACTACCAACCGCAAAACCCTAACTCGATCATCATGAGGATAAGTAAGGTTCATTTTTACAGCAATTTTTTGGGCAGCATGAATTTCTCGATACTGTGCTAAAAAATATGCCAGGTCGAGCTGTGGTTGCAAGTCTCCAGGTCTTTTTGCTTGTTCAGACCTCAAATCATTCCAGATTATTAAAGTCAGAAGATTGCGGGCTAATCGCCATTGAATAGCCGCTTGACTATGATAAAGCTGCCGCAACTTCCAGAGTAAAAGTAGATGAGCTACTAGTGTAAATGGAGCGTAAGGCTGAAAGTTAAGATTATAGATTTTAATCCAGTCTCCAGATCTCGTTAAAATAGACCAAGCAGGATAAACAATCAAGGCATAGATTGACTGTATAAAAGCAAAGAAATACAGTATTTCTCCTAGAATTCGTTTACTAACCCTGGTAATAAAAAAAATTGGTAATAATCCCAGCAGAATAGAAACCAAATTTCCTGCGAAGACAATCCACCAATATTCAGCTAAATTAAAATCTCCCGAGGGAATAATATAGCCTGAGAAGAAATACCAGCGGAAGGTTTCAACAGTTCCTCCCACCTGCCAAGTAGCCAAGCTATGACCTATTTCATGGAGCAAAACACCCAG
>JBCCDM010000767.1:0-1076 GCA_039030795.1 Cyanobacteria bacterium P01_A01_bin.84
CGTTATGGTTATCTTTGGGTTTTTCTGGCTGGCATTTCTCTTCAGCCCCAGCCAAGGACTTTTAACTGAACCAGATTTTAAGAATAAAATTAGCACATGGTTTAAATCAATTGTTAGGTAGCGCAAGTTTAGCTTATGTGTCTATATTTTGAAGATCGAAAGCATATTAACACTAATTGAAATACTAAAAAAATCTACTAAGTATATGTATGAATTGCTTCATATATTTGTCCACCAACTTTTCCCACAATGCCAAGCCGATTTAACTCTTGTTGAACCTCTTCTTGAATTAAGGAGAGTTTCTAAAGAAGAATTTCTATTTCAAGAGGGCGATATTTGTAAGTTCGTAGGATTGACAAAAAAAGGATGTTTCAGAAGCTTCATTCTCAAGGATGGTAAAGAACTAACACTATTTTTTCACCCCGAACATCATACATTAGGAGATTATGAAAGTCTGTGTAAACAAAAATCCGCCTGTTTCTCATGTCAAGCAATCGAAAATTCCGAAGTGCTAGTTATTAATACACAAGTGATCGAGGTGCTGGAAACTGAACCAGATGGACAAAAATTACTGAGACTTATAGTAGAAAATTTAGCTTTTCAGTTAAGAGATCGTTTGCTTTCTTTATATCGAGATTCACCAGAAGAACGCTATCTCAATTTTCTCAATAGTGAGCCGAAACTTCTACAGCGTATCCCACAATATTATCTTGCATCACATCTAGGTATCGAGCCAGAATCTCTAAGTCGTTTGAAACGAAGAGTACACAAAAAAGTCTCTTAACCCAAGTCAATGCAAGTAATAAATCTGCACCCTAAAGTGATTATAAATATATTGGTTGCAGAAAAATATTATGTTATCAGGACAGAAGAAAGAAATCGTTCTCAAGTTCTATGAAGCTTTTGATCAACAAGATATTGAGCAAGGTTTAAAGTTGATGTCTGCTGATATTGTGGCAAGAGGATTAGATAGGAATCCGATTAGAGGTTACGATGCGGTTATGAATTATGGAGCAACCATGTTTGCTGCATTTCCTGATGGCTGCCACACTATAGAAGAAGTCGTAGTAGAAGGC
>JBCCDM010000768.1:0-1074 GCA_039030795.1 Cyanobacteria bacterium P01_A01_bin.84
GCAAATTCCTTGGCATAGTAGAGTCAAAATTCAGCAAAGCGATCTTTACCTACAGCAACAGAAATTAAAGGATACATCAAGATTTTACTATTCGTTTAAACATTTTTTCTGGTTTATTCTATCTTTGGAAATATTAGTATTGACAGCTATTTGGGTCTGTTTACATAACGTATATCAGTACTTATCGACAGAAATAAGCCTTGCCTTGTTATTCTTTGCTTTCTGTATTGTGGTTATGTGGCTAGTTATGAAAAATAGTTATGTAGCCGTCAATGAAGATGCGCTTGAAGTCAATATCAATGTACTAAATAATTTTACAAATAATCATATAAAATGGTCTGAAATCAGCAAGGTTAAATATTATAATTTAATAATATTTAAGCAGTTTTGTATTTTTAGTCCTCATGGTATGTATGGTTTTGGCTACACAGTCATTAATATTTTTTTAATAGACAAAGCTAAATTTAAACAGGCAGTTATTGTTCATACAGAACCTAATAATCCGCTACATCAAGCAGTTATTCAATACTTATAGTAATATAAATACTCTGATTTTTTGGGTAGGGGAACAAACAATCGCATTACAAATATCTCACTACAGTTTTAAGCTTGTCGCACCCGTGGTTTACTGTTCATAATATTCACATACTTTATTACTTAACTAACTTGTATTGACTGCTCTAAGGCTTGCTGAAGATCTAGCGTCAGCTTGTCTACTCCTTGGCGGCGACTAGCTTGATATTGTGCCCAGTAATCATTAATTAATAATGGTGGCATTGCTACGATTTTTGCTTTTTTTGTACCCAGGTAAGGCGGCTTTAAGTTAGATTCTCCTTTAAGTCGTGCGACCATCTTCCACAGCAGCAAGATTGTATCGGCAAATCTTTCAACACTGGGTTTCTCAGCCACATATTGTCCTGTAACGCTGACAAAAGTTTCCACTAGCCTCATATGCCATAGTCGTAATTCTGCTTCTGAGGCTACTAAATCAGCTAATCCCCTAACAGCAGGAGCCACATTGGCTAATTCGTCAAAATCATCACGATAGATGCGATTCCAGCCAGCCTGTTCCAC
>JBCCDM010000769.1:0-1066 GCA_039030795.1 Cyanobacteria bacterium P01_A01_bin.84
AGCCGAAAAGTTCTTTTTTCAATTCCATAAAGTCGCTTAAATTTTTGAGGAGAAAGTTTACGTGCTTGCCAATGTTTCATTTTTAATTGAACAAAAAGTAAACCCCTAATCATATCACAAAAAACTTTTGCAAGAGTTCTAGTTAGTACATTTTATAATTACTTTCTCAAGAGGATCGTATATATTTGCCATCTGATGCTCGATCGCTACACTATGTTTAGTGTTCCCATTGCCATCAAAAAAAATCGACTTATGGTGGTATCGATAATGGCAACAAGCTTGCCAAATATGAATTTAAAAATTTAGACAGTACTTTAAAAGCTCTAAGCTTCAAGCCATAAGCTTTTTAGATAAATTTATTATGTCTGATGTGAACTAAGATGGCTAACGCGATCGCCTGGAAATAAGGTAACTACGCTACTCAAAATTTTAAGATTGAGACTCAATGATTATAAGAACTAAGAGCTAAAGGCTAAAAGCTATATGCGTAGCGGTATCCTTTAGGAAAAGCTACGAAATAATAACCTTTCAAGGAAGCTAATTCATACCAAGCGTCTCATTTAAGCTCTTTTAATTTCTCCTCCACATATCTATATAAAGCCAGATTATTTTGCGCTTTAAATAATGTTGCCGCTTGTTGCAGATTTTCAATTGCTGCGGCTTTTTTCCCCACAGTAGATTACACTAAACCCAGATTGCCATAAGCTTCCGCATAATTAGGCTTGAGTTTAATTGCCCTTTGGTTATCAGCGATCGCCTGATGATACTTTTTAGTTTTGTTGTAGGCTAAGGTGCGATGGTAATAAACTTCGGCATAGTTGGGATTGAGTTGAATTGCATTCCTCAAATCAGCGATCGCGCTCTGGAGTAATGGGAGCAACATTCCTGCCGCTTATCTAATTGTGATCCAAGAAAGAGCGGTCAAATGAAGCTCCTCCACCTGCGTAAAGCGCGAGGTGAAGGTGTCCTATGCTAACTTAGGATTATCCCTAACCCACAAGTCACACAAAACAGCCCAGCCTCTAGGCGATTTACCAGAGCTTTTGCTGGTAGAATCCTCACGGTC
>JBCCDM010000770.1:0-1063 GCA_039030795.1 Cyanobacteria bacterium P01_A01_bin.84
AATTACGCTTTTGATAATAGTTGTGGAAGAACTACCAGAAATTTTATTTTCCAGCATATCGACAATTATTTCTTTTTTGGCAACTAAATGTTTAAATAAAGACAAAGATGTTCCAGGTGCAATTCCAATTTCTTTGTCTAGAGCATTAGTTATTGTATTGATTTTTACCTTCTTGGTAATTAATTGTTCTTTGAGAATATTGCTTAAATAGTAGCAATTATCTGGGTTCTTCTGGTTTGTTAATTCCCAGTTATAGGCAGGATGCACCCATTTAATATTATCTGCCAAAGTTTTAGATATTTCCTGTTCTGTGATTACTGCCCAATTGACACTTTTTCTTTCCCAGTAATTTTGTTCTAGTTGTAATAACTCTAAGACTCTTTTCTTTTCTAACTCTTTGGCTAATTTAACAGTACGCCCAATTTGAATGAGTTTTGCTCCTTGTTTTACTGTCAGCATGAAATCAGTAGTTAGTACATAAGGAGTCTTACTTTTGCTATTGATAGGATATTTAATTCCCAGTTCATCGGCAATACAAAATGCTAAGTCTAAATCCAGTAGTGGATATTGCTCTTTAATATCTCTAACTTCATCCGACCATTCTAGTAAGTAGAAAAATCTTAATTCCCAGTCAGACATGAAATGATGTATGCGATCGCTCTTCCAGCCAGGCGATCGCGATACTCTGCCTTTTGAGGGAAAATCTTGAATCGTTATCCAAGGTTTATAGTTTTTTCCACTGCCTTTGCCTCTCCCTTCTTTTACATATCGCTCAAATTTAGCTTGTGTCCAATCACTCTTACTTCTAGCCATTGGAAAACCCTTGATAATACATGATTACTGTATTATACAATTAAAGTTTCCAATTTTATTATTTGGTTTCTATCTTTTTTGCAAAGTTTCCAACTTTATTGTCATTCTACAGTATCGATAAAATTTCCCCCAGCTTCGCGAAAAACATCGTATATTTTTCTACTCTCTGCTTTCGATGCACCCCATCCCCAATCTTCACCAAAGGTCATTGTACCCAAGCAAAGTTCTGATACTCTGAGTCCGCTTTTAC
>JBCCDM010000771.1:0-1063 GCA_039030795.1 Cyanobacteria bacterium P01_A01_bin.84
CAACGAACTTTTTAAAGTTCTTTAAAAAGATAACGGGTTCCACCCCTGGGGAATTTAGACAAATAAGAGGTTAGCAATCCAATGTTTAGTCTTGTTTTTACCACCGAAAGGATATTTTTCACCTTTCTAAACATTGTTTGCCGAAATAAATTCAGTTAAAAATTTAAATGTCATGAATATTATAATTTCAGGAGGTCATTCAGGAATGGGATACGAATTATCAAAAAAACTCCTCTCAAAAGGCCATAAGGTTGGTTTAATCGTTAGAAATGCTAAGAGAAAAGAAGAAGCCAAAAGATTGTTCGCTACAGAAAGTAGTCTTGATGTATTTATTGCAGACTTAAGTAAACGGGAACAAATAGAAACTGTTGCTCATGAAATTAAATCTTCTTGGACCAGGTTGGATGGTATTTTTAATAATGCCGGAGTTCTTCTAGATAAACTGTACTATTCCGACTACGGTAATGAATTGCAACTTGAAATAAACGCAATCAGTCCGTATTTGCTTACCAAAGCGCTTCTCACCATCTTAGAAACATCGGAAAGTCCGTTTGTCGTCAGTACTGCGACCGCTGGTTTGCACAACAAAAAAAATATGGATATTACGGCATTCAAAACCCCCAAAAAGTTTACAAAATTGATGGGATCGTATATGGATTCAAAGTTGACATTGGTCGTATTGATGAATCGATTGAGTAGACAATTTAAAAAAGTAAGGTTCATTAATGTTGATCCTGGCGCCATTAAAACCAAAATGACATCAGGGAGCGGTATGCCCATCCTACTAAGACCTATTAGGAATTTATTCTTTAAATCGCCTGAATATGGAGCAAACAGTCTTTACAATGGCGCTTTTAACAAGAACCATCAGGGAAGTGGTATTTACCTGTCCGGTGATAAAGTGAAACCAATTAGAGTGACTATTTCGGACGAGGAAATCGAACGCTTGCTCATGATTACATAGGCGTGGCCTAAACATTATATTTCGCACTCCAATGACAATACACACAAGTCTTAAAACGTATCTACGGCGAGCGTTATTTTCAGTTGTATTCTGGGGGTC
>JBCCDM010000772.1:0-1061 GCA_039030795.1 Cyanobacteria bacterium P01_A01_bin.84
CTGGAGATGACCAGATTTTCGGTAGCTCTGATAATGAAGTAATATTCGCTGGAGATGGGAACGATACTATCTTTGCTAACGGTGGTGAAGACTTTATTAATGCTGGAGCTGGAGATGACCAGATTTTTGGTAGCTCTGATAATGAAGTAATATTCGCTGGAGATGGAAACGATACTATCTTTGCTAACGGTGGTGAAGACTTTATTAATGCTGGAGCTGGAGATGATCAGATTTTTGGTAGCTCTGATAATGAAGTAATATTCGCTGGAGATGGGAACGATACTATCTTTGCTAATGGTGGTGAAGACTTCATTAATGCTGGAGCTGGAGATGACCAGATTTTCGGTAGCTCTGATAATGAAGTAATATTCGCTGGAGATGGGAACGATACTATCTTTGCTAACGGTGGTGAAGACTTTATTAATGCTGGAGCTGGAGATGATTATATTTGGCTGGGAACAAATACTTCTACGATTTTCCTAGAAACCGGTAACGGTCATGACACCATTAATAATTTCCAGTTTGGTGCAACCAAATTACAGCTTGGTAGTTTAGATAATATTAGCTTTACCGACACTCACAATGGAGTAGAAATATTCCAAGAAGGAGACTTACTAGCATTTATTTCTTGGCAGTCTGCAAATAATTTCAGTAGTAATTTTGACGAAATTTTTATTTTGTAAGTATTGTGCTATTAATTTATGTGTGATTACTTAGGCTTTACTTCAACTGCCAGTAGCCTTTTTTATTAACTTTGATAGTTTTGTTTGTAGTCAAAACCCCTTGTAGAGAAGTTCAATTGAACCTCTCTACAGCTTCTTTATGTATCCTAATATTCAAGCTTAGTCCTATATAATCGAGAATTGCTATAAATTATTTGTTACATCCTAGAAAATACCTATTTATAAAAATAAATCATGAATTTTCAACTTTACAGCCATAAAATCCGGAAAATGATTATTTCTCAAGTGTATGTAAAAGCGGGGAGATGCGCGAACTCGTCCGACGTCGTGTAGTGAACGAAGCGATGCAAGTTGAAGCGGATCTTCCACAAGTGCAAG
>JBCCDM010000773.1:0-1058 GCA_039030795.1 Cyanobacteria bacterium P01_A01_bin.84
TGAAGAAAATGGAGGTGTTCCAACAGAAATTTGTGGACTGGATATTCCAGACGCAGATGCTGTTATTTTAAAGTTAGAAAATAGTATTCGTGATGGCATTGCACCGAGAATACCTGGAATAGCGGCACGAGCAATACCTTTATCAAACAATCGGGTAGTAGTTATCTTTCGGATACCGAGAAGTTTTTCCCAACCACACATTATAACTTTTAAAAATTCTTCAAAAATTACGGAAGTATATCACAGTTCAGAATAACCTCAGTGTAGAACCGCCTTGTTTAATTATACTAAGTCTTTTGGATGTAAAAGGTTATTCGATGTCTGTAAGCTCAGACTTTATATTTGCTCATGGTCATACAATTGATCGAAACAATCTTTTGATGCCTGAAGTTATGGTGGAAAATTTTAATTTTGAACCTAGTAAAGTTTTGAAACCAATCTTTGATGCTGTATGGAATGCTTGTGGTTATCCTGGTTCTCGAAATTATGATGATTCAGGTAATTGGTTGCGGTAATTAGCAATAAGAGTAGGAATATGCTAATTATCAACAATACGATAAATTTAATTGGCGTTTCTCTAACCAATGATCAATGTTTAATGATCAATGTTCAATGAAATAACCTGTTCGTTATAGTTTTTAGCATAGACGCTTATTGCCAGTTTAAACATAATTTACTCTATAACTTTAGCTTTAGGCGATCGCACAACTAAACATTGATATAACTTAGTTTTACCTTAAAAAAACAGCCTAATCTATTGCCAAATAAAGTCTAATTCAATAACGAATTCAGGTAATACAGCTTCACCAGATAAAACAGTGGGACGATTAACTACCTCAGTAACTTTTCCTGGGCGATAGATTTCTACCTGTTGCAGTTGAGTATTAATCAACCAACCTAAATTGACCCCATTCTCCTGATATTCCCGCATCTTCGCTTGGATTATTGCCAGATTATCGCTAGGAGACATTAACTCCAGAACAAAATCTGGTGTTAGAGGCAAGAATTTAGCTTTCTCTTCCTTACTAAACCTAGTAATTCTCTCGCTCGCAACCCAA
>JBCCDM010000774.1:0-1052 GCA_039030795.1 Cyanobacteria bacterium P01_A01_bin.84
AGTTGCAACAACAATCTTATTTAATTCTCTTTCTGTTGCTTGTAATAATTCTTCTCTATTTTTCTTTCTTTCTGCTGCTAATAGAGGGTTTCGACAAGCGATTAATCTTTCTCCTGGATAATCTTCACAAGAGATAGATGCTAAGTTTTGCTCGTCAAAAAGAGATAATTGAATTGCTGATTGTTCTACTAATTTTTTGATTTGAGGTGCTCTTAAAGCACTAATCCAGTCTAAACCTTCTTTATCTTTTAAATCTTCTCGAATCCTTGCTTGAGTTATCATTCCACGGTCACCAACCCAAACTACTCTTTCAATACCAAATCTATTACTAACCTTTTCTATTTGATTAGTAAATGTTTTTGGGTCGGATGTATTTCCCTCAAAAACCTCTACTGCGATTGGACAACCTTTATCATTACATAAAAGTCCAAATACAATTTGTAATTTACCGCGTTTTTTATCACGGTTATAACCATATCTAGCTAACGGACAAGCTTTTCCTTCCAAATATGTCGAACTTACATCGTACAAAACTAAACATCCTTCTTTTAGATGAATTTTAGCTAGATGATTTTCAATATCTTCCTGACGTTCTAGCAAAAAATCCATTGCTAAATACAATTCATCTTCATCCGCTCCTTCTAATCCTAAAATTTCCCCTAAACTTGAGAAAAAAGTTTCTCTGTTCTTACCCCTCGCTGTTGCTAACTTTGAGGCTGGATTGACAATACGCGCAACTATCATAGCCTCAACTATTCTTCTTATTCTACTATTTGAACTATCAATTAAATTGTGTAAACCTAACTTTCTTAAACTCGATAAAGTTGCTGCTACATGACCATGAGGACGGCTACGAATAATTTTAAATGTCTCTTCTAAATCTTCTACTGCTTTACCTCCTTTAAGTAGAATTTTTAAATCATCTACTGTCTCTGTTGGTAGTTTTGAAAGATTTGCAAGGGTACGTTTACGAACTTTTCCGTCCTCGCGATATGACTCGCGAAGCAGCACCGCTGGGGGAGAGTTTCTGTTAGGAATACGTTCTATATACA
>JBCCDM010000775.1:0-1051 GCA_039030795.1 Cyanobacteria bacterium P01_A01_bin.84
TGAAAAACTGTAAGCCTTATCCAATCGATATTTGAGGTTTTATTTTCTAACATGATTAGAAGCCTAACTATAAAAATCTGAAACTCAATCTCTGAAAGGCTTACAGCTATTACCTTTCCGGAAGTGACAAAAGAGGGTTAATGCCTGAAACAACAGAATATATTGAATCATAGCAGGATTCAAGCGGAAACAATATTTCATATTGTTTTCACCGATTTGTAAAATGGGCATAGACTAATCTTATATCATTGATTACTAAACCTCTTTAATAATTCCTCACGAGATAACTGTAGCAATAAAGAAGTAAATTCTTGGGGTGTTAATCTTGATATTGGTTCAATAATTGCATTTAACTCTTCATCTAAAGAATCAAAGCGTACTTGTAACAAGTTTTCGATAATTGTACAACGTTCTGTTTTAAGTCCTTGTCGAATTCCTTCTTGCTTAGCTTCTTCTAATTTTTGTAAGTAAATTGGATGTAAAGCCATAATTAATTCCCTGTCCTCTTCATCTATATTTTGGTTTTCATTTTGATTGATTTCTAGAATATTTCTTAAGCTCAATACTAAATCAATCGCTTTGGAACGTAAGTGATTATCCGGAGATAATGCAATTAATTCCTTAATAGCTTGTTTTTGTACTGTTCCTTTACCTAAAAGTCGTAGCCATAATGTTTCTGATGTACGGGGTAGCTGATGGATGACGATAATTGCAGTTTTCAGAGATTGACCAAGGAAATATATTCCCTCACCCCAATTTTCCTCATCTGGAATAGCGTTGAAACTATCCAATATTGATCTAGATGCGGTGGGCGATAATATCCATAGCTGAGGAAGTTCACTTTCTACTGTGGGAATATTATCTCTTCTGTTTTGACGTTCAATATCAGCAATTATATAGAACAGTTTATTCATGCAGCTACGGATTTCCGCGATTTTAACTGCATTTCGATAGGGTTCAAACAACGCTGTTGTATCAGCAAGTCGTCCTAGTAAACCTAATTCTATTTTATCTATGGTGGGTTGGGGTGAGGGAGCAAAGTAAACATCAA
>JBCCDM010000776.1:0-1046 GCA_039030795.1 Cyanobacteria bacterium P01_A01_bin.84
GTCGTTTTCAGTATCAAAAATTATTTGTGCTTCTACTTCTTCATTTAGACTTTTATAATTACTAAATTCTGTTAGTATTCTTTTAATGTAATCTCGATATTCGTCTACCTTAGCCATTCTATAATTACCTCCTCTTCTTGCTCGTAAACAATTAAACTAATATTATTTTGTTTAATAATCTTTTGTGTAAAAGGTAACTGAAAAAAGGTTCTGTATACATCTATCGGAATTGCTAAATATAAAATTCGTTCCGGTTCTTCTTCTTCTAAAATCGAGCGATAATTAATAAACTGTCCTACTGCTCCGTGAAATTCTGTAATGGTTGAATAACCAAGAAAACTTTTTACTTCTACAGCTATTTTTTCACCACTACGCTCTGCTGCAATAATTTTTTCTGCTCCAATATCAACATAAATTTCTACGCCACCCGAGCGAATAAAAAATTGCTCGTCGGTAACTAACCACCCATCTTTTTCTAATGCACGTTTTACATTATCGTGAAAAACATCCTTTGCAGGCATTGATTTTTAAAGGCTTCTACCCCTTTCTCAGTTAACCACTTCTAATATATCAAGAAGACAAAAATTTTGAAGCGATTACCAGAACAATAATTACAGGGTTTATATGATGATAAACGCCCCAACTGTTCTCGAATCATTCCGGCTCCAGATAAAAAGCGGATAACGTTATCCGCAGGTATTATAATTATCCCAACATCGCAACAATCCAAGCATCAACTACCGTACCATGAGCCGCATCATCACGTTATTTAACCAATCCGGGGGCGTTTCCAAGACCACTCTTACCCACAACCTGGGCTACCACCTTGCCGCCAATAAACGCCGAGTTTTGCTAGTTGATATGGACCCGCAAGCAAGTCTTACTCAGTTTATGGGTATAGACCCCGAATCACTCGAACAAACTGTCTACAATGCCATAATTGACGAAGAACCATTATTTATTTACCCCGAAACAATATACGGCATAGCGATTGCCCCCACCAACATTAACCTTAGCGCTGCCGAACTTCTCTTACCAGCCGCAAC
>JBCCDM010000777.1:0-1039 GCA_039030795.1 Cyanobacteria bacterium P01_A01_bin.84
CTAGCGCTTTTTCAAAGCGCTAGGGAATGCGCACCAAGAGAGAGGAAGCGGAGGGAGCAGGGGGAGAAGAAAGTTTTTCTCTTCACAAACAACCCGCAAAGTTCGCTTGGCAAACTACTGGTAATCCCAAAGCCTTATTTTTCGTTGCGAGTGCGTAAGTCGTAAGAGGGTTGAACTGCGATTTCCTATCTGAAGGGTTAATTTATAGGAAAATAGTGAAATGGTAAGAGTAATTTTTTACGAAAAACCTGGTTGTAAAAATAATACAAAGCAAAAAACTTTAATAGCTGCTGCTGGACATGAGTTAGAAACTTACAATTTGCTCACTCATCCTTGGACATCAGAGAATTTACGGTTATTTTTTGGAAACCTTCCAGTCTCGGAATGGTTTAACCGTGCTGCTCCTAGGGTCAAATCTGGTGAAATTCTTCCAGAGAAGCTTAATGCTGAAAACGCATTAGCCTTAATGCTGGAAGATCCATTACTAATTCGTCGTCCTTTAATTCAGGTAGAAGAACGACGAGAAGTTGGTTTCGATCCTCAAATGGTGGAAACTTGGATTGGTTTAACGCCCAAAGATGATACTCTCAAGCAAATGAGTGAAACTTTGATTAAACAAGATTTACAGAATTGTCCCCGCAATCATAAACATTAGATTCAAAAACAATTAGATATTAGGACTTGTTCCTTTTACTGACTTTCCCAGATAAGCCTGAGAAGGTCAGTTACTTTGCTCCAATTTACAATTCACAGTTCAAAATTAATTATATTTTCTTAAATTAATTTTAAATATCCCTCTTCATCCTTTTGTTTATTTTCTCTAAATAGCACGATATCCCAGAGTTTTTGAACCGTTGTAGAGTTATTTATTAATCGAATAACCAACAATACTAATTCATATTAACAAAATTTTAATCTTACAGAATCTAGTATTCCCAAATTCTGTTCAAAAATTATTATCAAGTTCTCAATATCTATACAGTATTTATGGGAACAAGTGAATTATAGTAATTACAGTAATCTAGCTCATCATGTTATA
>JBCCDM010000778.1:0-1038 GCA_039030795.1 Cyanobacteria bacterium P01_A01_bin.84
AACTACCAGATTGCTGATACTAAGTTTAAAGTCGCTCAATCAAAACTTGAAGAGAATGAAGAATTATTAGAGCAACAAATCATTAGAACTCAAGGTGTCATTTCCCTTACAGAACCTATTCGTCAAGAATGGGATTTAAGGTTACATAAACAATATGCTAACAACGAAGCATTAATGATTCAAATCGAACAAGCTGATAATAAGAACGCTCGTGATAGAGAGAAAATCGAATCGTTTTTATTAGAGGGTGAACAGTAAAAGTAGTGTATTTACTACAACTGATAAACACTAAGTAGGTTGGTGTTGAAAATTGTCATTAGGGCAGGCAGTAGGCAATCGGCAGTAGGCAGTCGGGGTAAGAGTTTCAGCCCTAATTACAATATATTACATAGTTTATATTTATTTGTTCCCACCTACTTAGCACTTAAATTAAGTACACTTCCTACTGCCCACTGCCCACTGCCTTTTAACGATATTTACAATCTGTTACATAGTTGTATTTATTTGTGCCCACCTACTTATAAAAGGTAATTATCATGTCTAAAAATTCTTCCCTACCTATTACTGTAGGTGGATTTATTGCTGCGGGTTTATCATTAGGACTCTACTTAACAAACTCAAATGATGGGGTTAAAAACTTATCCTTAGCACTAGGATTAATGGGAGCTACAGCCACTACAGTATCTGCAATCAGTACACGAATGACAGAGTCAGAATTAAGAATAGAATCAGATGGAATTATTGAAACTAAGAATGTAGAGCTTAGAAAATTAGAAACTAAATTAACTAATAAAACTGTCAAATTAACAGAAGTTTCTAAGGAAGTTTCTGAACTTGTGATTCTAGTAAATGAAAAAGAGAAACTTGTAGCTGAATTACAGAATAAGTTTGCTATTGTAAGCGCCGAATACGCTAAGAAACATCGTGAAATAGACGCAAGACTCGCCCAAGAAAATACAATTAGTGAAGACTTACATAATGAATTTATAGAAGTATTTACTTTGGACTTGCAATATCGAATTGACTACCAATACGAGC
>JBCCDM010000779.1:0-1030 GCA_039030795.1 Cyanobacteria bacterium P01_A01_bin.84
CGTAACTGGCAGCAAATTAAAAATGTTAGAAGAAAAGCTTTAATAAGTTCTGATTCTAAAAAAAAATATTAGTCCCTATTAAACCAATTTTATTTAAAACTGCATCGCCTTTATATGTAGCTTTAATCGATAGTAAATCAGCCAAGAATAGATGGTGGCTGGCGGGGTATGCTCAAGGTTTTATGTATTCCGGAGCCTTCGTTTCACGACAATTCACAGGGATTAGCCACTGGAGAATAGGACTATCTAGACCTATCTTAATTGACTTACGAAACTACGATTATAAGCAGTACGGATTAGAATTTACTTTCCCTAGATGGCACCGTGACATACAACTTAGAGTCTGGAAGTACATAGGTGAAAGTGTTGACGCTGTACAGCAAGACTTGCAACGAATTGAGAAAAAGATAGATGATATTTCTAACTTCAGTGTATGACTTGGAATATTCTGGGAACTTATTTTGTAAAAAAAGATTGGAGCTTTTCTAAAATAGTTTCTGGCGAAGTTTTTAGAATCAAGCATTACTTATCAAACTATAAAAACAATGAATATTTAAAAGGAGCGATCGCTCCTGCTTTTGTAGACTCCAAAGGAACTAATATTTACAACCCCAAAAGATTCTCCTATAGGAAAGACCTTGAAATCTTCACCTTTTACTTTCCTGTAGGCATTGAAGAGCAGAAAATAGCTTTTCGGCGCTTGGATGATTCCAGCGCTATTTGGAAGATACAGATAGATTTACTGGAATCATCTCAGAACGAAAATTTAGTTACTTATGTAGTTAACAACTACAGGGAAGAATTACTTATGGCATTACAGCCTAGACTTTACTCTGGCGAAGCTTTTCCTAAGTCGAGCGACATCAACCTGTCTAATGACCAACCTAAGAGAATTTTAAAAGCTAACGCTTCTCGTGTAGGTTTGACAGTTCGTAGTACAGGACAACCTGTTATCTTAGCAACTGGTTTTGATGATAATGGTAAGCCTCTAGCTGTTCTTGAAAAGATGCCTCCAAACTACAACTTTGAC
>JBCCDM010000780.1:0-1027 GCA_039030795.1 Cyanobacteria bacterium P01_A01_bin.84
AGATTTATTAGATTTGCTAGACGAACTTCAGTCAAACAAAGGTAAAACCATCGTCATGATTCTGCACGACCTCAATCTTTCTTGTCGCTATGCGGATTACTTGGTAGCCGTACAGCAGGGTAAAGTCTACGCTACGGGAACCCCCCAACAGGTAATGACAGAAGAAATGGTGCGGGATGTATTTAATCTAGAATGCCGTATCGTACCCGATCCCCTAGCTGATACTCCAATGTGTATTCCGATGGGACGTAAGACGCAAAGAAAAAGTATACAAGAAGAACAACTGCCAAATAAAACTAGAAACTGATAGACAATCGCAAAACAAACAGAATATTTTAAAACCTGGATCTAATTCAAGCCTGGTGGTTGTTTACAGCAAAAGGCAGTTGAGGGAATACCCTTCGCTGCCTTTTGCTGGGAATTTAGTCTAAATCACGGTTAGATCAGTTTACTTTTTGATTGAGACAGATATAGCGGTGTTCAGGTTTATTAAGTACACTTATTTTGCTTGTTCATTGAGATTGGAACTTATAACTGTACTTAGCTTGTTTGCACACCGCTGTAACTCATAGCTAAAAGCTAATAGCTAAGAGCTAAAACCAATAAATTATGTGTCTTGGTTAAAAACTGAAATGATATTAGATTGAAAACCCCAAAAATATTAAACATCACATTGTTTTCTCATAGATACAAATACCGTTATTTTCAAAACCGATCTAATCAGATTTATCTAAACTTAAAAGAAAACAATGAACTCTTTATTTTAAATTTACCTAACATCTATGTAACTAAGTAATCATATTGAATAATACAGCTAAAAGACACAAGATAATTACCTATCAAAGTACATTGGGTGTATTTTTAATTGACTTTTTATATTTAAAGAATTTAACAATATGATTGAGCTTTTATACTTTGCTTCTCAAATTCAATGTGGTGTAGGCGGAGAATTGTTGGACATTCAGGTAGATATTTACCACAATCAAGAGCTAGTAGAAACTATGGTTGTAGAAGATACTGTATTGCT
>JBCCDM010000781.1:0-1017 GCA_039030795.1 Cyanobacteria bacterium P01_A01_bin.84
ATTTTGACAGTGATATTCTTGGCAATATCAGCCGTAGAAGTAAAACTACAACCAACGACCGTTACAAAGATCGTAAGAAATATCAAAATATATTTGATGTATTTCTTCATCGATCTTGAGTTATGACTATAGGCGATCGCAGTAACGCCACAGTGGTAACTATAGCGATGGGAACTTTATAAGAAAACATCAAAGTAAAAGCAACAATAAAACTAAACTAACCAGCAATTAAGTCCAGATCAAAATTTAAAATCTCAATCCAAACCCTGGCACCACAATCTAATGGCTTGTCTGGATTGTAAATTATCTTACAGGGTACTGGTATTTCTAACTCGTGTACGTAATGTTTCTCTTTTCACCTTACTGCGATCGCAGGTTGTCTTTCTGTCTTATTTTTTTTAATATTCTGTCTAATCCTATTGCTGTTAATGTGAACCGTGGTTTTCCGAGGCTTTTTTACTGTTTTCCAAGTCCCCGCTTGTCCTCTTCTAGTCTTTTCAACGTAGGGTAGACCATCATAGAGAGGAATGAGCCAAAATTTACCAGTTTTATAAGCCCCTCGAACTCTTCCTTTCTGCAATAACTGACGTAATCTACTGGGGGATATGTTTAGTAAAGATGCTGCTTGAGTGGTATTTACGTACATGAGTATAAAGTGTGGTGATGTCGATAGATTGATTTGTACTAGTATTTTGGCTTGTAATCATAATAAATCGATTTGACTTTAAAATTTCCTACTCATTTATATTTTTCACAACTTGGGGATATAACTACAGGTTCGGATCGCAATATAGATTTGACTTTAAAATTTCCTACTCATTTATATTTTTCACAACTTGGGGATATAACTACAGGTTCGGATCGCAAATAGGAATTATTCTCATTTGTATCAGAACCTGTCCCCGTTTTATTTTTATAGGCAAAAAAGAAATAACGAAGTGAGATATAGTCGTTCTAATTAATTTTTGTCCCTGTTAGGTTATTGGTTCGAGGAATTGGGGATGGGGGATTAGGATA
>JBCCDM010000782.1:0-1010 GCA_039030795.1 Cyanobacteria bacterium P01_A01_bin.84
ACAAGGAAAAAAAACTTTTGCTTTTATTGATATAATTCTTCCCGATCTTATGGGAGATGAATTAGTTAAGGAAATCGACCGCGATAATACGAATACAAAAGGGATTTTGATTTCTGCTCATAAAAGCGATCGTGAATTAGAGCAAATCAAAAGTAAATACGATTGGCTAATAGATTCTATCTCTAAACCCCTAGATAAAAATAAACTCAAAAATGCAGTTAATTCTTTCGTAGGTAATTCTGAACTTTCAGCATTTGACTATACATCTTTAGACCAGACAACTGCTGAGTTTTTGCTTCAAGAAACTAAAGAGATTAAGTCTCTTATGAAGCGAACTGTTGAAGGAATAATAGAAACAGGTGAAAGATTACATAGAGTAAAGCAAAGACTTCAGCATGGAGAATTTATGACATGGGTAGAGAATGAGATTAAATGCCACTATTCAACTGCTTTACATTTTATGCGCGTTTGGGAAACTTTTGGCGAACAAAAAGAACAGATTGCTGATGTTGGAATTAACGTTTCCGTTCTCTATTTGTTGTCTGCGCCAAGTATGCCAGAGCAATTACGTACTGAAATTGTGGAAATGGCAAAGGCAGGTAATCCAGTTTCTTTCGCTGAAGCCAAACGTTTGAAAAAAGAGTACACTGAGCGCAAAAATGATGATAGTTCTACTGAAAAACAAAATACTATCACTACTATTGATGTTACTGCCGATTCAGCCTCTGATAAGCTTGAAACTTCTGAACTAAGTTCTGGTGAAAAACAACAAATTGTTGGTATAATTCCTAAGACAAAACCTGAACCTAAGTTTTGGAATTTAGGCAAACATTTGCTTTATTGTGGCTCTGCTCAAGATTCTGAATTTTGCGATCTTTTACCTGAAACAGTTTCTTTAAATATAGGATTTCCTGACTCTCAATCATGGTCAAAAGAAAACCTTTTTCCGATTCCAGCTAAGTCCACGCTGGTATTTCATTCTGTTTTTCAAGATTTAGATTTGGTAACTC
>JBCCDM010000783.1:0-1002 GCA_039030795.1 Cyanobacteria bacterium P01_A01_bin.84
AACCCGAAGGTCCTGTCATTAAAACTATTTCGCCGCGATTTATTTTTAGGTTAATGTTAAACAATACTTGTTTTCTGAGTTCGCCTTGACCAAAGGTATGATCTAGGTTGTGGATATTGATTACTGGTTGGTTGTTCATGGCTTTTTTAAAATTGATAATGGACAATGGATAATTGACAATTAAATGTAATTAATTAATTTGAAAGATAAACATTTCTATATTTAATTTTTCTGCAACATTCTTGCAAAGTTCTATCGGAGTAACTTCAGTCAAAATTTTGCCTTTTAAAGCTTCTTCTTTCCAGTAGAAAACAGTTTCTGTTTGTCCTTCTTCATTTTTGGCTACAGTAATCGGAGTAACGTTGTTATCTTCACAAGAAAAGGTTATTGCTGTTGCAGCGTTTTCTTGTCCCCATACAGGAGAAATAGAACAAGCTAGGATACTACTAGTTAACAAAGAAATTAAATATTTGTTTTTCATCTATAAAAAGCCATTAGCTAAATATAAATTAGTATGTTGGTAATCAAATATATATGCAGATATACTCAAAAGCTAATAGCTTTGATTAAAAAATATCGGCAGGATCGGCTGACTGGAGTTTACGAGTTGCGATCGCACCAGAGACACCACACATCACGATCGTCAGAATAAGAACTGTAATCGCTCTAGATATAGGTAAGACAATCGGTAAAGCGGTTGCTGCTGCGGTGAGTTGATATAGCCCCATTGCCAAAAATGTACTGGGAATAAAGCCAGCCAAAGACAGAATTAGGGCTTCTTCAAACACCACAAACAACAGGTAGGAATTTTTATAGCCCATCGCTTTAAACGTGGCATATTCTGCCATATGGTCGTTGACATCGGTAGAAAGCACTTGATAAACAATTACAATCCCGACAATAAAGCCCATTGTCGTACCCAGAGTAAAGACAAAACCAATCGGCGAACGGTTTTGAATATAAGCGAGTTCCTTATCAACATATTCCTCATGGGTATATGCC
>JBCCDM010000784.1:0-1001 GCA_039030795.1 Cyanobacteria bacterium P01_A01_bin.84
AACTATCTAAATTAGCTTTTAACCAATCAGCTTGTTCGATGTAATCTAAGTCGCGCATTACTTGAATAACACAATCAGGGTTAAACATATTACATTGACCGCTTATTTTAACTGCGTCAAGAGCGGGAATTAAATATGGGCATGCTGATGGCTGTTGCATTTTTTTTTAATAGTTTATGCAGGCTCAACAATGATATCAGTTTTTGTATAAACCCAAATATAATACAAAAGCATTCCTAATCCAATGTAGGCCCCACCCATTCAATGCTCCACCGTTCTTTTACTTACTCCAAAACGATTAGCAATTTCCTTGTTTCTTAATCCAAAAGAAGCAGCGTATATACCGCTGTATTCCCGTTCGCTTAAATATACAATCTCCATTCGCTATTTGTAATCTCAGACCACCAATTGTATTGAAAAGCAATACGTGTCGCAGATGCAAGCGTCATGTAAAATTTATTTAACTATCAGTATAAAAGTTACCAGTTAGAAACAAGCTAAATTTTATCGTCAAGTTAGGAGGGTCAAAACCCCACCGTCTGCACGGTGCTAGTAATTGGTTGGGGTCAAAAAACCCCATCTAATTACCTCTCCCTCACTCCCTCTCTCTCTCACTCCCTCCCTCTTTATTTTGACAGAGGGATTAGAGAAAGCACACTCTAAACATCAATTTATTCCAAGTATAAAAAGTAGTTAAGTCTTATTAAATTGGGTCAGGTTTACCTATCCCTAATTCCTTTAGTTTCAGCTTTACATCCTTCCACTTAACTCCACAGTAGTAATACTTTTTATCTAAAATGTTCGCAATATAATAACCCTGCTTTCCACCGTTTATGCGGAACAGTTCGACGGCTACCTTTTTCATTGAAGTACCAAAAGCTTTAAACTCTTCTTCGGGTGACAAGGTGGGGGCGTTAAATAAGTTAATAAAAGGTTCGCCATGCTTAAACGCCCATCCATTACCCCTCCGCTGAATAATTTGATAGTAAACGGGACAAAAA
>JBCCDM010000785.1:0-1001 GCA_039030795.1 Cyanobacteria bacterium P01_A01_bin.84
CCCCCTTTCCTCTACTTAGCGCTTCGAGAGCTAGCCACACCATACAAACAAAAGTTAAGTCAAGCACGCTGGCAGTCAACCGCCAGGAATGTGGTGCATCAGCTGGTAAATTTGGTTCTGGCATTGGCATTGCCTTAGATTCAACCAATATTGGCGTTGCAACACCAACTCCATATTTTAGTGATACGAATATAATATTAACGCCCGCAGGTGGTAATTTTAGCGGTGGAGCTGTCAACCTAACCTTGCATTATATGAGCTTCCGCGGCAATTGGAATTTTTAATTTAGGATAAATAAATGACAAATAATTGGAAAATAGATAAGCATATTAATATTTCCGTGTTGATTGTAGTGATAATTCAATTTGCTGGCTTTATTTATTGGGTCTCAACTATTGATCACGTAACCACCAGCCATTCAGATAGAATTGAGAAATTAGAATTATGGAAGTCAGAACGGATTCGTGACAACTCACTGTTAATGCAAAGAATCACCAGCACTGAATCGAAGATCGAATATATCAGTGAGAATGTCAGAAATTTACAATCGCAGAGTAATAGGATTGAAAGTAAAATTGATCGGGCTCTTGATAAAATAAATCATGATGAATAATATGCGTTCAATTACCAAATTAATCACCCATTGTTCAGCCACACCAAATGATAGAGATGTGAGTGTCAAAGATATAAGAAACTGGCATAAGCAACGAGGCTGGTCTGATATTGGCTATCATTATGTGATTTATCGAAATGGACTTGTTGAAAATGGCCGGCCTGTTGAGAAAATCGGGGCGCATTGTAAGGGGCAAAATACCGGATCGATTGGTGTCTGTTTAATCGGAGATGATGTGTTTACAGCAAAGCAATTTGAGTCGCTAGGGAATTTATATAATATTTTACTTAATATATTTCCGGACTTAACAATTTATGGCCATCGAGATTTTACTAACAAAAAAACATGCCCTAATTTTAATGTGAGGGATGTGGTGTAATGCTTTCAA